>JAHDCI010000028.1:0-33616 GCA_020629955.1 Myxococcota bacterium | reverse complement strand
ACCGCGACGCGACCGCAATGACGCTGGGCGCTGACGGCCGCGCAGATGTCGATCCACGACATGATCGTTCCACCGAATGCGCTCCCGATGGCATTGGTGTGTTGCGGAAGAACGATCTCGGTTTTCTCGGTGAGCGAGAGACGAGGGGGTTTGCCAGGAAGCTCGCTCACTCGTCGCTGCCTTCTTCGCAGAAGTGCGTATCGTCGATGCGGCACGCGCGGCCCGGAATCATCGGCCGGCAACCGCGCACCGAGCAGTACGGGATCCGCACAGGCTCGGGCCTGGCTTCGGTCGGAAGGGTTGCGACCGGCAAGTCGAACTCGGTGACTTCGTTATTGTAAAACGCGCGCTCGACGACGAAGTGCGATTCGGGGGCCATATCGTCGCCGATCGCGTCGCAAAGAGCGCTCCCGCAGTACCGCACGCGCACGAGCAGGTCTTTGCGATCAAACTCGGGCTGACCGATGACGCTGATATGCACGTCCGTCCGCTCGGTCTCGTTGAGTGGGAATCCATCGAGCGTTCGGCCATCGCGCCAATCATCCATAAACTGGTCGACAGGCTCGACCCCATCCTCGGAGATCTGAAATTGCACGACCGCGAAGACCTCCGCGTCGGAACCGATGGGGGGTAGGTCGAGGAAGGCTTCGCCGATGATCCCCGCGGAACATCCGCTGACCGCAGCCGCGAAAGCGAGGAGAAGCGAAGTGATCGAAAGGCGTCTCATGATTAAAGCTCCACCGTGAACATGCTTTGGGGTTCGAGAGGTTCGGGCCGGAAGAGGAAATAGGCGCCGACGGCGAGTCCGCCTGCGACCACCAACCCGAGGGTTACCCAGAGCACCGTTCGCAGCCCGCTGCCACCTTCTTCGATCTCGGTCAGTGTCACCTGCACGCTCGTGCGGTCTCCCTCACCGAGCTCGCCTTCCCATAGAAAGAGTTCGTAACCCGGGAGCTCCACCTGAAGGTTGTGCGGACCAGCGTCCATTTCGAGCGAGAGGGGACGGTCTCCAATATCCGGCCGGGTGGAACCATCCAGACGCAGAATCAAACCCGGGTCGACGGGCAAGTCTCGCACGACCAGGGTAGCGATGCGGTCTTCCACTTCGGAGCGCAGTTCGGTCGCGGCGCCTCGGAGGGATTCATCGAGCTCGGGATGTTCTCGGAAGAGCTGGTCGACTGAATCACGTGCGTCGAGGTAACGGCCGATCGATCGTAGCGTGCTGCTAGCATTAAAGAGGGCCGCGGGAACGCCGGAGAGCGCGTAACACTCCACAAATGCGTCGAGCGCGTCGGCCCATCGCTCCGCTTCGGCGTGACCTGTCCCTTCAACGAAGAGATCGCGCGCCTCCGCGATTTCACCCTCGCTCGGTTCGCCGCTCGGACCCGGAAAGACCACGCGTTGCGCGCTCGCCAAATTCGCTTGAAGGAAAAGCAACGACGCGGCCAAAAGACATGTGCGCACAAGGCCGGAGGGTAAGATCCGCATACGGCGATAGTAGATCCGAGCGTCCTTGCGTTGCAATGTTCTCGCCGACTTGAGGGCAGAATCTGAGCGACGTTCACGCGCTCAAGAGGATGTGGCGGTTCAGTCGAGCTCGCAGATGTGGAGATCCCCATCGCAGAAGTTGCCCATACCTTCCGAGCAGCCGGCGATCTGACACTTGTCGACTTCGCAGCGCCAGGTGGGGATCCGCGGGTCGGCCTCGCCTTCGATGCCGACCACGCTACAGCCGCTTCCCTCGGGGGGCGTCGAAATGCACCGACCCGAGACGCACGCGCCCGTGCATCCGTCGCAGCTCATCTCATCGATGACGACCGGAGCTTCGGTCAGCGATTGTGTCCAGCGGGTGACGGACCGATTCGCGCTCTGATTCACATAGATCGGCGACTCAAGCGTCGTCCAGACCTGCGATTCGACCGTTCGACACTCCGCATCGCAGCAAAAACGTGTCTTGAGAAAAAGGTTCTCAAGCGGGTCGGAGGAGGTGATGCTGAACTCGTACGGGCTCCCCGGCGCCACCGACTCCGTTTCCAGATCCGAGCCCGCCCAATCCGAGGCGAAGCGATCCGAGGTCATCGCCTGCACCGAGACAAAGAGCTCTCCCGAATCGCAGCGATCGACCACACGATTGCTTACCTCGATCTTGCCCTCGAGGATGCCAATTTTGTTGCAGCCCGAGAGAATACCGAGCGCTACGAGCGCAAGAACGAAAGCTCTCATCGCGAAAGCTCCTGGCTGACGTTGAGCACATTTCCGCTCTCAGGCTGCGCCTGGGCGTTGTTTTGGAGGATGATTCCGGTCGCTGCGGCAGCGCCGCCCACCACCAAGACGGTGATGATCCAAAACGCAGGACTCTGCGCGATGGGCCTTCCGGTATCCGCTTCCTCCATGGCGACCTCGACCACGATTCTCTCGCCATCACGAAGCCGTCGCTCTGCGAGAAAAGGAACATACCCCTCGCGCTCGGCCTCGACCGTATGTTCGCCGGGGTCCGCTTCGACTTCGACTTCGCTCGCGGGCTCCGCCTCGACCTCGCGACCGTCGAGCCGAATCGTATACTCGGCATCCGGGTCGAGACCGACCAACTCCATGACCGCAACCCGCGCCGCAACTTCGTCCCGTGTTGCTCGCGCCTCCTCGGCGGAAGCGAAATCCGGATGCTCTCGCAGCAGCAGGTCGAAGGCGTCTCGCGATTCACGAAATCGGCCCAAAGCCCGGAGCACCATCCCCTGGTTGTAGAGCGCGACCGGGACCCCGCTCATCATATAAGCTTCTTGAAAGCCTGCGAGCGCGTCGGACCAGCGCTCTTCGGCGGCGGCCTCTTGACCACGAGCAAACGCAGCCCGAGCCGCGGCGGTATCGTCCTGGGCGGCGGCCGGGCTGGAGAGCAGGGTGAGCGCCAACGCAGCGACGAATGTCATCACCGGAACCCGGAGCTTCGCGGTCAATGAGCGAGGGAGTGAAGGAAGACCAATGATCACTCGCTTATCTTCTCTCGTGAAGCGCCCCGCTGTCCACCCTCGTCGGCTCTCTGTAGACCGGCGCACTGGGGATGAACCCGATCCTCCTTGCCAACCTCTCCTGATGAACCGTCCTCGCCCGCTCGCCATGCGGCGAAAGGTGCGATAGGCTTCCGGCCTCTTTGGAGGAACTTATGTTGATGCGCGCGCTCGTACCCCTAGTTGCCATCCTTCTTATCGCCTGCCCCGAAAGCACGACGATCGAAGAAGACGGCGGAATCATGTTTGACGCTTCGTTGGATTCGAACGTTCCGGATAGCGATACCCCAGATGGCGACACGCCCGATGGTGATACGCCGGATTCGGACGTGCCGGATGTACCGCCCACCCCTTCGTGTGGTGATGGAAATACCGATGAAGGCGAAGGCTGTGACGACGGCAACAACACCAGTGGCGATGGCTGCTCGGCCGAGTGCACCGTCGAGATGGACTGCGGCAACGGACGCCTTGAGGCGGGCGAATCCTGCGACGATGGCAACACCGAGGATGGCGATGGCTGCAACTCGATGTGTCGCCGTGAGGCCTTCTGCGGTGACGGCGAAGTTGGCGGAGACGAAGTTTGCGACGACGGCAACAACCGCTCGGGCGATGGTTGCCGCTCCGACTGCACCTCGGACGAGACCTGCGGCAACGGCATTCGCGATGCGCATGTTGGTGAGCTTTGCGACGGAACGCCCGGCTGTGCGGCGAACTGCCTCGGAATCGCGATGTGCGGCAACGGCGACCTCGACGAGGGGGAAACCTGCGACGATGGCAATAACGTTGGATTCGATGGCTGCGGTCCGGACTGCCAGACCGAGCGCTCGATGGTCATCAGCTCGCTTCAGATCGGCGGTACGACCGTCGGTTGTGACTTCAGCGGCGACGGTGTTGTCGACAATCAGTTCTCGAATACGCTTGGCCCGCTCGTCGGCATTGTGAACTCGATGTTCCTCGGCGATTCGATCGGCACCGATATCATCGCACTGATGCACCCGCTCGGCCTTGATGACCCGACTGGCTTCACCGACCCCGATTTCTCCATCGCATGGCTTCAGGGGGAAGACGCGGACGGCAACCCGGGCAATAACCTCAGCGGCAGCGGGCTCTTCACCGTTTCGCCCGCAGCGCTTGACGATGCTGGTAACCCCGTCGCCTCGTTCGCGAGCTCGGTCTCGCGCGGCATGCTCGAAGGTGGCCCGGAAGATGTGTTGATCCCCATCACGTTCCTCCCCTTGGAGATCAAGCAGGGCTACATCACGGGGATGACCTTCGCGACCGACGGAGCGCTGAGCGGCGTGCGTAACGGTGTTCTCTGTGGTGCGGTTCCCGTCTCGAGCCTCGCGTTTGTTCCGAATCCGCTTAGCATGATTGGCGGACCTCCCGCGCCGCCTTGCGACGGTTCTGGCCGGGACACGAACCTTGGCGATCTCCTTCTCGGTGGTACCCCGGAAGGCTTCTTCTTCCCGCTCTCGGGCGGAGCGCCGGACGTGGACGTTGACGGTGACGGCCTCGAGCGTTTCGAAGTTGCGCGCACCGGCCCGGCCGGATGCCAGCCGGTCATCACCGCCTGCATTGATGGCGACGGAACCCGCGTGGAAGGTGGCCGCTGCGCCCTCGACATGCGCTTCCAGGATGGCTGGTCCTCCGGCTTTAACTTCGCCGCGGTTGGCGCGCAGCTCACCAGCGGTGGCGGCGCAGTTCCTCCTCCGGCGCCGTAGTCGCTCTCTCGCAGATGAGCCCACGTGGAATGAAACTCCGAGCGGAAACCCAGCTCGACAAACTTCATGTGGTGCTCATCGAGCCCGAGATCCCGCCAAATACGGGCGCGGTCGCACGCACCTGTGCGGCGACACAGAGCGCGCTTCACTTGGTCGGCAAGCTTGGGTTTCGAATCGACGAGCAAGCGGTTCGCCGCGCGGGCCTCGACTATTGGCCGCTGGTTGATCTTCATGTGCACGACGATTTTGACGCGTGTCGTTCCGAACTCCCGGAGGACACGCGTCTTTTTGCGTTCACGGCCAACACCGAGCGCTCTTATCTTGAGGCGGACTTTCAACCCGGCGATACACTGATCTTCGGCAAAGAATCTCGCGGTCTCGATCCAGCGTTTCTCGAGCGGCCCGATATTATCCCGGTCGCGATCCCAACGCTTGGCGCGGTTCGAAGCCTGAACCTCTCGAACGCCGTCGCTGTCTCCGTGTACGAAGCGCTACGCTCGATCGGTGCGCTTCAGAACGTGATGCTCAAGGACGACGCGATCGGGAAGACTCGCTAAAGAGGGCTATTCGTCGTCTTCATTTGCCGGCGGAGGCTGCGTCGCGCGTTTGACCTTCGGCGCTGCTTTGGCGCGAACTTGAGGACGAATCCCGCCGGCATCGTTCGGGATAAAGCGAACCTCGGTTTTGATCTCGAAGGAGAGTGAGGTCAGCGCACGCTGGAGCTCGCCGGCAACATCCGTCGCGTCCAGAAAGTCGCGGACTTCTCCGGCGACGACGCGCACCAAGACGTTCTTCGTCTCGTCGATCTGATTAAAGAAATAGCCGGCCACCTCCTTCGGGAGCGGCACCTCGTCGACCACTCCCCGAACGGCTTTGTCCGCCCGGTTGAGTGTTCCAACGCCGGCCTCTACGCCCTTTTCCACCGCTTTTCGAAATGCCTCACGAAAGACGCCCTCGAGCCTTCGTCGCTCCCCCTCACCGCCACCTTCATTGGTCGCGTCATCAGGAGATTCATCTGTTTTTTTTGAGGCTTCTTGGTCGCTCATCGCTATCCGGGGTTGCCCGGATGGTAGAGCAGAGGGCCCGATCGTAGCAAGCCCTCACGAGCTCGGAGAAGCCGTCCGTTTCGTTCGTACACCCTACGAATCATTGCCGGGAAGGATCTTGAAAGAGTCGCCGTAGAACGAGGCATGATGGACGTTCGGTTCATGCCTCCCCCGGGGGAGTTTGATGGGCAGCCCTGCGATACCCTGAAGAGCGCTGGGCTCTGGGGCCGCGGTTGGTTTCATCTCAGCCCCGACGGGGTCTCGCTTCGCGGGAAGGTGCAGCGGCTGAGAGCGGTGCGCGTCGCGCGTGGACTCGGTTTCCCGCTCGGCGTATTGGTGACGCTTGGCATCGCGTTTCTCGTCCAGCAGATGGGCGCGGATCTTCTGGCACATCGAAACGGCGCGACCTGGGTCGCACTCTCCGCGCTGATCGGGGGCGTGGCGGGCAGCTCCATGAGCGCGGGTGTAGTCGGCTGGCTCACGCGCCGTCCGTTTTCGCTCGATCTGCCGCGAAGCGAGGTCGAGATGCGAACGATGGGCGCTTCGTGGCTTCTCGTCTGGAACGAAAATGGCGAGCGCCGCGCAGTGCTCGCAAAGGCTGTAGGGATGTGAATATGGAACAGCGCGTGCAGTTTTTTGCGCCAAGTATCGATGAAGAAAAGGCGCTCGGTGTCACGAGTGGCCGCTTTGTGAAGCAAGGCATTTTGACACATACCGAAGGGAGCATTCGCTTGCGCGGAAAGCGTGAGCGCGTCTGGCTCACTCGAATCTCGGGCATTTTTGGTGCGATCGTTGGGGTCGCGGCGATCGTCGCCATCGTCATGCTTCTCGAAGAAATCGGCGTGGAACTGATGCGCTATCGAAAGGGCCCGATGCTGATCGGTGTACTCGGAATGATCGGAATGGGTGCGGGCTGGGCACTGGTTGGCGATATCGTTGGAAGAGTGACCGCCAAGGAATCGACCGTAGAGGTTCCCCGCGCCAATGTTCGTGTTGAATCGAACGGCGATTGCTTTCTTGTCTGGCACGAGAGCGGAAAGCGTCACGCGGTTTGGGCGAGGTCGGATCCATCACCTGGATTCGCGCCCCCGCCCAATCCTTCACAATCGTAAGGAAAGTTCACTTCGCTCCAATACGGACTGTATCGGTCGCTCTAACAACTTCCCACGTCAAACGAGCAAAGCCGACACGTCTTTTGAAGACCGTCGGCTTTGACTCGGTTGAATCCTGTTCGGACTTAGGGAGCGACGTCGGGCGCGCTCGCTCCTCCGTGTCCCCGCATCCCGCCTCGGCGATGGCCGCGCATATGTCCTCGTCCGCGGCGACCGTGTTCGGCGCGATGGGCGCGTCGCAAGGCTCGCTGCTCTTCGGTCAGGACCGTATTGATCTCGGCGCGGACCGCACGTCGCGCATCACGATTTGGGCGCGTCCCCGGAGTGGGTGCGTTGCGCTCGAGGATGGCCCGAATCTGCGAGGCTTGGGCCGGCGTCAGGTTCAATCGTTCGGTCATACGCGTGACCTTCCGCTCGATTCGGCGGGCGCGCTGCTCCGTGCGAAGGCGCGCCGCTTGCGCTCGCTGCTCGGGGGTTAGCACCGCATCAATACGGGCTCGAACGGCGCTTCGGTGGGCGTGCGCTCGGCTGCGGCGCTCTTCGCCCTCAAGGGCACGAATCGCCTGCCGCTCTGCTCGAGAGGAGCGCATGATCTCTCGGACTTGTTCCTGTTGCGCATCGCTCAAATCGAGCTGCCGGAGAATCGCCATCGGCCCGCGATGTCCGCGTCGGTGATGACGACCGCGTCGGTGATGATGGCCGTCGGCCTGCGCGCTGCTATCCGCCGCGGGGCTTTGCGCAGAAGCTTCCGCCGGAGCGCCGCCGAGAAGGGTCGCGCTCAGAGCGAAGGCGCCAAAGAGTCGAGTCATGGTTCGAGGAGTGAGTGAGGGGAAGAGGGTCATGAACGTGCTCCAGATACGTGGGGGTGAAGTTCGCGAGGGGATTCTTGTCGATGACTTCGCCCAGTTCGCACTCTGAATAGAACGCGGAAGTTCTTACGAAGCTCTTACGGGCCCGAAAGAAAACGCTAAATATTTGTATTTATTGATTAAAATATCCGGTTTTTCGCGAAACGTGGCCCGAAGCTCGAGGCGTCCGAAGAGCGGTTGCGTGCGCAGATCTCGCGAGTGCCCACCCATCTTTGGTATAAACGGGGAGTGAATCGACTGGTGTTAAAACTCGGCGTTTGGCTTGCGATCGTATTCGTGAGTCTTCCGGCGATGACCGAGGCTCAAGATGACCGGGAACGTGCGCGAGAAGCGTTCGCTCAAGGTCTTGAGGCGGCAGATCAAGAAGATTGGGCGGCCGCACTCCCGCTCTTTCAGGAAGCCTACGATCTTTCGCAGGCAGTGCCGATCTTGGTCAACTTGGGCGCGGCGCAGCAGCAGACTGGACGCTTCGTCGAGGCACGGGAGACGTTTCGCCTCTTTCTCGCCGAGAACGATAACCAGGCCCTGCGAGAGCGTGTCCGCGAGGAGCTTCGCGAGGTTGAAGCCTCCATTGCAAGCGTACGCTTTGCGCTCTCCCCGGAGCTGCCTGGCGCGATTTTGCGCGTGGATGGGGAGCCTCAGAACGTTGGGGCGTCGGTTGATCTAAACCCGGGATTTCATGAAATCGAGGTGCTTCGGGCCGGAGAAACGATTCACACCGAGCGAACCCGCATCAGCCTTGAGCAGAGCGAGGTGACGATCGAGGTGACCCCGGCGCTCGATCCCGCGACCGTCGCTGGTGCGACCCCGATCACGCCCGAAGAGCCCTCGCCAATCGAGATCGCGCCCCGCGAAGAGGACGACGATGAAGGCGGTTCGGCGGGTCTCATCATCGGAATCATCGTCGGCGTCGTCGTGGTTGGGGCGGCCGCAGCCACCACGGTAATCTTGCTCAACAATCAACCCTACGAGGGCAATATTGCTTCGGGAAGGGTCACGATCCGATGATGAAGTTCTCCCCGTTTCGACTGTTTTCATTCTTCCTTGCTGCAATGGCGATCTCCGGATGCGCCTCCCCCACCGAGATCGTGCTGATCTTGGATATGGAGAGCCCTTCGCAGGTGGAATCCATTCGTCTTGTCGCCAGCGGCTCCGGGGATTCCTCCCCACCACTCGACACGCTGCTCGATTTTGACGCTGCCGGCGCGCCGGAGTTTCCCGCGTCGATCGCGTTCGTACTCGAAGGCGAAGCCAGCACATTAACCGTGGACGCTTCTGCCACGCTTCGAGATGGCTCGACGATCGAACGTCGCGTCGTGACCGACTTCCAGTTGGATCGCTCGATTGCTCTTCCGGTCTACCTCCTCGATATCTGCGTTGATGTCGAATGCCCGGATGGCCAAACCTGCGGAGATTTGGGAACGTGCACCAGCGCGAGTATTAGCGGAGGTTCACTCCCCGAATTTTCGGGCGACCCGCAGGACTTCGCATTGATCAACCGCTGAGAATACGAACGGACTGCTACGAGTGCGCGACAGAGGGGCCTTCGCGGGGTATGCACTCCGCGCGGGTCTTCTTCGCGGACCGACCGACTTTCTTTGATGCGTAGTGAGCAGAAAAATCCTGACTTTGGGCGAGAGCTCACGACGATCGAAGGGCTCTCCTGCGGTTGGCATTGGCTCATTGTCATCGCACTTGCTTCTCTCTTTGGGCCGATGCGTGCGGGTGCCCAGGCCCAGATCCCGGTGCATATCGAGTCGACGCCCCCGGGCGCGTCGGTCTTTCTCGACCGAGACACACCTGACGCGTTGCTCGGCCAAACCCCGCTCGTCAACATCCGCGTGCCGGCGGGAAATCACACGCTGATCTTTCGAAGCCCAAACCACGACGAAGAGCGGCTTGCGATTTTCGTTCGCCGGCGGAGAGAGACCTTTCGCGCCGTCCTCGACGCCCACGCTCGACTTGAGCTCATCGCGCAAAACGATAGCGCGAACGGCGCCAATATCCGGATCGATGGGCAGCCGGTTGGGTTGCTCCCGTACGAGACCAATCTTCGTCCAGGACGCCATTTGATTCAGGTCGAGCGGGACGGTTTCGTGACTTTTCACCGCTGGGTTGATCTCGAGGGCGGTCACCGGATGACGCTGCCGATTTTGCTTGAGGCCGAGCAAGAGAGAACGGGTTCCGTGCTTGTCGCCGGCGATGTATCCGGGGCTGCGGTCTACATCGATGGCACGCCACGCGGTTCGACACCCACGGTCATCGACGGTCTTTCAGAGGGCAGCCACCGGGTTGAAGTCCGCGCGGACGACCCTTCAATTGAGCCTTTTGTACAAGAGATCACCATCGTCTCCGGAGAGCGAGTCGCGTTGAACCCTCAGCTTCGGCCGACGCACGAAGAAACGGGCACCGTGCGCGTTTTGAGCAACGTTCCGGGCGCTCGTGTTCGCGTTGATGGCAACGAAGTTGGCATCGCGCCCGTGAGTGTCGACGAGCTCACCCCAGGTGAACATATCGTCGAAGTTTCGGCCCCTGGATATCGCTCGAATTCTCAGCCCGTGACGGTTTCCGTTGAAAGGCAGAGCGTGATCTCCGTCGAGCTCGAGCCGGGGGCGGCGCATGGCGGTCAGGTGATCGTGCGCGTGAATATTGACGGCGCCGAGGTATTCGTCGACGGCGAATCGCACGGCGCCCCACCGGTCATCGTCGAGTCGACACGCCCCGGGATGCACTCGATCACGGTGCGCGCCGAAGGCTATCGCGAGTTCCGCCATACCTGTCCGGTCAGTGTCGACGAAAGCTGCGAAGTCAACGCGGAGCTCCGTCCGATCGGCGTACCGGTGCGCGTCATCGCCGATGTGCCGCGCGCAGAGTTCTACGTGGACGGGGAAGCTCGCGGGCCTGTGCCTTGGGAAGGCTCGCTACCGATGGGGGGGCACGAGATTGAGGTGCGGTCCGAAGGGCATGAATCCTACGTCGCGCGCGTTGAGTTGCGACCGAGCGACGAGCCGCGGGTCATCGAAGCGATGCTCGACGAAGGCAACTTCGATATTCTCTCCGAGGAGCCCGTAGAGGCAGCGTTCTCACACGTAGCGACTCCGCTTTCTCGAGACTTGGTGGCGGTCGACGCGTCGGTCGGCTGGCCGTTTCTGCTCGAGCTTCGTCTCGGCATTGGCGTCCTCGATTTCCTCGACGCGGGCGTCGCGATCCGGACGACGTTCTATCGCCTCACCGAGTTCGAAGGGCGAGTACGGGTTGGCTTCCGCCCGGTCCGCGCGCTCTCGCTTGGCGTTGTGGCCCGCATTGGTGGCGGCCTCGGCGGGACGGAAGAAGAGACGGAACAGGAGCTTGAGGACGAGGGGCGCGCCGGCATGCAAGCGGAGCCGCTCCCCGTGAACTCGTTCTTCTTCTCGATAGAGGCTCGCAGCACGTTGCACTTTCTCTCGACCGCTGCCTTCACCCTCTTTGGAGCGTTCGATTATCACTCGGATCGCTATGCGTTTAACGGCGAAAGCAATGAGTGCCGATACCTGCGTGGCTGCCGCGAAGAGAGCAATCGCATCATTGACCGACCGATCGATATCCTCCTCGATGGCGAACGCCTCGCGGACGAACGCCGCTCGTATGCTCGCCTTCGTGTTGGAGGAACCATCGAGTTATCGGTGAGTTCGGCGTTTAATATCTTCGCCACTTTTGAGGGGATCCTGGCCGGGCTTGTCGGAGATGTCATCGGCGAGACGCTCTCGCGCCGCCCCATCTTGGGAGATATTTTTGGTCTCCGGGTTGAAGACACAGAGCTCTATGGTCGCCTCGGGTTCACCTACAAATTCGGCTCCTGAGCGTTGCCTGCGCGCGTTCATTTGAAGTCGTCGAGAGAGTAGGAAGGGTGTAGGATACCTTCGGTATGGCTCGAATTCTCCATATCGAAGATGACCGAAGCAGCCGAAGGCTGGTCGAGAAACTGCTCGGCGCGGCCGGGCATGAGGTGATCGACACCGCCGATGGGCTCGAGGGCTTGCGGCTTGCTCGAGAGGTCGAGCCCGATCTGATCTTGGTGGATATCAATATTCCGAACTTCGACGGGTACGAAGTGACGCTCCGTCTTCGAGGTTCCGAAGGGCTTCGCGATGTCCCGATCGTCGCCATCACTGCAGAGGGAGATCCCGAGACCAGTCTTGCTGTCGGTGCGGATGGCTTTATTTCCAAACCGATCGATCCGATGAGCTTTTGCGCGACGGTTGAGAGCTATCTCGGCGAAGTCGATAAACGCCCGCCGAGCACCCCCCCGGAAGCACGTTTGCGCGTTCAATCGCAGCGTATCGTGGAGAAGCTCGAAGCGAAGGTGCAGGAGCTTGCGGAGGCCAACCGCGAGCTTGAAGAAACCTCTCGCCTCCGACGGGAGTTTTTGAGGAACGTCTCCCACGAGCTCGCGACTCCGATGACGCCGGTCGTCGGATATATCAAACTCCTGCTCGAAGGTGAGATGGGAGAGCTGACGGAGCTTCAGCGGAAGTGCTTGCTCAGTATTGCGCGCTCCACTCGACGGCTGCGACGCGTGACGGATACCTTGCTCGACGTGAGCGCGCTTGAGATGGGGCGAATGCACTACTACGAGCGCGGCTATGACTTTGGAGAGATCGTCAAAAAGGCGATTCACGACGCGACCCAAGATGTGGATGAAGGGGTGGTGGAGCTTGCACTCGATATTCCCTCTCAGCCGCTCATCGCGCGAGGTGATCCCGACAAGCTTTGCCGGGCCCTCGTGCATATGATCGACAATGCGATCAAGTATAGCCCGCGCGGCGGCACGGTCGCTTGCGCGGTGACGGTGGGCGCGGAGCACTATAGTTTTTCCATCGCGGACAGCGGCCCCGGCGTTGGCGCGGATGAGCGTCAGCGCATCCTGGAACCCTTCTATCAAGTCGATGGTTCGGTCACTCGTCGTCACGGAGGAGTGGGTCTTGGTCTCGCGTTCGCGCGCCGCGTCGCAATCGCTCAGGGCGGTTCGCTACGCGTGCAAAGCCCCCCCGGAGTGCCGGTGGCAGGCAAACTCCTCGGCGGCACGCTTTTCGAGATTCAGGTGCAGAAGGAAGTCTATCGCCAGCCGATCTCCAGCGAGCAGCGTCTGCTCGACGACGTATGAGCTCTCCGATCTACCTCGATCATCACGCGGCAGCGCCTCTTTCGGAGGTTGCGCGTGCCGCGATGGATGAGGTGCGCGAACAAACGTGGGCGAATCCTTCGAGCTCGCACCGGCTCGGGAGGTTTTCACGGCGACTCCGAGAAGAGGCTCGGCGGAAGGTGGCGGCTTCGATCGGCGCGCCGCCAAAGGATATCGTGTTCACATCCGGAGGAACCGAGGCATGCAACTTGATGGTGCTCGGTCTCGTGCCGAAGACGGGCGCCTTCGAATCGCTCATCGCGCTTCCCTTTGCGCATCCCGCAGTGGCTCGCTCGGCGGAGGAGGAGAAGGTCCGAGAGGTCTTCTGGCTCCCCGGATGCCCAAGAGATTTCGTCTCGGTCGCAGCGCTTAAGAAGACCCTCTCCGAGGCTCCTTCGCCCGCCGCGCTGGTGCTCCCGTGGGTCGATCACGAAACCGGCTCCGTGGTGCCACTTGAAGAGATCGGCGAGCTCGCGCGCGACGCGGGAGCGTTCCTCTTTATCGATGCGACGCAGGCGTATGGTCGTGTTCCGATCGATGTCGAAGCGCTCGAGTGTGACGCCTTGGTGCTTGCTTCACATAAGGTTGGCGGACCTGCGGGTGCGGGAGCGCTGTGGTTTCGTTCGGAACGACTCGAGCTTGAAGGAAGAACGTTCGGTGGAGGCCAAGAGCATGGGTTTCGTCCGGGCTCCCCGGATGTCTCCGCGCTTGTCGGCTTTGGGGCAGCGGCCGCCGCGATCGACGAGCGGATTGGCTCGATGCCGCAAGTCGCGAATTGGAAGGCACAGTTCCGAGCGCTTCTTCTTCGTCACGGCGGGGTCGAGAACGGTTCGGAGTTCCGAACCCCTAGCGCGCTTAACGTCTCGCTCTTCGCGTGGCGCCGCGAGGACTTTGTCGCAGCGCTCGATCTCGAGGGGGTTTGCATCTCGGCAGGAGCCGCTTGCTCCTCGGGACTGGTCGCAGAGTCGCCGATCGTTGCCGCCCTCTACCCCGAGGAACCTTCCCGGGCGCAGCATGCGATTCGCTTCTCGTTCGGTCCGGAGCGTCTCGACGATCAAAAGGTTCGATCGGCGCTGACGAAGATTGAGACCGTTTTGAAACGCGCTTGAAATCGCCGGCGGCGTTCTCACATTGCGCGGATGCCTGAGCTTACGATTGCTTTTCCGTCCGATCTTTTCGATCCGCGAGTCGTGGATGCGTCCTTTGGGGAAGAATACGAAGCTGCACTTGCTGCAGGGTTGCGCGTCACCTTGCTCGACCAGGCTGCGATGGATGCGGGAGATTGGAGCCGCGCGGTTCATACGCTCCTCGCGGCTCGTGTCCTCTACCGCGGATGGATGTTGAGCGCGGCAGCATATGCATCGCTTGTGAAAGCCTTGCGATCGGCCGACAGCGCCGTCGTTATCTCCCCGGAGGCATACACTTGCTGTCATCATCTGCCCTCAAGCTATTCTCGAATCGAATCCCGCACACCTCGCAGCGTCTGGGTCGCTTGCGATGGGAAAAGTCCGGATGCGTTGATCTCTGAATGCGTTCGCCGGGCATCCGAATTCGGGAACGGAAGCTTGGTGATTAAGGACTACGTGAAATCCCGAAAGCACGAGTGGGCAGAAGCTTGTTTTGTGCCGGATGCGGGTGATGTGGACCAGCTTCGGACGGTGCTTTCAAACTTTGTCGAGCGCCAAGGCGAATGGCTCGCGGGCGGCGTTGTGCTTCGACAATACGTTCCCTTCGCGCGCGCCGAAGGGGCCGATGGCTCCGGGTGGCCGTCGGTCCGGGAGTGGCGAACATTTTGGTTCGACGGAAAGCCGATGATTCAGGGGGCGATCCGAGAAAGTCAAACGTCTTCTCCGCCGCCGATCGATGCGGAGATCGAATCCCTTCTCCGGAAGATTCCGAGCCCGTTCTTCAGCGCGGATGTTGCGATCGATCAGGAGGGACGTCAGTGGATCGTCGAACTTGGCGATGGTCAGGTCGCGGGCTTGCTTGGAACAATTTCGCCGGTTGAGTTCTATCGCGCGCTCGCGCATGCCGCGTGATGCGGTCTATGTCGGTTTTCAAAAAAAGCGACACGGCCAACGCAACTTCGAACGCCTTTGGACGAAGATGATGTTGCGTGGAGGATCCGCCACGTAGGTTTCGGACCGGATTTTCCGAAGCTTGGTTGCAGTAGCGAGATGAGACCAGCGTCCATCCCGCCGCGACGCCGAGCTACGTCCGAAGGCGATGGCGGGGGTCTTTGAAAGGAGACCGAAGGTCGGAGGTATAGGGCTAGAAAAGCGCGCGCAAATTGTAAGAAGGTGAAGAAAGTGTCTTTTCTAAATAAGATTTGAGACTAATAAGTCTCTTTTGACTCGCTTTTTGCGACGGCTTGATGTTCGCAGACGAGTCGAGCTTTGGGGGCGTTCTCCTCCAACCGGATACCCCACATGTGCACAAACGAAAGGCGCTACCGAACTTTGGTTTTCGCGCCGGCCATTTTCAGCACCTGCTTAAAGTGCTGCTTTTCGACCGGAGTAACGCTGATGCGCAATCCCTTGCGGATGACCCACATGCCCTCAAGCGCCGGTTCGACCTTGAGGTCTGCGAGCGGGATGACGTCGTCAAAGGCCTCTACGTACTTTACTTCGACCATCTGCCAGCGCGGTTCTTCCACCGTGGACTTGGGATCGAAATATTTGCTGTCCGGGTCGAACTGCGTGTGATCGGGGAAGGCTTCTTTCGAGATCTCACAGACGCCCGCAATGCCGGATGGCTTCGCGTTCGAATGGTAGAAGAGCGCGTAGTCGCCAAGCTTCATCTCGCGCATGAAGTTACGCGCTTGATAGTTGCGAACTCCGTCCCACGGTTCCGTCGTGTCTCGCTCCAAATCGTGAATGGAGTAGACGTCTGGCTCGCTCTTCATGAGCCAATAGTGCCGCGCGCGTTTTGCCATCGCTTAGTTCTCGATCGGCGATTCGCACTCGCCACGACGTGAGTATGGGCGGGTGGGGCAGGTGCTGCTGCCCTGGAAAGTCTGGCCGTCGCATCCACAGAAGGTCACGAGGTCCATCGTGCAGGCGCGTGCGGCTTGGCAGGTCCACGGAACACCGCAACCTTCACTACCAGTGCACATCTCGCCGGCCGCGCAGTCGTCGGTGGAGGAGCATTCTCTTCCTGAGGACGAGCCCTCGTCGCCTTCGCACGCGCCGCGATGTTCGTAGGGTTGACTGGGACAGGTGCCGCTATCCGTAAATGTCTCGCCGTTGCAGCCGCAGTAGCGAACGAGGTCTCGCGTGCAGACGCGCTGAGGAACGCAGGTCCACTGCATGCCGCAGCCCTCGCCGCCAAGGCACATCGCGCCTTCGCCGCAGTCCGCGGTACTCGTGCAGGGTACGCCCTCTGGGGCGGGCGCGCCGACGTCGTCGTCCCGCTCGATGCCCACCTCGACTTCGCCCTCCACAGTGCGGTTGGTCGTTGCGATCTCGGCACCGGTGGTCTGTTCGACGGTCCGGGTTTCTTCTTCGTCGTAGTGCAGGACTTCGCAACCAAAGGCTACGAGAGCGATGGAAGCGATAAGGCTAAAGCGGCTGAGCATGATCTTGTTTCCTACCCTTTGTTAGTTCTCGACGATACGCGCGCTCAGAATGTAGTCCATGCGCGGGAACTCTTGTTGAAGGTATGCGTTGCCCTGTGCTTGCAGTCGCCCTTGGGCGGGGCCGCGACCCCGTGGAGCACCTTCGCCGTAACCGCTGTAGAGTGCGTCGACGGCGGCCATATCTCGAACGCGGGCGAAGGGCGCAAAGCCCATCGAGTCAAGACGGCTATTGTCTCCAAAGTTGATGAAGAACTGATTTGATCGAGAGTTCGGGCCGCCCATGGCGAAGCTCACCATTCCGCGTGTATTGCTCTCTTGGGGCCGCTCGTCTTCGATGCCAGCGTTCCGCCACACGCGATTGACCGCGGGGTCTCCATGAATCCCCGCCTGCGCCATGAAGCCGGAGATGACTCGGAAGAAGGCCACGTTGGTGAAGTATCCCTCTTTGACGAGGTTATAGAAGCGGTCCGCGCCGTTCGGCGACCAGGCTCGCGTCACGTCCATGGTGATCGTGCCCTTCGAGGTTCGCATCTCGACCACAAACGTCGCCGGCGCTTCGTCGGTCAGTTGGTCGGGATGGAGCAAGGCCTCCGGAGTCGGCACGTCCTCAAGCTCGACCGAAGGGGCCTGCGGTTCGGGCACCACCATCTGATCGGCGACGATATTTGGCTCCATGGTTGGCGGCATTCTTCGCTCCACCCGGTTGGCGGTTTCGGCGGCGCCTCCGCCTCCCATGCTGCTCATTCCGGTCTGGGCCATATCCGCGACGTTGAGCGTCACGTTCGAGACGCGTTCCGAGGGCTCGGCGCTACGAGCGCATCCAAGGGCCAAAAGTGAGGCGAAAAATACCGCGGACGTTTTCATGGCGAGGTCTTAGCAGCCAAGGGCGATCGCGCCAAAGTAGCGTTGGTCGAAAAACCAAGCGCTCCATCCCTCAATCTGCCGAATCCAGATTTGCTTGCTCGCGCTGGAGTTCCTCTTCAAGTCGCGCTTCGCGGGCCTTCTTCCGTTTCCAGTCGCCGTAGAAAAATAGCCCGCCCCCGACCATCACAAGGAAGCCGATGAATGCACAACAGAGTGCGTACCAGATTAATGCGGAGCCGCCGGTACCCATGGAGGTCTCTTAAAGCGGCGCACTCGTTCGAGCAATGAGAGCCCTCGTGAAGCGGTGTCGATCTGATTGCAGGGCCCCGACTTGCGGACCGCCCAGCGGCAACTTATTCGCCAGCGATGAAATGGTCAGACCTTCTCCTCACTGCGGAACAGCGTGCGTTGCGAGATGCTCAAGCGGCTCGCACCGAAGCCCAAATGGGACAACTCGATGCGTCGCTCGCTCAGCAATCGGCTTCGAGGAACCAAAGGAACCTCGAGGACCTGGAAGATCGCTTCTTTGCACTGGCCCTCTATACGCGATCGATCCTGCAGCTATTGGTGGACAAAGGAATCGTCACCGAGGAAGAGTTCGAGCAGCGAAAGCGCGATCTTGATTTGATGGATGGGCAGCTCGACAACCGCTGAACCACCAACTCCCGTGGTATCGCGTTCTATTTGGTGAGATAGGCCAGGATGCCCGTTTGCGCGGCGTGGAGCACAGCGTCGATTTCGCCCTGCTGAACCTCCTCGGAGCTTCTGGGTTGCACGTCAAGAGCAAGGCTCACGAAGCCGTGGACCATCGACCAAGCGGCGCTCTCTGCTCGCTGCAGACGTACCTCTGGTATCGAATCTGGAACACCTTCACGCACTGCCGCTTGGAGAATCCGCCAGGCATCGTGAATTCCTTCTTCGAGGTACTTTCGCAGGTCGTTGCGACCGAAGGCGTCGCCGAACATTAAGCGATAGAGGTTCGGTTCCTTCAGCCCGAAGGTGATATATCCGCGCCCAACTCTGACCAGGGCGACCTGCGAATCGCTACCCTCCTCGCTCTTGAAGGTATCAAACTCGATTCGAATCTGAGTGGTGAGCTCCCGAAATCCTTCGGCCGCAATTGCGGCTAGAAAGTCCTTTTTGTTTCGGAAATGTCGGTATGTCGCCGAGGGATCAACGCCGACGTTTCGAGCGCATTCGCGTATCCCGAGCGAGCTATGACCATGCTGACGAACATGCCGCAACCCCTCCGCGAGAAGTGCGGCGTGAAGATTCCCATGATGATACGTTGGTTTTGTCATCGGTGTTGACATTAGCACGTGTTGGTTTACAGTGCTCACATGTCAACGATGTTTACACGTGGCACTTTCCTTCTTCTGCTATGCCTCCTGGCGGCGTGCGGAAATCGTACGAGGGAGCTCGACCTTGCCGAGGGTGAGGTGCTCACGATCCGGCGGGCCTTTGCCAATATTCATCTCTGGCGGGTCAACGGTTTCGCCATCTTGATCGATGCGGGAGAAGCCGAAGAGTCTGAGCGTTTAATCACGATTCTCGAAGAGAGGGGCGTCGACCGCCTCGATGCGATCATTATCACCCACGCACACGCCGACCACATCGGCGGGACCAACGCGCTTCAGACGAGATTCGGAGGACAGGTTGTTCTTGGAGCCGCTGATCTTGAGCTCAATGCGACAGGCATGACCGGGCCTCTGTGTCCGACCTCCGGTCGCGCCGAAGGGTGGGTTGAAGAAGACCAAGCGGCGAGGTACGAGCCCGCAACCCCGGATGTGTTGATCGACGAGCGAACGAGCCTTCGGGACGCGCTTGGAATCGATGTTCCCGGCTTCATCGACCCAGCACCGGGCCACACCCCGGGCTCGCTTTTGATTTTCACAGGCGACGAGGATGACCCCCAGAACGTCTTCGTAGGCGATATGTTCCGCGGTTCAGTCACCGGCTCGTCTGTCGAGACCCATTTCTACATGTGCGACCTGGACCAGAATCTTCAAGCGATCCTGCGTCTATATGAGGATTTCCCATCGATGGACCGCTACCTCCCTGGGCATTTCTGTGAGCTCACCCGAGACGATGTCCGCGAGTACCTGATCGAAGAGGGCGCCCTAACCCCGCCCTGAACGACTTACGTCGCGTGACTGAATTGTCATAGACTTGGCGCCAGATCGTTCGTCGCGAACCACGCCTACACGACGCGTCGCGCGCTTGCTGATTTCCCATCAGTGCGCCAAGAGAACGACCATGGCACAGCAGACGTTTTTGATCACCGGGGCGAGCGGATTTATCGGCGGACGTCTTCGCGACGCGCTTCTCGATGCCGGACAGCGAGTGGTCGCGGTCCGTCGCAAGGGCTCTCCGCCAGCGAAATCCGGTGAATCCCGCGAAGCGAGCTACGACGATGTCGCCTCGCTTACGAAGATCATGGAAGAGGTGAAGCCAGACGTGGTCTTTCACGTCGCGGGCGTGACCAAAGGCGTCACCTACCACGATTTTTACTCTGGCAATGTCATGCCCACGGAGAACCTTCTGCGCGCTCTTCGTGACGCGGGACACACTCCGAAGCGCTTCGTACTGATCTCTTCCCTCGCCGCCCACGGGCCGGCGAAACTGGGTGGCGCGCGGCGGGAAAGCGACCCGTCTCAGCCGGTGGAGCACTACGGCCGCAGCAAGCTGCGCGCGGAGGAAGCCGTCGAACGCTCGTCGGTCCCCTGGACCATTCTCTGCCCGTCTGGCGTGTATGGGCCGGGTGATGTCGACTTCTTCGAGGTCTTCCGAGGTATTCGTAAGCGCGTGAATCTCTTCTTCGGAAATCGCCACAGCGCGTTCTCGGCGATCTACGTCGACGATTGTGTCCGCGCGATTTTGATGGCCGCAGAATCCGAAGCCGCGATAGGTAAGCGCTACTTCCTCTGCGATGATGAGCCTACGACCTGGGGGGAGTTCCAGAAGCTCATCACGGAGCAAATGCCCCATCGCGTCTTCGATTTGAGCCTGCCCGGTCAGGTCGTCGATGTCGCCGCACGCTTCGGTGAGCTTGCGACCCGCTTCGACGGAAAGGCCCGGGTCATGAACCGTCAGAAAGCCATCATGGGCGCGCAACCCTCGTGGGTGTGCAGTGGTGAGAAGGCGCGCGAGGAGCTTGGCTTCGAATGTGAAATTTCCCAGCGCGATGGCGTGCGCCGAACGGACAGTTGGTACCTCGAGAACGGTTGGTATTGACCGAGCGCTTTGACATTGGCGCTCACCCGATCGTTTGGGCGGAGCGCACCACCTCGACCATGGATGATGCGTTCGCAGATCCAGCGGCTCCAAATGGATCGGTCTTTGTCGCCGATTTTCAGACTCAAGGTCGCGGCGCTCGAGGGGCGAACTGGAGCGCGGACGCTGGCGCTCAACTCACATTTACGATTCTACTGCACGACGCGGAGCTCGCGTGGCTCTCGCTTCGTGCGGGCGTCGCGATCGCCAACGCGATCGATGGGCTGCTCCCAAGCGAGATCGAGCGATCGCGGATCAAGTGGCCAAATGATGTGTGGGTGGCGGGTGCAAAGCTCTCTGGAATTCTCGCGGAAGCGCGCACCGGGACCGGCAAGACCCGATGTGCGCTGGGCATTGGGATCAACGTTCAGGCGCAGCGCGTTGAGAACGCCGCCTCGACTTCTCTTGCGGAGCTCGGCGTGGACATCTCTCGAAAAGCGCTCCTCGGGCACGTCCTTCGGGAGCTCGAGCGTTCACTCGCGATCCCGCCCATCGATATCGTCGCCAGTGTTTCTTCGCGCCTGCTCTGGATCGGCGAGCGCGTTCGTTGCGGGGAAGTTGTCGGTCAGCTTCGTGGCTTGAGTCATGAGGGCGGTATCATCGTGCGAACGGACGATGACGAGCGACGCGTCCTCAACGCCGGCCGCCTCCGCCTCGCTGAGTAGGAACGTCTCGGCGGGGCCGATTCCCCACCTCCGAACTTGCGTAGAATTCGGGCCAGCGCGTATCGTAGGGCGACAACCGCATGAATCGAATTTTTCAGAGTCGCAGCCTTGCTGCAGGCATGCTGATCGCCTTTGCCGCGCTCGGCGTCAGCTTTCTCGTTAACGATGACCTCGGGAAGGTCTTCATCACCTTCGCTGGAGCGCTGATCGGCGGTCTCGTGGTCGCCTCCGGGATGCCCGTCGTTTCGCTCTCGCGTTACGCGGGTGCGGTCCAGGATGCTCTTCGCGGAAGGACGCCGGAGCTTCCGAGTGAGCCGCTTCCGGGACTTCCGGACTTCGAGCGTGCCCTTCGCGTCGCGGTGGAGCAGAGCGAGTCGATGACCAAGCTCGAGAAAGAGGCGGATGCCGCAAAGCGCCTCGAATCCGATCTTGGTGCGGGACAGGCGGAACTTCAGGCGCTCAAGCGCACGCAAGAAGCGGCGCAAGCGGCGGCGAAAGAAGCCGAAAGAGAAATTCGAAATCTCACGCAAGAGCTCAGCCACGCGATCTCGGAGCAGGCGGTTGCCTCGGGTCAAACGGGAAGCTCCATGTCGACGATGAGCAAATCTCTTTCCGAGTTTGCGGAACATCTCGAAGCGCTCGGCGCGAGCGCGGAGCGGGCCTCTTCGTCGATCCTCGAGATGACGGCGACGAACGATGAAGTCGCTGAGAATATGGCGAACCTCGCGGCGAGTGTGCGCGAGACGGTTTCTTCGATTGAAGAGATGGCGTACTCGATCAAGGAAGTCGCGCGAAACGTCGACGCCCTCTCGTTGACCGCAGAAGAAACCTCTTCGTCGATGAACCAAATGGACGTCTCGATCGACCAAGTTCAGTCGAATGCGAACGAGACGGCGCGCCTTTCGGAAGAAGTGGCTTCAGACGCGGAGCAGGGTGCCGAGTCGATCTTGCGCATCATCGAGGAAATCAATCGCATTAAGGAAACGAGCGGCGAAGCGGTGAGCGTTATCTCGACCCTCGGAAGTCGCATCGACGCGATCGGCAATATCTTGAACGTGATCGACGACGTCGCCGAGCAGACGAACCTACTCGCACTCAATGCCGCGATCATCGCTGCGCAGGCAGGGGAGCACGGAAAGGGCTTCGCGGTTGTCGCCGACGAGATCAAGGACCTCGCCGAACGTGCTGGAGCCTCGACGAAAGAAATCGCCGAGCTCATCAAGACCATTCAGGAGGAAAGCCGTAACGCCATCCTTGCGGTGGAACGTGGCGCCGAGACCGTCGACCGCGGCGTGACCGTTAGCGCCGATGCAGAGCGGGCCCTGAAGAAGATTCTTGAGTCCTCGCAAAAGTCGACGGCGATGGTTCGCGCAATTGCTCGAGCCACGGTCGAACAGGCGCGCGGTAGCAAGCAGGTAACGGACGCGATCGGACGCATCGCTGAGACCGTTCAGCAGATCGCGGCGGCGACCGCAGAACAGGCTCGCGGTTCCGAACTCATCATGAACAGCGCCGAGAATATGCGGATCATCACTTCGCATGTTGAGCGCTCGAGCCAAGAGCAGGCACGCGGCGGACGGCAGGTGAGCGAAGCCATCGAGACGATCTCGGAGATGGTGGACCGACTTCATCAATCGCACGAGGCGCAGGTGGAGGGCTCCGAGCAGACGGCGGCCGCGATGACGCAGATTCAATCGCTTACCGATCGGTCGGCCGATCACCTGGATTCGCTCACGGCGGTCGCCGAACGCGTGCGGGAGATTGCCAGCAAATAAGCCTTCGTGAAGCGCCTTCATGAAAAGGCGCACGCTTCACGTTGTTTTGGGGCGAGAGCCCACTAAACTGCAAGAGTGACTTATTCGTCGTTTTCACGAGAGGGCCGATCGCTCTCTTCCTTCGCTCTCTTCCTGACGCTCCTCGCGGGCCTCTCGGCGTGCGCGTCCGGAACTGTGGGCGGAGACTCGGGGCCGACCTCCGATGCGAGCATCGACACGGCGCCCGATGTGGATGTTCCCGACCCCAACGATCGCGACGAAGACGGTATTCCGCTCGCGATGGACTGCGACGACAACAACCCGTCCATCGGTCGAAGTGCGCAGCGCCTCTGCAGTGGCGCGTGCGGCGATGGCGTCGAAGAGTGCATGAACGGAGTCTGGGCGCCTTGCTCCGCGCCGACCGATTGCGACTGCAATCCCGCGGACCCACCCCGTGAAGTGGAGTGCGGCATGTGCGGCACCCAGCGACAGATTTGCCAGGGCGGCACGTGGACCAACGATGGTTCGTGCAGCGGAGCCGGAGAGTGCTCTCCGGGCGAGTTCGATGAGCAGAGTGAGGCGTGTGGCTGTGGAAGTCGTATGCGTACACGTAGCTGTTCGGCGCGTTGCTCGTGGGGCGCTTGGGGCGCTTGGGGTGAATGCTCGGGCGGCGGCAGTGGATGTAGCCCCGGCGAGACCGATTCGGAGAGCCGCGGCTGTGGAAGCTGCGGCGGCTCGCAAATGCGGAGCCGGACCTGTTCCGATACGTGTGATTGGGGCGCGTGGAGCGAATGGGGCGAGTGCGGCGGCGGAGCCGGCGGCGCTTGCGCACCAGGAGATACACGTCCTTGCCCAGGCCGCGAGAGCTGCTCCCACCAGACCTGCACCTCTTCGTGCGAATGGGGCACCGCCTGTGAGTTGAATGCCGGCGCGGCGTGTGACCACGTCTCGGATAGCGGCGTCGCTGGCGGGCGTTTCCAGTGCTGCGGCGGCGGACAGTGGCAGTTCTGTCTTTCGAGCTGTCAGTGGAGCCCAGCTTGCGAAGCGTGCTCCGGGTGCGGCTGCTGACAAGAGCCAAGCTCTTCGGCGAAACTGGGCGACCTTTCGAGGTCGCCCTTTTTCATGGCTCCCTTCAATGGCCGGCTTGCACCCAATGGGAGCGAGCCTTTACAACCGTTTCCATGATCGGTCTTCGCATCGCTGCCCTCACGCTTCTTCTTTCCCTTGCCGCCGGCTGCGGTGGCGCTGGGCCTTATGGTTTCTCTCGCCACTACGTCGCGCTCGACGCCGAAGAAGAGCACTTCGAGTCGGTAACCCCAGCCACGCATGAAGACGTTCGTCGCGACGCGGACAACTATCGAGAGAACACCCTCGGCTGGTTCGGCATGGTCGTGGCCGTGGATGTGGATGCGTCTGGGGTGGGCACGATCACGATGACGCATCGAACGCTCGCGCCTCGCAATATCTGCGAAGACGCGACCGAAGCATCTTGCCGGGTCACCGTCTCAGGGCGTGCCGGAGGCCGTTTCGTAGCGCGCGTTCAGCTTCGTCCGGAAGATGTGGCAGGACAGGACCGGCTTTGGATGGGTTCGCTTGTGAAGATTTACGGCACGCCGACCGGCGATGTCGATGAGCACGATGGGCCGCTTCTCGAAACCCACTTCTACCGTCACTGGCCCCGCGGTACGTTTGTCACGACAGGCGCGCGCGGCAATATGCGTCGTTGAGCGTTTCTCGTCCCGATTTCGGTCGGCGACTCAGCCGCTTTCGCGAGTGAGCCATACCCACGTGCCTTCGTCGCGGACACCATGCCATCCCTCGGGGACTTGTGGGGTCGTCCACCGGAAGAGAAATCGCGCATCGGTTGGCGCGATATTCGTGCAGCCGTGGCTGCGCACGTTGCCGAAAGCGTCGTGCCAGTAGGCGCCATGTAGGGCGTAGCTTCCGTGGTAGTACTGCGTCCACGGGACCTCGGCGACGTCGTAAATTCCTTCGACCGGATCTTCGCCACTCATCGTGATCGAGATGTACTTGTGGCGAACGCGAAACACCCCGGCTGGCGTATCGTAACCCTCTTTGCCGGAGGCGATGAGCGTCGCGAAGACAGGCGTCGTGCCTTCGTAGGCGACCAACACTTGCTGATCGAGATCGACATGAACCCATCGACGCCCACTTCGGATATCTCCGTGCGGCGCTCGAAGCCGTGCGATTCGAACGTTCTCACGGGCGACGGAAATCGTCTGACCATCGACCGTAGCGTTCACGAGCTCGCCTTGTTCCGTATCCCGCTCGCCGCTGATCTCAAAGCGCGCGTATTTCGCGGCCGATCCGATTTCCTCGAGGGTCTCACCATCGAGAAGAGCGGTTCCATCGGGTGCGTGTACGAACGCGAGCGGTAGGTTCAAGCCCTCCGGATTGTACTCGCCAAAGAGCGGCGAACCTTCGATAGGCTCGGTGGCGCCAGCCGAAACATAGCGGCCGTCGATCGTTCGGTGATAGCTCCCGCCCGGGCCATCTTCGCTGGACTCGATCGCGATGAAGTAATCACCGTTGAGCTGTGTTGCGAGCCCCGGAAGTTGCCGGCCGGATTCCAGGTTTTCCAGCTCCGACTCCGAGGGCATCTGTTCGAAGCGATACGCTTCGCGGTTGGTGACCGCGGCGTAGGAGAAGGGCAGCATCGCGTTCACATTGGGCGCGAGCCCTTCGCGTGCGGCTTGAGGGGAATCGCGAAAGCCCCAGGTCGTGCAGATATAGCCGCGCGATGCAACCTGATACCAGGTTCCCCCGCAGTGTTCGTTGCGACCCACCAGCCGCGCTCCGATCACGCTCCCATCATGCACAATGCCGCGCCCGAGACGGCGATCGGTGGCGGTGAAAATGGGTGCTCTCGGCCGTCGAGCTTGAACCCGCCGGTCGGTCTGAAAGTCATTGGTTTCGAACTCAATCGCGGCATCCGCCCACGCGGGGCGCTCCGATGGAAGTGCGAGCGTCAGTGGTTCCGGCTCTGGCTCGGGCTCCGGTTCCGGTTGCACTTCCGGCTCCGGTTCCGGAACAACTTCGGGGGCTCTCTCGGGGGCAGGTTCGACTTCTGCCGGCGGCGCGGATGGTTCGGGTCCTTGCGCTTCTGCCCGCGCAACGGTCTCCGTAGAGTTGAGTGCGGGTCCGCAACCAAGTGCGGCCATGAGAAGGACGAACGGAGCGCGAAGCCTGGGAGTGCGCCGAAGAATCATTCGGCAAACCTGGGGGAATCGCTCGATCCCGTCAAGTTTATCCCTGTTTTTCTGGAGCCATCGCGATTGAATCACCGCTTGCGTCTATTTTCTCGACGCAAACCGCGGAAGAAGCGTTACGCGGCGGCGACCGCGTTCATCTGTCCGAGCGCCTGCACGACCATCAGTCCACGCATCGAAAGGCGCAGGCTCCCCTCCTGAATGAGCCCACGCTTTCGAAGATGCGAGAGCCCAGCTTCGACGACCTCCAAGTTCACGGCGAGGGCGCTTGCCAGCTGAATCTTGGTTGCCGGCTTCTCCGCGCGCATCCGAAGCCAGCGCAGCGTCCCAAAGAGGACGTGCTCGCGAAGGCTCTCCGATGCGAGCAGATCGGACGAGGTTGGTGCAGGCTTGGCGGCGCGAATCACGCGACGCGCATGAGGCCGGTTAGAGGAATCGGAGAGGCGAGCTACTGACGTTTTGTTCATACTGAACACAATACACGGTACTGATCGCCCGTCCAGTTTTTGGCAAAATCGCGGTAAAGAATAATTCCCAAATAAATCATATGCTTAGAAGACTGTTTTTGGGTCTCAAAATTTTATTTTCATTTTTTCTGCGCTTTTGTTCAGTGAAACGGCAGCTCCTGAGCAGTGCATTGTTCAGTGCGCTGTGCAGTGCGCTGTTCAGTGTTTAACCCACGGCCGCTCGCGGCTTGGCGCGCCTGCTACCGCGGCAATTTCACCGATTCTCTCATCGCCGATTCTCCCGTTGCCGAAAGCGGACGAACACGCGAGTTTTTCTCCATTTTCCGGTATGCTGCGCCAATGACCGCGACGGACATTCCCCAGAAGCTCGGGCGTTACCGCATTTTGCGGCGTCTCGGTGCCGGCGGGATGGCCGAGGTTTTCCTCGCGAAGTCCAGCGGCGCGGAGGGGATCGAGAAGCTCCTGGTGGTCAAACGCGTCCTCCCGAGCTTCGCGCGAAGCGGGAAGTTTATCTCGATGTTCGTCGATGAGGCGAAGGTCGCGATGCGTCTCAACCACCCGAATATCGTGCAGGTCTATGCTTTCGAGCAAGAGGGCAATGAGTTCCTGCTCGCGATGGAGTTCGTCGATGGGGTCGATCTTGGGCGACTCGTCAAAGCCGCGCGTCACGCCGGCCGCCCGCTCCCCTATGGGCTCGCCGCCTACATCGTCACCGAGGTCTCGCGCGGTCTCGACTACGCGCACAAGCGGCGCGACGAACACAACCAGCCGATGGAGATCGTTCACCGGGATGTGAGCCCGCAGAACGTTCTTCTCACCTACGATGGTTTTGCCAAGATCGCGGATTTTGGGATCGCCAAAGCGAAGCTCGTTTCCGAAGAGACTGGCGTCATCAAGGGCAAGTTCGCCTATATGTCGCCGGAGCAGGCGCGCGGGGAGCGGATCGACGCGCGAAGCGATGTCTACTCGCTCGGGATTCTCCTCGCCGAGCTATTGATGAACCGCCCGATGTTTCCTGGCAAACATGGCCTCGACGTGCTCGAGAAGGTCCGCGACGGCGAGCGCACGCTTCCTTCGCACGTGAACGCGCAAGTGCCCCGGGCCCTCGACCGCATCGTCGAGCGCGCTACCGCGAAGAATCCCGAGGAGCGCTATCAATCGGCGCGCTCGCTCGCTTCTGCGCTGACCCAATACCTGCACTCCCAAGAAGATCTCTGGGATGGAGAGGCGCTCGAGAAATACATCGCGGAGGTTTCTCCGAAGCCGGAAGATTCGGCGATCGAAGTCTTGCCATCGCTTCCGCCTGGCAGCGATGTATTGCAGCAGACGCGAGAGCGCCGCCGGGTGGTTGTCATCGCGGGTCGAGCGCTCGAGGGCGACGACGCCGACGAAGTTCCGAGCATGAGCGAAGAGGCGCGGAAGATCCTCGACGATATTGCGTACAAAGCCGATGCAGTGCTGACCTGGCCGCAAGGCGAAGGCCGCGGTGCGTTTCGGCTCATCATCGGGCTTGGCCAATCGACGGTGAATGACCCGCTCCGTGCCGTAAGCCTTTCCACCGATATCATCGACGCGCTTGCCGGACTCTCAGCCGATCGCTTGGTCACACTCTCCGCATGTTTTGGTCTGTCGAGGGGTATGGTCTCGACGATGCGGGATACCTCCGGTCGCCTGCTTCAGTACGCGCCGGTTGGGAACGTCCTCGATGTCGCGGAGCAGCTCGCGACCGTCGGACAACGCGGCGAAGTTCTTGTCTCCGGCGCGGTCTATCGACTCGTACGACGCGACTATCGCTTCGAAGAAGATTCCCGCGACGTACGCGTGGATACCCGAACCTCGGAAGGCGAACGAAAGCTCGCCGTGTGGAAGCTCCTCGGTTCTCTTTCAGCCGATGAACGAGCGCAGCAGCAGCGGAAGGCGCCGGCCGGTTTCCTGGGTCGTGCGCGCGAACTCGATACGATCGAGAGCCATTGGGTGGAAACCTGCGAGGCCAAGCGCATCCGCTTTGTGAGCCTTGTCGGCGATCTCGGCGTCGGCAAGACAGCGCTTGTTCAAGCCGCGACGGAGACGCTGCTTCCCGCGCCGACGGTCGTGCGCGCAGAGTGCACCTTTGGCGAGACCGATTCTCCTTATGGCGTGATCGCGCAGCTGATGCGACAGACCCTCGGACTCAAATCGGAAGCGGGCGCCGACGAAGTCGCGCAAGGGGTGGAAGCACGCCTCGCTGAGGTGATTCGAAGCCATAGCCAGCGTGAGCTGATGATGCGCTCCGTGCACGCGATGCTCGGCACGGGTACGCGCTCGGGTGAACACGAAGAGCGAGGGCGCGTTCTGCGCCGCGTTGTCGAGGTCCTTCTCGGCGCGATGGTGGAACGCGGCCCCGTGATGATCTGGGTGGATGGCCTTCAATGGATCGACCAGCCGAGCCTGACCCTGATCTCGTCCATGCGGACCAAACGCTATTCCTTTCCGATCATGGTGCTCTTCTCGAGCCGGCCGGACGAGCGTCTCGAGAAGGCGCTTAGCGGGATCCCGCGCCTTGAACTCGGTGAGCTCGACGAGGCAGCTCAGGAAGAGCTCGTCACGAAGCTCTTCGATGCGGAGGTTCCGGAAGAGATCAAAACCCTCATCCTGAGCCGAGCGGGGGGCAACCCCTTCTTCGTGCACGAGCTCATCGAGGCGCTCAACGAGCGGGGGGTTGTCGGCTACGAGGGCCAGGGGGCCGCACGTCGCGTCATCCGGCATCCGGGGGTTCCGCTCTCGCTCCCGACCACCCTCGAAGGGGTGGTCGCCGCGCGGCTCGACGAGCTCGATGAAGATGAGCGTCGCGCCGCGAGATGGCTCGCCGCTGCCGGCGCGGGGCTGAGTTCCCGCGATCTCAGCACGATGGCGCAGCTCCCGATGGAAGACGCCGTCGCGGCGCTGGCAGAACGTGGCCTGGTCGTTCGCCGGGAAGGGCAGATCGCGTTCGCGAATAACGTCATTCGGCAAGTCGCGTACGAAGCCACCGCTCTTGATGATCGCGCCCGTATGCATCGCCGCATCGCCCAGCATTTCTCGGGGCGCCAAGATATTGCCCGTGGCCGAATCGCGCGGCATCTCGAGCAGGCGGGAGAGCGGGCCGCGGCCGCGCGGGCGTATATGGACGCCGCAAAAGACGCGCGGAGTGTCTACTCCAATCGTGATGCGCTCCGCTTCTATTCGCGCGCGCTCGAGCTCCTCTCGCCAGATGACGATGAGCTTCGCTTCACGGCACATCAAGGCCGTGAGCAGATCTTGCGCGGGCTTGGAAGGCCGAATGAACAAAGCCGAGAGCTTCAGGCGATGAAGGCGATCGCCTCGCGTGGGGGCAGTCCACGCCGAAGGGCGGCTGCGCTGCTTGGGCTCGCGCGTTTTGAGGTCGACAATGCCCAGCTCGATATTGCCGCCGAGCTGCTTCCGGAAGCGATCGAAGCGGCGCGCGCCGCCGGCGATCTGAAGATGGAGCTCGACGCCCTCCGCGTCGAAGCGGAGCTTGCACGAAATCGCGGCGAACCGGATCACGCGCTACGCTCGTGCGAGATCGCGCTGGAACGCGCCGGCTATGGTCGCGAGGTCCTCGCCTCGCGCGGCTCGATTTTGGTCCAACAGGGCATTCTCCGGCGCCGCCTCGGCCGCGCGGACAAAGCCTGTGAATCGTACACGGAAGCGATCGTGATTTTCCGGCGCCTCGGGATCCGGCGACAGGAGGCTTTTGCGCTCAACTCGCTTGGCGTCGCGCTCGGCGCGAACGGTGAATACGAAGACGCGATCTTGGCGATCCGTGCCTCGATCCATATCGATCGCGAGACCGGCGATCGCATGCGGCTTGGCCGAAAGCTCTCGAATGTCGGGCAGATGTACGAGGCACTTGGTGACCGAAAAAATGGCATGCGCTTTTTGACCCGCGCGCTCGATGTATTTGAGGTCGTGGATGATCGGGCGGGCCGTTGCGATGCGCTGAGCGGTCTTGCCGAGGTTCTACTGCTCGGCGAAGGCCCGGACGCAGCGCGTGCACCTCTCGATCAAGCGAGGCGGATCGCCAAACGGCTGAGCAACTACGAGATCGCGCGGGAGCGAATCGTTCGCGCGCGCATGGAACGCGTGGCGGGGGCGCTACCCGCCTCCGAAGAAGCCGCGCGTGATGGTCTTCGCGCGGCCAGCGAAGATGGCCTTGTGTCATTTCAAGCGCAGTGCCAGGCCGAACTCGCGATGACGCTCGCGGCTTCCGAGAAGTTCGATGAAGCGCGCGATTTTGCCTCCAAGGCTCTTGAGCAGGCACGCGAATCGGGCGTCGAAAATCTTGAGCGCGTCTACGGCCAGCTTGCCAGCGTATTTGCGGCGGTGGGCGAGGAAGACGCCGAAGACGAAGTGCGCGGTCTCGCCCGTGATTACGTAAGCGCCAAAGCGGCAGCGATCCGAAGCGATGCGCTCCGAAAGTGCTTCCTCGATTCCCCTGACGTTCGACCTCTACGATGATCTCCTCTTTTCCTGAAGGCGTGCGTGGCGCGTCGATCGTTCTCTCTGGCGGCGGTGCGCGTGGCGCATACGAGGTCGGTGTTCTCCGCTACATCTTCAAAGAGCTTGCGGTTCGAATCGGTCGACCTCCCTCGCTCGATCTGATCTCGGGCACCAGCGTCGGCGCGGTCAATGGCACTTTTATGGCCGCCGCAGCCCACGACCTCGCGCTCGGCGCCGTTCAGCTGGAGACGCTCTGGAGTGAGCTCGAGATGGCGAGCGTGATGAACTTCGGTCTCAAGCAGGCTGCGAGTCTTCATCGCGTACTTCTCGGCGGAAAGTCTGCTCGCGGTCTCTTTGATGCGAGCCCGCTCGTGCGGCTTGTCCAAGAAGGTGTCAGCTGGCGTCAGCTTGGGGACAATCTTCGGACCGGCATTCTGCGAGCGCTCGTCATTACGACCACCCGTCTTCGAACAGGGCGTTCGGTCGTCTTTCTCGACCAAGGTGGTGAACGTGAAGACCGGATGGACCTCCCGGACGCGGTAAGCCTTCGACGCTCGCCGATCGGTCCTTCGCATGTACTCGCGTCGGCCGCGATCCCGATCGTCTTTCCGCCGATCCGCATCGGTGATGAACTCCACTGCGATGGTGGGCTTCGGCTGAATACGCCGATGTCCCCTTCGATTCATCTCGGCGCTTCCCGCTTGCTTGTGATCGGGGTCAGCAGCCCGGAAGGGACCGAGCCGACGCCGCTGAAGACGGAGCGTTACCCAGGGGCGAGCTTTCTCCTCGGCAAAGTCTTGAACGCGTTCTTGCTCGACCATCTCAAGTCGGACCTCGCAGAGCTCGACCGGGTGAATCGCTGGCTCAAGGACGGCATCGAGGCCTTTGGTCCCGGCTATATTGATGAGCTGAATAAGATCTCCGCTCAGCGCGGCGAGCCGCCTCGCCGGATTGTCGAGGCGTGCGCGATTCATCCATCGACAGATCTGGGCGTGATCGCGAGTCACCATCTCCGTTCGAGTTCCGTCCTCCGCGCATCGATGGGTCGTTCGCTGATTCGTCTGCTCGACGTTGGCGAGTCCGCCGATGCGGACCTCGCGAGCTACCTGCTTTTCGACGGCAACTTCGCCCGTGAGCTTATTGCGCTCGGCCGCCGCGATGCGCACGAGCGTCGAGACGAGCTGGAAGCATTCCTCTACGAAGGGTACTGAGCACTCGCCGCGTGTGACCGCGAGGAGACACGTCTTGCCGCTGGTGGCTACCGCAGTCTCCATTCCGGGCAATCCGCCCGCGATGGACACGATCGCGGATCTCGATTCCATCGGTCGTAAGCGCTCATAATCATTGGTAATTATTTGCGGGAAGGATTTGTTTCGTTCGGCGTACGATTTCGGCATGCGAAATGCAAACTCCGTTCACATGGCTCTCCCTTCACTCTCCTCCTGGTCTTCCTCTCGCTCGGTCCTCGCGCTGACGCTTCTCTCCGCGCTCGGCGGATGCGCGGCGGAGATGGAAATGCCCGATTCGGACCCGGCTGTTGTCGAAGGCAAGTTCGACGAGTTTGGCGGTGAGAGTTTCGAAGCGTTCCCGTTGATGGTTCGGACCCGCGAGAATCTCATCGACGTTGTGGATCTCGAATCCGTGAACCTCGGCCGCTACGACGAAGAGCTCTACGGCTACTTCGAAATCGATATGGACGAGGGCGTCGAAGGTCAGACCTTCGATCTCGAATGGGATCTTCGAGCGACCGAGTACCGAACGATCACGGCGTATGTTGTTCCGCCTGGCTACGATCTCGACGAGGCGCGTGAGGTCCGAATCGTCGCGGGGTCCGGTTCCGAACCACACGAAGAATACGATCGTCGCAATCGAAGCGGCGTCAGCCTGGTTTTCGAGAACTACCGTGACGGCGCGACCAAAGGCGTCGACTACGAGCCTTACCCGCTCGAGGGCGTGTGGAAAATCTACCTGACTGCGGACCTCGAGGAGACTTCCGAGTTCGATATTCGCGAAGTTGCGGTTGAGGTCTCGGTCTTCGACGAATGCGTCCGCAGCAACCTTACGCGCATCGCCTGGGATTCCGACGAAGATGGCTGGGAAGGCCCGAACGTTGAGACCCTCATCAGCGATATCCGAACGCCGGTTCGCCTTAACCCGGCGATGATCGTGAACATCAACATCGGCCGCTGCGACGCTGCGGAGATCGTCGCGCCGATTGGCACGCGTTACCCGGTCGATCCGAATTCCTTTGTTGAAGGTGAGGGGTACCGAAATATGCAGGTCGCGCCGACGGCGTCGGGCGGCACGTGGCATCTCGAAGTGCCTTATACCTGCGGTTCGATTCAAGGTTGGTGGATCGCGCTGAAGTAGCCGGTTTACTTTTTAGAAACAGCCTG
>JAHDCI010000027.1 GCA_020629955.1 Myxococcota bacterium | reverse complement strand
CTAGTCGAAGTAGTTCTTCAGCGTTCCGTTGCGGCGAATGTCCACCGTCGCGCAGTGGAACGAGCCGCCGTATTTGTAGTTGTTGCGGAACGCGACTGGAATCGGCTTGAAGCCGAGGTCCTTGAGGAAGTTGATCGTTGGCTCTTCGGCGGCCTCCACGATCACGCGCTCTTCATCGATATTCAGCATATTCATGCTGAGCCAGCGGAACGAGTGGTACCAGGGGTGGCTCTCCGGAAGCGTCGAGCGCGGAGCCTCGATGAGCTCCCAGCCGCACTTCTTCATCCACTCCAGCGTCTCGGTGTTTTTCATCGGACGGTCGGGGTTGGTGAGCGCGAGACCCGGACGGAGAGGAACGAAGGTCGCGTCGATATGGATCGCGCGGTAGTCCTCAAACTCGACTCGGTGAAAACGGAAATCCGGGTAGGAGCGCTTGAGCCAATCGATGCCGAAATCGTTGGTCACGTGGCTGCGCTGAATGAAGATATCTTTTCCGCAGCGGGCCATATCGGCAGCGTCGAAGAGCGGCTCGTACTCGGTCGTCACGTAGTCTTCGCCGCGCTTCCAATCGAAGTCATAGGAGCGTTCGTTCATCGCCGGCTTTGGGCATGATTTCCAGCCAGCTCCGGCTTTGAAGTACTCCTTACAGAGCTTGCGGTACGCGAGAAACTCAAAATAACGGGAGCGCCAAGCCATCGGCGCTTCGAGGATTTCGTTCCCGAAGACGATGAGCACATCGCGCGGATTCGCTTGGCAGTTCCCGCCCTGTGTCGACCACTGGGGCGTTACGATGGGGCTCGCGTGATCAATCGCCTCCGGGCGACGGACCCGAACGCCCTCCCCTTTGAGGACCTTTACGAACTCCGTGAGCTCGCGCTGTGCGATTGCGGAGTGAAGCTTTTCGATTCGTTTCCCGCCGTGCGCGCGGTGATACTTCCGCGAGCGGTCCATATGCTCCACGGCGGTCACGGCCTCGAAACCAACTTCCCAGGTCAGCGATGCGGCACCGTCGAGTACGCCGACGATAACCTCTTCGAGCGGGTCCCATTCGTTCCAGGAGTTGACGACAGGCACGGTAGATTCGGCATTCTCAGTCATGCGCGGGATGGTACCGCCACGCTTCAGACTTGGGTAGGGGGCTGTTTCGATTCTCTTGCCCTCGCAGAATTTCTGGCGTTCGAAATAGGCAGGGCGCTCAGCTTCGTTCTTCTGGCGTGCCTCCAATCGCATCTGTGCTCTTGCGGTACGGCCTCGCCGCCGCTCTCGTACTCCCTTCGATTCAAATCGCGTTTCAGCATCGCGTCACGCCGGACGCTCGCGCTGTGCTTCGCCGGAACATTCTCGATGCACAGCTGCACGCCATGCGCCAAGGCGACGGCGCGCTCTCCGCAGGAGCTCGAGAGCGAATGAGGAGCGCAAACCCCGAGTGGGATTTTATGAACCGCACATTTCTCGCGCTTGCGCTCAGTGAGCTTGCCAGAAACGGCTCGGGAGAAGAACGCGCGGAGCAGATCGCTGCCGTGGATTCACTGATCGAAGACACCCTCAGACTTGAGCGAGACCATGGCGCGGAGCATTTTCTCCTTCCCTATGTGCACCGCCGACCTTTCGTCGATGTGAGTGGCAGGAGCGTCTTCGTAGATGGCGAAATCGCATTGATGATGGCGGTTCGGGAGCGGGCGGCAAAGGGCGCGATCGACAGCCGATGGACAGGAGAGCTGCGAGAAAGACTCGAACTTATCCGCTCCCAGATGGAGCGTTCACCCACCCTCTCGGCGGAGAGCTATCCCGACGAGTGTTGGATGTTTTGCAACTCCGTGGCAGCTGCCGCGATGTCCATCGGAGAGGAGGTCGGCGCCGGAGAGCACGCTTCTTTCGCACGACGCTTCGTAGACAACGCGAAGCAGAATCTTCGTGATCCGGAAACGGGCCTCCTGATCAGCGAATACACGCTCGATGGGACTCCTCAAGATGGGCCGGAGGGTTCAAGCATCTACTTTGTTGCGACCATGCTCGCCGAAATCGATCCCGAGTTCGCTGCCGACCAATACCAACGCGCCCGACGCGAACTGGGTGCAGAGCTCCTTGGATTCGGATACGCGCGCGAGTGGCCAGAGAGTTGGCGAGGAGTTCAAGATATCGATAGCGGGCTCATCGTACCGGGGCTCGACGCGAGCGCGGGAGCGAGCGGAATGGCGATCCTAGGCGCAGCAAGATTCGGCGACGAGGAGACGCTACAGGACCTTCATCGCTCGCTTCATCTCGCGGCTTTCCCTATCGAAGAAGAAGGTCAGTTCCGCTTCGCGGCATCGAACTCCGTGGGAGACGCCGTCTTGCTCTACGCGCTCGCCCTTGAGCATCCCACTCAAGAATAAGGAAGCATCGGATGAAAGAAAAAGAAGAACCCAAACGGAGGCTCTCACCCGGTATTCAGATCGCGCTCACCATCTGGGCACTGACATTTCTCGCGCATGCCTTTGGGCTGCGGGATTTTACCAGCGTTTTGAGTGGTACACCTGTCGTTGGTGTCCCTCAGGAAGCCGCCGTACTTGGCGGGATGACATACGTCGTGCTGTGGTTGCTCGCTACCTCGATCGCTCCGGTCGCGTTGGTCGCAGCGATGCTCGGGATCTCAAGCGATTGGGTTCGCTCCCGCTCGCGCCACTAGCATGCTGGTGAAAGGGCCGATTTTGATTCGTTGGATTTTGGCGTGCGCAGATGCGTCCGATGATTGGACTCATACGTGGCGAGAATTGGATTGCGTTTGAGTGGGTGAAAATGCCGCGAAGCGGTTTCGGACGTTTTCACCAGGCTGCTAGCTAGCCTCGCGCGCGAAGCGCTTCGATACGCTTTTCGAGTGGCGGGTGCGTTGACATCAAGGCGCCAAGCCGACCGCCACCGGCGATGCCGAGAGCAGCCATCGACGCCGGAAGCTGGGGCGGCTGATTGCTCTGAAGCCGCTGAAGCGCCGCGATCATTTTGTCGGCACCCGCCAGCTGGGCTGCACCCTCGTCCGCTCGGAACTCACGGTGACGAGAGAACCACTTCACGATGATTGCCGCGAGGAACCCGAAGACAACGTTGAGTACCATGCGCACGAGGTACGATGCCGGACCGGGGCCTCGTCGGTTTCCACCACCACGGATCATCGAATCAACGACGCCGCCGAGCACCTGAGAGAGTACGATCACAAACGTATTGGTGACGCCCTGCATCAAGGTCATCGACACCATATCGCCGTTCGCTGCGTGGGAGACCTCATGAGCGAGAACACCTTCAACTTCGTCCGGCGACATACCGTTCATCAGCCCGGTGCTAACAGCGACGAGCGAGTTGTTCTTCGAGGGCCCCGTTGCAAACGCGTTCATCGTATTGGAGTCGTAGATCGCGACCTCTGGCATCTTGATGCCGGCCGCCTCAGCCTGACGCTGAACGGTGGAAACGAGCCACTGTTCCATCTCATTGGCCGGCTGCGTGATCACGCGAGCACGCGTCGATCGCTTCGCCATTGTCTTCGACATGAAGAGAGAGAAGGCTGCGCCTCCGAAACCCATCACCAGCGCCATCAAGACCATGGGGATGAAGCCGCGAGACATGCCCGGCGGCAGAATCCCCGCGTTGATTAGGAAGGTCATCAATCCACCCAATACGATGACCACCGCAAAGTTCGTCGCGATCAGCAAAGATGCGCTTTTGATCATGTCTTCCTCCTCCTGAGTGCAACTCCGACGCCGGAGCGCTCCTGCGATTCAACGAAACGAGAGGATGTGACTTCTCGAAAGGTCTCAGCGCAGGTGACCACAAAGAAAATCACTTATTTCCTTGCGAACAAAGTATTTCGCTCGGCTGTACTCAACCCCGCCTCGCTCTGCAAGCGAGAAGCGAGAAGTGCAGCAGGGCTAAAACGGGTGAAAAAAAAACCGCCGTCATCGCAGGCCGGCGAAAAGGAGACGGCTTCCGATTCGTCGAGTTTTGATGTTTGCCGAATCGCCCGACGTTAGAGCCAGTCGATCGGCCCCGCACCTTCGCGGACAACCTTCACTTCGTCGCCCGAGAGGTCGAGAACGGTTGAAGGAGTATCATCGACATATCCACAGTCGAGCATCATATCGATCTGCCGGAACGCCTTGAACTTCGTCTCGACATCGTCGAGATCGCAAAGCTGCTCTCCTTCGTAGCTCGCGGAGGTCGATACGATCGGGTTGCCAAGCTCTCGCAGAAGAGCGAGCGGAACCTCATGGTGAGGAACCCGAATACCGACGGTCTTGCGCTTCATCATGAGGATGCGCGGGACCTCACGGGACGCCGGCAAGATGAAGGTGTACGGGCCAGGAAGGAGCCGGCGCATGATTCGGTAAGAAGAGTCATCAACAACCGCAAAGCGAGCGATATCGCCGAGGTCCGGACAGACGAAGGCTACCGGGTGGTCCTTCTTCATACGCTTGATCTGATAGACCTTGTCGATCGCCTTCTTCTGAAAGATATCGCAACCGATTCCGTAGACAGTATCGGTCGGGTAGCAGATCGTTCCACCGCGCCGAAGAAGCTCGACGGCCTGACCAATCGTTCGCTTCTGAGGATGTGTGGGATGAATCTCTGCGCGCATCGTAGCCTTCCATGGGCCGAGGGCGTCGACCCGAGGGCCCTCTCATTCTCGATCTATCCCAACGTGTCAATGCGTTCGCATGAGGAATACCGCAGCGAGGATCAGAATCAGGACCCCGGCGATCAACGCAGCCACACCCAGAAGCCGCGCATTCGGATTCGGCGCGTTGACATTCTGAGCGTTCGGAAGCGCTACCCCCTCCCCTATGCCGTGCGCTTCCGGAATCGCGCGCTGCGCGATCGGGCGGGGGATCGCGGCCATCGCCGCCTCCAAGGCCGCACCATCCGCGTAGCGTTGGTCAGGCCGTTTGGCCAAACAGGTCGCGATAACCGCCTCAAGCTCTTGACGGTAGTTCCAAACGTCTGAGCTCTCCGAAAGCGATGGGGGCTTCTTCGCCATATGCGCCTGAAACATCGCCATCCGAGTTTCTTCCATGAAGGGCCAGAGCCCCGTGAACATCTCGAAGAAGACAACTCCGGTGGAATAGACATCGCAGCGCGCATCGGCTGGCGCGCCGGCACATTGCTCCGGCGGCATATACGCGGGGGTTCCAAAAACCGCACCTTGCACAGTCAGCTTCTGCCCGCCGCTTCCCCATTTATCGTCATCGACAAACTTCACGAGTCCGAAGTCGACGAGCTTGGCGATTGGCTGCCCACTTTGATCACGGGTAACAAAAACGTTCTCCGTCTTGATATCGCGATGAAGCACACCTGCGCGGTGCGCATACGCGAGCCCCGCGCTGATCTGACGGGCCAAATCGAAGCACTGCTCGGGTGAGAAAATCCCCTCTTCGACGAGCTCATCAAGGGAACTCCCGTCGAGATACTCCATGACCAAAAAGGGCCGATCGCCATAGAGACCGAGGTCAAAGACCCGGAGGAGATTCGGATGTTGTAGGGAAAAGAGCGCCTGGGCTTCCCGTTGAAAGCGCGTCCGCAAATCCTCATTCGATTCGAGTCCCTCTCGCATCACCTTAAGGCCCACGCGTTGACCGTCCTGGGTCCGCGCCTCGTAAACCGAACCCATCTCGCCTTCGCCCACAATGCGCACGATTTGAAAACGTCGATCGATGACGGTGCCGGGGGCAATGGAATCGCTCTGCGCGTTCACGAAGATCTCCGAAGGTCAAACGTCATCGATTGATCGTCGCAATATCGATGACAAGGCTCTACAAATATCGACCGGTCAAAGCGCTGAAGGATGGCCTGAAGTTGGCCCGCGGTCGCGTATCTTGCGTACTCGAATCGAGCGGGTGGAAACCCCTCGAGTACGACGCGCAGCTCGGGTTTATCTCCACCAAAAGGTTGAAACGGAACTTTCACGTAACGCGCGTCTCCACCCCGGACCGTGTGTGTAAACACGTCTCCAACGAACTCGAGTGCATTGATCAGGGAAGCTTGGTCCCCGAGCGCTCGACGCATCGCATCCGCAAACTCAGCGTGAACGCGTTCCGCCACAGCACTCCCGAACTCCCGTTGATCCCGAGGAACAGTGATCAACTTCGCGAGGGCTGCGTAGTGCGCAAGAACCACGTCGATCGCCACCCACTCTTCCGGCATTGCGTTCGAGAGCCGATGATAATGCCCTGAGGGCCCGAGCAAATCGCGATAGCGAAGCAGCATGCCGCGTGCGGCAAGCACGTCGAGCGCCGCGCGAATCGTTACCCCCCGGAGGCCGCTCGCTTGTTCGGTTTTCTCATCCGAAAAACGAAGTCGCATAACGGCTCCACCCTATCCGCTCCCACGCCGGATTGCGACTGGAACATTCGGTTTCGCACATTCCAACCTACACGTTGTGTCACCGGCCCCAGCGGGGTATGACGTGCATCGGAAGAAACACCCATGAGTGCCGCGAAACCAAAGGGATCGATTCGACAAGATGCGATCAATATCCCGAACCTGCTGACGGTTCTTCGGATCGTGATGATCCCGGTGGTTCTCTGGCTGCTCGGTGACGGAACCCCTCGCGCGAATTTCTGGGCAACCGTTGTCTACATTTTGACGGCAGTCACCGACTTCCTCGACGGTTGGCTCGCTCGCAAAATGGGACTCATCTCGCTGCTTGGAAAGTTCCTTGACCCGCTCGCGGACAAGCTCCTGGTCATGGCCACACTCGTTTGGATGGCCTATCTCGGGCGGCTTCCCCTCCTTGGCGTCGCCGCCGTCATCATCATGGTCGGGCGAGAAATGTCGGTCACCGCGCTTCGGACCATTGCGATGAGTGAAGGCGTGGTCATGGCGGCGAGTCAGGGCGGCAAAGAGAAGACCGCTCTTCAGATGACCGCGATCATGCTCTTGATGGTCTACCACACGTACGATCTCGACTTTCTCTTCTTCTCGATTCCAGTGAACTTTGGAACCGTCGGCGTGATTGCGCTCTACGGGAGCCTGATTCTCGCGCTGACCAGCGCTGGCGAATACATGAAGCTCTTCGTTGAGGCAGTGGAGGCGAAAGAGCGCAGGCTCGCGGACGACGAGGCGGAGCCCGCCGAGTAGAACGTCGAAAGCGTTGACCCAAAGGAGAGCATCGAGCGATTCTCTTCTCCATGACGACCTTCACTGTTCTCTCTCCGGGCACCGGCAAACCACTTCTCGAACGCCCGTGGGCAACGCCCAAGGACATTCAAGCCGCACTCTCATTGGCGGAGGCACAGAAGCACGCTTGGCGACGGACACCACTCGCCGAGCGCAGCCGATGGGTCGCCGCGTTTGTGGACGCCGTTGTGGAAAGCAAAGATGCGGCGGGGAAAGAACTGACCGAGCAGATGGGACGTCCAATTCGCTATTCGGCTGGCGAAATCGGCGGCTTCGAAGAGCGGGCGCGCGCGATGATTGCGATGGCCGAAGATGCACTCGGCGCGATTCGACCTCCCGAGAAAGAAGGCTTTGAACGCTTTGTCTCTCGCGAGCCGCTCGGCCTGGTGCTGGCGCTCGCTCCCTGGAACTACCCTTGGCTCACCGCCGTGAACGTGATCGTTCCCGCCCTTCTCGCGGGCAACGTCGTCCTACTCAAACATTCCGATCAGACGCCTCTTGTCGCGGAACGGCTCTTCGCTGCCGCGGAAAAGGCGGGGCTTCCGAAAGGCGTTTTCCAATACGTGCACGCATCGCACCCCGATGTTGCGCGAATGGCGCAGGATTCGCGTATTGACTATGTCGCGTTCACGGGATCCGTCGCAGGAGGGCGGGCTGTCAAGGGAGCGATCGGCGACCGCTTCATCGCGATGGGTCTCGAGCTCGGCGGCAAAGATGCGGCCTATGTTGCCCCGGACGCGGACTTCGATTTCAGCGTCGAAAACCTTGTGGACGGTGCCTTCTTCAACTCGGGCCAAAGCTGCTGCGGCATCGAGCGCATCTACGTTCATGAATCGATCTACCCACGCTTCGTCGACGCCTTTGTAGAGAAGGTGCACGAGTATTCGCTCGGTGATCCGCTCCTTGAGAGCACCACGCTTGGGCCCGTTGTGCGGCGCGCGAATAAAGAACGCATTGCTGCACAGATTGAAGCGGCCGTGAAGAGCGGCGCGCGCGCTCTTGTCGATCAAAGCCGTTTCGAAGTGCCTGCGTCTTCGGCCTACATGGCGCCCGAAGTCCTCGTCGATGTAACGCATGATATGGACGCCATGCGCGAGGAGACCTTTGGTCCGCTCGCGTGCATCGCGCCGGTGTCGAGCGACGAAGAAGCGATCGAGAAGATCAACGACTCCCGCTACGGACTGACCTCCGGCATTTGGACTTCCGATATTGAGCGAGCGCGGACGATGGCCAAAGAGCTCGAAACCGGCACCGTCTTCATGAACCGCTGCGACTACCTCGACCCGGAACTCGCGTGGGTTGGCGTCAAGGATTCGGGCCGGGGCTGCACGCTTTCGAAGGTCGGCTTTGAGAGCCTGACTCGGCCAAAGTCGCATCATTTCCGGATCCGTTGAGCGTCTCTCATTGGCAGGGGGAGCGAGCCGAGCGCGCTCAGCACCAAGACGTTGTGATCGGCGGAGGGCTTGTCGGAAGTTGGGCGGCAAGCCTCCTTCGCGCGCAAGACCGTGACGTCGCCATCGTGGAAGCGCGTCATCTCGCAGCCGGTGCAAGCGGCCGCAACGCCGGCTTCGTGATGACCAATCAGCGAGAGCATTATCCGGAGCTCATCAAAAAACGTGGCAGAGCCGCAGCAAAAGAGCTCTTTGGACTCGTGCAGCAGAACGTTGCCAAAATGCGAAAACTCGCGGAGGACAATGCGCTTCCGATCGACCCAGCCCCCTACCGCTTCGCGCGGGATCCGGCTTACGCAAGGGAGCTTGAGGCTTGGGCGCGCGCCCTCGAAGAGGACGGCTTTCCCGTAGAGTTTGGAAAAGGGGATCCGCTTGGCCTTGAGCACTTGGCCTACATGCGAATCGCAGGCGACTTCTGCACGCAGCCGGCACATCTCGCGGAGGCGCTCGCGCGAAACTCTGGCGCTGCGATTTACGAGGAGAGCGAGGTAAGCGCGCTGTCGAAGGGCAAGGTGATTTCACGTCGCTTCGAGTTCGATTGCGAGCGCATCTTCCTCTGCCTGAACGGATACTCGGCCTTGCTCAGTCCCTACCTCGCGGAGTTAATCCGCCCCGCGCGAGGGCAAATGATTCGGACGCGCTCCATCGCCGCGCGTCTAGACGCGCCTGGGATCAGCGGACTCGGATACTTTCGGCAGCTAGCCGATGGGCGAATGCTCATGGGCGGCGCGCGTTCTCTTTTCGAGAAGCAAGAATACACCCTCGTCGATCGGCCAACGGCGAATGTCACCTCGGTTCTCAAGAGCGAGCTCGAGCGCCTGTTGGGCCATCGCGTTGAGGTCGAACATCGCTGGGCCGGTACGATGGGATTCTCCCCCGATCGCTCGCCCATCGTTGGTGCGATTCCGGATCTTGAAGGCGTATTCTTCGCAGGCGGGTTCTCGGGCTACGGAAACTCGCTTGGTCTGCTGGCCGCCGAGCGAATGGTGGAGTTCGCGAGCAATGGTAGCCCTCTCGGCCCGCTTGGAGTCGAGCGCCTCCAAACGTAAAAAGGCCCCCGCGCGGGAGCCTCCTTACGCGCATATGACCGATCAGTGGCTGAAGCCAGCTTCTCCGTAGAGTGCGTTGATCTCATCCATCGTCAGCGTTCGCTCAAAAACGCGAAGGTCCTGAAGACGGCCGTTAAAGAAATTGTCCTCACTATCGCCGTCGAAGACAATCATGTCGGCGCAGTCACGGGTACGACCGCCGATAAACGTTCGGCTACACGAAGAGCCGCTTCTCGAGAGCGTACGCATTCCAAGGAAAACGCCGTTCTTGTAGAAGCGGGTTGTCGAGCCTTCGCGAGTCACCACGTAGAAGTTCCACTCCTCGTTCGGTCCACCTGAAGCGCTAACCGATTCATTTCCGACGTGGAACGCTGGAACGCCAGCTTCGACCGTAATCGCGAAGGCGTTGGGTTGTGAGATAATGACCCCCGCTGCGCCGAGATTTGTCCAGAAGGCGATGCTCATCTCATCGACCGGGAACGAACTGAGATTCGCGCGCATGTAGGTATTGTCTCGTCCATCCGAGAAATCTCGGATGAAGCGGAACGACTGACGGTCTGGAAGTCGCCCCGCCTCGAAGCGCGCCGAAGAAGAGGTTCCGTTGTAAAACATAATGCCCGGCGTCCCCGAGATGAGCTCGTTGAAGGTACCGTCAAAGGAAAAGTGACGGTCGGCGAACACTTCCGTTGTCGTGCGCGTCACCATTTCGATCGTGCGACCGTCCCGGTCGTCGGTCGCGGTGATCGTGATCGTGTGGTCGTCCGGGAAGAGGTAACCGTGGCGTAGCGAGATGGCATCATACCCAGCCATCACCACATCGCTTGAGCCATCGCCCCAGTCGAAGACCACCGAGCGGATCGGATCCGAGCTATCCGTCACCGAACCGCTCACTTCAACAAAAGCGCCATCGACCGTGAACGACAAGTCCAAGACCGGAGGCTCGTTCGAGGAATCCAGCGGGTTGCTGTCCGCGCCATCGAGGATCTCGTCACCGTCGGTATCCGGGTTGTGCGGGTCTGTACCAGCCTCGCGCTCCGCGGCATCATCGAGGCCGTCATCGTCTGCATCCGAACTGAGCGGATCCGAGTAAACCTGGCGGGGATAGTCGCCGCCGGCGCCCACGCCGGCTTCCCAGCCCGCTTTGACCTCGTCGAAGTCGCTCAGACCGTCATCGTCTGAATCTTCATCCTCGTCCGACGTTCCGTGGAAATCTTCTTCGCGGTCGAAAACACCGTCGCCATCACGGTCGCGAAGGTACGCGATGTGAAGCGACTCACCGCGCTGGAGAACGGTCTCTCCGAAGTTACGGTACGTGCCATCAATGTCGGCGACATCTGAGAAGATGGCCCAGAAACCGAGCGGCTCATCACGCTCCGAGGCGGCGAGTTCTCGAACCTGCGTCAGCACTTCCACGCCGACCTTTTCGCTGAACGCAGGGTCATCGCCATCCCATGGAGTCGCCTCGAAGGGGATCTCGAGGTACTCATCGAAGACGGTCTGAAGCGGAACGCCCGCGAGTGAACCATCGGCGTTTCGGCGAACATTTGTCGCGACCCGGTAGCTCTCCACGGTGCCGTCACCATAGTCGATCGTCACCCGTCCCGTACGGGCGGCCGTGGTCTCCTCGAGAAAGGCATAGTTGATGCCGTCTGCGTTCGTGATGTCGAAGTTCGACACGGCGAAGAAGAGAGACTTCGGGTCGCGTAAGAACTCTCGAATCAGGTCCGCATTCACCGAATCCGCAGAAACCTGACTCGGCACGGCGCGGCTCTCACCCGGGGCCAGGTTAAACTCTTCGATCTCAGGCGTCAGCGTTCCGACCGTGCGGAACTCCTGAGAGGCGCTGTCCCACTGAAGCACGGAGACGGTTAGATTCGTCAGAGCGTACGCAATTTCGCTCGGGTTGGAGATGCTCATCCCAATGGAGAGCGAACCTGTGCTCGCGCGTTCGGTGAGCGATCGCGAATCTGCCTGAGCACGCTGGAACTCGGACTGTGCGGTCCGAGCTGCGGAGCGGGTCACCGATGCCGAGCGTTCCTCGGAAAAGCCGGTGGTGGTCGTCGCCGAGAAACTCGCCGACACGCTCGCCGAAGGTGGCCAGCCGCTCTCAACGCCCACGGAGACTGAGACCGTGCGAGAATTTTCGATCGTATTCGTCGTCGCGACGCGGTCCGTATTGCTTGCAGCCGAGCTCATCTCGAGGCCGAAGGAACTCCCGTACGAAGTCTCGGTACCGGCCATTTCGACGTATTCCACATTAAGGCGAACGTCCATTTCGCCCGCAAACTCGAGAGCGACGATCGGAACCTGCGCAACGAGTGGGTTCGTACCGTTGCTGATCGCCTCGTCGAAATCGGAGCGATTATCGCCATCCGTATCCGGCAACGAGGGCGAAGTGCCCCAGCGCATGACTTCGTCGCCATCCCACATTTGGGGATTGCTTGTCGCGCCTTGAATCGAGTCTCCATCCGAGTCGACGGTCGTTGGGATACTCAAATAGATCTCAAGCTCGTCACGATCCGAGAGGCCATCCCCATCGGTATCCGCCTCCATCGGATTCGTGCGCAGATACTCCTGCATATCGCTAAGGCCGTCGTCGTCGGAATCCGGGTCGTCCGGGTCACTCGTCACTCGAATCATGACCGTATCGCCCAAACCGATTCGGTCGACAGCGATATCCCATCCCTCGGTTTCTTGGTCGTTCGTCAGGCCATCTCCGTCCCGGTCGTCTCCTTCCGGGACATCGGGCGCATCCGCGTCTTCGCCGCCCGAATCGGGAGTTGTGGCGTCGGAGCCACCATCCAGCACCATTGAATCGTCGTCCCCGCAGCCGGCGAAAGCGAGGAGCAGCGCAAAGCCACAAACCCTCGGTAGAATAAAGAAATTCGAGATGTCCATACGCAAAGCGTACCGGAACCAACCATTTTACCTACATTGAATTTTTCTCTCACCACTATGGTGAAAAGGAAAGAGCCCCGCTCTTTTCAGAACAGGGCTCCTTCCTCACTCCGCGGGTTCAACGCGAAGGTTCATTCTTGGTGCGGTTTTCCATTTTCCAGAGAGAAGCCTGGCCCAAAAGACGCCCGCGACAACAAAGACCTCCACGCACAATCCCGCCCAGGCGCCGACTGCGCCATAACCTGCGCGGACGCCGAGAAAGTACGCAAGAGGCGGAGTCACGGTCCACGCAGCCGTAATGCCGACAATCGCTGCATAGCGAACATCGCCCGCCCCGCGCAGCACTTCTCGGGCAACGACATTCGCGACGTCTGCCACCTGAAAAATGCCCGCAAATACCAAGACCATGGATGCGGTTCGAATCAACGCCGGATCTTCTGTGAAAATCGAAGCGATGGGAGCGCTAAAAAGAAGCAACGCAATCGACGCGAGGGCCGCATATGTGCCGCCCAACATCATCGCCCGAACTGCCACCCGCGGAACCAAATCGAAACGTGACGCCCCGGCCGCATTTCCGGACAAGACGGACGCAGCATCGGCGGAGGCCATTGGCGGAAGGAGCGTTAGGTGGATGACTTGAATGCCAATCTGGTGTGCAGCGAGTTCCGCATCTCCGGCGTTCGCAAGCATCGCGGTGACGGTTGCAAACGCACCAACTTCGATGAGCGCTTGGGCACCCGTCGGGAGTCCCACCTCTCTCAATAGCCGAAACTCCCTTCGCAGCGCATCGAAACGAAGCGATTGGCGGCCAGCGCGATGGCGCCGTGTAATCCATGCCAAAACGCAGATCTCAGTCACATGCGCAGCGAGTGTGGCGAACGCGACTCCGGCGACGCCCATATCCAGCCCCCAAACGAACAGAGCATCGAGCCCAATATTCACCGCGTTGCTGACAAGCGTCGCGCGCATGGGTCCTTTCGGACGACCGAATCCGTACTCACTCTCGCGCAGCGCCACGTAACTGAAAAGCGCCGGGCAACCCAATAGACGGATGCGAGCATATGTGGTCGCGGCTTCTGCACTCGCCGCAGTCTCGGTCAAATGTGAAAGAAGAGGCGCGAGCAGCACTCCCGCTATCGCCATTCCGAAACCGATCCCGAGAGCGACCACCCGCGCGGCGCTCGCTTGACGATGGGCTTGGGGTAAATCGCCCGCGCCAATCGATTGCGAGATGGTCACCTTCGCGCCCCGTAAGAACCCAATCGGAAAGCATACAATAGTGAAGCAAGCGATGGTCGCGAGCCCCACGCCCGCGAGTTCCGCCGTCCCCATATGCGAGACGAAGAGCGTGTCGACGAAGCTCATCGTGGCATACGAGAGCATCGAGACCGCAATCGGCCATGCAAGGGTAACCATATGAGCGCCAATCCGATCCTCCCACTCGGCGACGCCAACGTTCTCCGTGTTCGCCGAGCCCGATCTATGCCGGTGACGTTCGCGGTGACGATGTCCGGGCTCCTCGCCCGAGCTATCTTCGTATTCCATTTTCTCAAACCTCGCCCAGCGCGAAATCGAGAGAGCGACGACGAACTGAAGCCCGCAAGCGAGCTAGAGCCCCTCGACCTGCGTTCGCAGGGAGACCGATCGCATCCGGTTCGTTAACGAACCGAGGTGATGAACTCCAGCGACGTTGCAGATGGGGACCGAGTTCGTGACTCGTCATTCTGTCGATATCGTTGCTGGATCATCAAACCAAAACCTTGTTGCGCGAAGTGCGCAGTCCCCGACGTGTCCATCACTGCGGAACGTGCAAGGGGGACAGCGAGAGAACGCTCACAAAAACGGCGTGTCCGTTAGAAACACGCGGAACCAGGGACTAGCCCCGGAGCTCCTCGATGGCAGCTCGGCGAGCATTCGCTTCTGCTTCAAGAAACTCGGCGATCTTCTCCGGGCTCACGCCACGCTCGGCGAGCATCTTCACCATTTCAGCGGCTCGCTCCAGTTCACGGGCGACCGACGCGAGGATCGCGCGGCTGATTACTTCTTCCTGCGAGGAACGCGCCGACCCGCGCAGCCCGATCGACTCGCCGGTCACCTTCGCTTGCCTAGTGGCCTCTGCGAGCGCGCGCATTCGCCTGCGCGCGACGCCAGATTCGCTGGTCTTCGATTCGCTATTGGACTCGCGACCAGAGGCCGTGCGGGAACGATTCCGGGACATACTCCATAAGAGAGCAAGTATCGATCCAAAGCCCAAACACGCAGCGGTAGAGGATTCTTTTTCCCGCGTTGCGGATTTCCCCCCGACATCTCCGAAAAGCGTGGGGCAATCCCATCAGGGTGGTGACCACTCCATTCGCCAGTTTTGAGCCATTTCGGAGCCGATGGGGACTTTTGTCCTACATGTGTCGACACGTCCCCCAGACATCACCGCTCAACATGATTTTTGCGTTGCTCGACTTCGCTACGCCCTTATCTTGGCGGAGTTCTTAAGCCCACAAAGGCGAAGAACCTCATCAAGATGGCGAAGACCGACTACTACGAACTCCTCGGCGTTGACCGCGGAGTAGACGAAGGCCAGCTGAAGCGAGCGTATCGCAAGGCGGCGATGAAATATCATCCTGACAAAAACCCCGACGACCCTTCCGCCGAGGAGAAGTTCAAGGATGTCTCGGAGGCGTATCAGGTCCTTAGCGATCCGCAGAAGCGAGAGGTCTACGACCGCTTCGGGCACGCCGGTCTCGACGGGGGCGGCGCAGGGTTTGCCGACGTTGGGGATATCTTCGGACAATTCCAAGACGTTTTCGGTGATCTCTTTGGCGGGATGGGTGGCTTTGGGGGTCGCCGGAACCGAAACGGACCTCAGCGCGGCGCGGACGTGCAGAGCGAAGTCGGGCTCACGCTGGAGGAAGCGGCTTTCGGGACCGAAAAGGAACTCACGTTAAAGCACCCGACTCCCTGCGAACCATGCAGCGGCTCCGGAGCGAAGGGCGGAAAGCTTCGAACTTGCACGACCTGCCAGGGCCAAGGTCAAGTCGCGCATCGCCGCGGCGCATTTGTACTCCAAACGACCTGCCCAGGGTGCCGAGGCAAAGGACAACAAGCTGCGGAATCCTGCCCGGCGTGCGCGGGTGCTGGCGAAGTTGCACACGAGCGCCGCGTGAAGGTGAATATCCCCGCCGGCATCGACCACGGTCAGCAGCTCCGGCTCGCCGGCCAAGGCCAACGCGGAAAGCGCGGCGGCCAGAGTGGACATCTCTATGTGAAGGTTCGTCTCCTTGAGGACGAACGCTTCGAGCGCGAGGGAATCGACCTGATTCACGCAGTCCACCTTTCGTTCCCCCAAGCGGCACTCGGTGCGCTCCTCGATGTTCCAAGCCTGAAGACAGGCGACGATGCCATCTCGCTTCGGGTTCCCGCCGGCGTTCAGCCCGGAGAACATTTGGTCGTCAGCGGAGCGGGCGTTCCGCGCCTCGACGGGCGGGGTCGCGGCGATCTCGTATGCATCGTTCAAGTCGACGTACCGAAAGAGCTCTCCCCGCGCGCACGTGAGCTGATTGAAGAACTCGGTCAGACTTTCGCGGCGAAGAACGCGTCGTAGCTTCAGTCGCCCGAAGACGCGAGAGGTGCCCCCAACCGTTCGAGCAAACGGGTCTCTCTTTGCGTCGATCGATCGAGCGCGCGCCGTAGAACTTCGTCCGAGGCGATCACCACGACGCTCCGCTTGGCTCGGGTAATGCCGGTATAGATCAGCTCGCGCGTCGCCAGTGAAGAGCTGCTTTCCGGAACAACGAGCGCGACATGGTCCCATTCGGAGCCCTGGGCTTTGTGTACCGTGATCCCGTAGGCGAGCTCCGCGTTGTTTCGCAACGCCGCGAGCGCAAAGCGAGCTTCGCCGAATTGTGCGTCTTGTCCGCTGGGGCCCTCGACGACTCTCCCGAGGTCACCATTAAATAGCCCACGTTCGTAGTCATTGCGGGTGATCAAGACCGGGTCCCCTGCGAGCCATTCGCCACCGCGCCCGCCGCGAATCGCCGTTGCGCGCTCACCGATCCCCAGCGCTCCAAGGCCTCGTCCGCGAGTAAGGGTGAGGATTTGTCCGGTGCCCCGTGCGGTGCCCGCAGGTCCGAAGCGCGAAAGCCACTCTCGCAAGAAATAGTCGATCGCGAGACTGTCGAGTGAGCCATCGACCGACAAAAAGCTCGCTCGCTCGAACCCCGAAAAGCGAAGCTGTCGAAGGCTCCGAATTGGCTCGTATCGCACGAATGACGTGCCGCCCTCGCGGGTTCGACGAGCCGCGTGAAGCACCGCACTGCCCTCCGGGTCATCCGCTCGCATTCGGTGGCTCTCGGTCAACCGAACCGCACAATCGGGCATCCCCTCCATAAGCTGTCGGTAGACCGCGCCGACGCCAACCGCAGGGAGCTGCTGCGCATCGCCGAGCAGAATCACCCGCGTCGCGCGATCGCCTCCTGAGTGGATGGCATCGAAAAGCGCCTTCGCTAACTCAAGGTCCAGCATGGACGATTCGTCTACCAAAACGACGCGCGCCTGAACCGGTCTTGATGCACCATAGCGAAACCCCCGCCGTCGAGGTGAGTAGCCGAGCAGGCGATGAACGGTCTGCGCGCGAACGCTGAGAAGAGCGCGTTCCTCGGGCATCGGCGAGGGAAGCCCTTCGAGGCTCCGCGCGATCGAACGACCGAGTCGATCGGCCGCACGCCCGGTGGGTGCACAAAGAACCATTTCTTCGGGGCGATAACCGAGCGAGAGAAACGCTCGAAGCAGGGACACCGCAATCGTCGTTTTGCCGGTTCCAGGTTCTCCGGAAAGAAGCGTCATCGGACTCGAAAGCGCGAATCGAAGCGCCTGCTCTTGCGAGCGGGAGAGGCGTATCTCGACATCGTTGACGACAGCGGGTCGCTCCAGGACAAAGCGAGCCGCTTCCTCGACAGCGCGAGGGTCGGGCGATGGCTGCCGTCTCAATCTACGAACCGACTCGGCAAGCGATGCTTCCGCGAGGTCATCTCGGAGCGAGAGCATCCCTTCCGCTCGCAGAACAAAGGGCTGGCCCAGACCCGTCAGCGACGAAATCTTCGGGAGCTCTGCTGCCGCGCGGTGGAGTTCTTCGAGCGAGACTCGGATGCCGTCCTCTTCCTCCAAAGCCTCGGGCAAATGCGCATAGACTTCCGCCAGCACTGGAGGAGAGAGCGGCAAGCAGGAACTCCCATGTGCGCGTGCAAACCGATAAAAGGCGATCAGAAGCGCAATGCGCTGGCGACAGTGCTCCGGCGCAAACGATGAGAGCTCCCACCCGAGCGAAAGGTCCGCTCGTTCGAGCGGAAAGTTCTTCAGCAACGGGGGGCTCATGAAGGCCCTGCCCGTTTGTCTAAGCGGTATCCAAACGGAGCATCCTCGGTAAGAAGCGCGTGCTCGTAGAGCGCGTAATCCTCAAAACTCGGCCGCTGAAAAACCACCCCTTGCCCCGCCGGCATTCTCCGCAGGAACGCGTAGATCAAACCTCCGAATCGAGCCTCATATCGCTCGCGAGTCATCAGGCGGAGCTGCCTTGCGATCGCAACGGTGTAGAGCTTGGCCTGCAGGCCGTAGCGGCTTGATACGTATTCACCCAGGTCCGTGCTTCGAGGCAATCGATCCGACTTCCAGTCGACAAAGTAGACCCGGCCTTGATGCTCAAAAACCAAATCGATGACGCCCCGGATGTATCGCTCTTCCTCCCCGACAGAAAAGAGAAACTCCATCTCCGCAAGACGAGGCGGTGCGATGGAGGCGAAGCCTTCCGGAAGCGTAACGTGTGGCGCGCCCCCGAGTCCAAACGCCTGAGGTGCACACATTGCCTGGGATACCAGCGTCAGCGCATCCTCGATTCGCGAGTGCCGAACGCCACACTCATCCGCCCGAAGCCGCGCGCGAAAACGCGTTCGTTCAGCCTCTTTCCACGCGACCGGGTCTCGGTTCAAAAGGTCATAGTCGAGGTCCTCAATCAGGGCGTGAAGAAATGTGCCCATCGCAGCGCCTCCCGGCAGCGACTCCGCGACGGACCTTTGATCGTCGCTATCGATCTTTGCTTCGTCTCGCTCTTCGACCTGGAGGGCGAGCTCCTCCTCCCAGAGCGCATCGCTCAGAGATTCACTCATCATCGAAACGCTCGACTTTGTCTGACTCATGCGCGTGTAGGAAGTGAGCGTACGCCCGCCGCGTTCGATGCGAATGTCTCGAAAATCCCGACCGCCCCTCCTCCGAGCCGGCGAAATCTGTTCGAGCACATCGAATAGCCCCCCTTGCAAACGCTTCTCTTCATCGTTCGCGTTGCGGCTTTGCGTCCACTCCTGGGCCAGCGTCTCGAAGCGGGCGTCGCCTTGTCGCACCCACCTCCCGCCAAGGCCATCGGCGAGAATCGCGTTTAGGTAACGGTACGGACCTTTGGGAGCCTTCGTGCCTTTCCGGCTTTCCATCTCCGCATCCGAATGTTCATCGAGATTTGGCGCCTCGGGAGCAAGATACGGCAAGTAGAGACGTACCCGCGCCCTCGTAATCGCGACATAGAGCAAACGGATCTCTTCCGCGCGTTCATGTGCAAGTGCGCGCTCTTCCACATCCGGTGAGAGAGGTGGCAACCAAGCCTCACGCTCGCCGTCGTCTGCGCCGTTGCAGATACGGGGAGAAAGCTCAGACCCGCCACGCGATTGGGTAAAGCCCCCGGTCAGAAAAACGACGTCGGCCTGCAGCCCTTTCGAGCGATGAATCGTCAGCAGCGTGACCGAGTCCGATTCCGGCAACGTGCGAACGCTGGTATCTCCCCGAGCAACGGCTCGCCCCTTGATCAATGCGTCGAGATGCTCGACCAAGCGCTCGGGATGTGGTCGTCCCCTCAGCTCCTCCGCGAGCACATCGAATACCTGCTCAAAGTTCGACAAGGCGCGCAGATCTTTCAAAAAGAGCAACCGACGTGAGAGGCCGCTTTGATGGAGAAGAGCATCACTCAGCGCCGGAAAGTCGCCGCGCCGGGCCAGCTCGTTCCATCTCTGAAGACGAGTCTCGAGAAGCCCGGCCCGTTCCCCGGCGTGTGGGAGGCTCCGGAGACCGCGATCAAAGAATGGCGTCATCCAAGCGCGCGCACGCTTGCTGGGGCTTGAGGGATCGATGATCGCCTCAAGCATCGCCTTGGTATCTCGTGCCTCTTTGGTTTCGAAGATCCCCCCCCGCGCGGAGAGCGAAAATGGAACCCCGCGCCGCCGGAGCGCAGAAGCGACCTCTTCCAGTTCCCGCCCCGTCCGCGCAAGGACATAGATATCTCCGTAGCGCAGTGGGCGCAGTTCACCATCGCCATCCACGACATCCGTCTGGCCCTCACAAAGTGCGATACACTCCGAGGCGATCGCGTCTGCGATGACCGCGCGCGCCTCGGAGGGAGCCGGTTCCTTCTCTCCCACGACATGCCAGAGACAGAGGGGCGGTCCCTCCTGCTCTCCAAACATGAGCCGCCGCTCAGGAACGCCGCACATCAAAGGCTCTGCTTCGTCGAGGTCGCTCGAGAGCTCTTCGACGATATCGTTAAGCCTGTCGAGCAGCGCCGGACCGCTTCGGTACGACGTCCGCAAGCGAAGCAACTTCCCACCTTCTCGAAGGAGGCGCTCCTTGGCGTTGCGATACGTTACGACGTCTGCATTTCGAAAGGAGTAGATGGCCTGCTTCGGGTCACCGATGACCATCAATCTCCGGTCGGGCGGCCCTTCTCCAACGAAGACTCGTTCGAAAATCTCCCATTGAATCCGGTCGGTATCTTGAAACTCGTCCACCAATGCGATTCGATATCGCGAACGCAACGCCCGAATCGCAGCCCCCGAATCTCCTCGCGTGACCGCACGATGAACGCGAAGCAGCATGTCGTCAAAATCGAGCGCGCCGCGGCTCCGTTTCAGAACGTCTGCGCGGGCTTCGATACGCGGCAGAAGGCGCTGCAGCAGCACGCCAAAGGGACGAATTGATCGCCGAAGAAGATTCTCGACAGCGTCCTTCGTCTCGGCGAGTTGACCGACCAGCTTGGAGAGCACCCATTGCTCCGTCGAGACGCCCCGCACAAGTTCCTTTGTTCGCCACTCATCGATTTTCACCAGGGTCTCGGGAAGGGCTGAATCGTTCGCCCCTTTCGCGATCTTCACGAGTGCAGAAAGCGCCGAGTGGAGCTTCTGTTGATGGTCTTTTCGAGGCACCTCTGCGGCGATAAGAGATTCGCGCTCGCGGGACCCAGGGATCCGAAGCAGTGCTTCCAGTGCGTGGCGAAACCCTTCCTCGGACCAGATCGGACGGCGCTGCCCACGCTCCGTAGACCATTCGAAGAGCGCTTGTTCGAGCGAGTCTTCGTGAACATTTGAGAGCACCGCAAAAAGCACGTCTCGAAGCTCGTGCTCCTCGGCGAGAACGACGCGCAGCTCGTCTCGAAAGCATCGATGAAAAATGCGACGCGGCTCGACCAAGGTCGTCGCCACATCTTCTCCGCTTTCGAACGCAAGCTCCGAGAGCGCGCGGCGACAGAAACCATGAATCGTGGAGATTGGCGCCCCCTCGAACGACGCCAGCGCAGAACGAACCAACGCTCGTTCGCGATCACCGATCTCCCAGAAGGGGCCTTCCTCCGAACGGTGGGCTCTCTCCCCGGAGCCGTACGCGATTCGTTCGAGCGTGCCGCGGAGACGAGCACGCATTTCTTGTGTCGCCGCTTCCGTAAACGTGACGAGCAAGATTTCGGATGGCTCGACACCGGAGAGCAAGAGCTTCAGGTAGACGTGCTCAAGCGTGTGTGTTTTCCCGGTGCCGGCCGAGGCCTCAATTACCGCATGCCCTTCTCCGAGCTCGTCGAGAATCGCTGGGTATGGGTACCGCCACGTCATCGTGGTCAGCGTGGCATAGAGCTAGGCAAACATCGATACGAGATCGACGCGATCGGCCGTGCACTCCCGGCTTCCAAATAGAGCTCCAACTTTCGCTCGTTTTCGCCTCCATCGCGTACCACCGCACGCCCTTCCCGAGCATGAAGCTCGGCACCCTCTTCTGGACATCGGTCCTCGAACGCAAGCTCTCCCGCAACCTCGAGGAGATAGACTTCTCCGCGCCACCTGAGCCGCATGGCGAGCAACTCTTCAAGCTGTTCGCTCCTTCGCTCACGTATTCGGCGCGCGTCGACCAGCCCCTCAAGCGCACTCCCCGCAAGAGCCCGACGCATTCGCGGGCTCTCGAAACCGAGCGAAGTGGCGAGACCGAGCGCGTCGCGCATCTCTTCGGTCTCCGCGAATCTTTGTACATTGGGTTGACGAAAATACGTACTCGGATGACGCGTCATCGCTCGTAGGGAAGGCGCTTCCGGTGGGACCAGCGACCAAAGATAGGCTTGGTCCGCAGCGGAGGATCCGGCGTACTCCGCGACCGGTGCCTCTGCGTAGAGCGGGAAGCCCCATATCGCGGCTCGGTTTTCGGGAAATCGTGTCACAAGTTCACTCAGCGCAGAACGAGCCTCCGCGGAGATTGGATGGGTCCGGTCGCTTAGAGCAAGCTCGACACGGACCGGCGACTCGGCGAAGAGGGACTCCGTGAAGAAAAGCCCGCGAGGTCCGCGAGCGTGGGCAAATGCGAGCTGTTCAAGCGCGATAAACGCATGAAGGCGCTCGTCGGGGGAGAGACGTTTCTCTGCGAAGAAGGCGAGATCGAGCAACAGCGGAGTCGCTCGCTCGTCGTCCTCTTCATGGGTCACGAGATTGGGAGACTCTGCGAGCGCGGAAACTTCGCGAAGCATCGAGAGGCAATCCGCAACGTGCTCGTTCGTGGCGGGAAGCCCCGCATTCAGGGTTAAACTGCGTCGCTGGTAATAGGACTGCATGCAGCCGAACGGGAGTAGATCCGAAAGAGCTTGAGCGCAGAGCCGGTCGGGTGTCGCGGCGAGCCAATCAGAATAGTCGCTTGCCTCCTCACGATCGTGCCACTCCTGCGCCCACGCCCTACGAGCTTGTCGAGTAGCGGCGAGAGCATCACGGTCGATGCCCGGTAAGAAGACGAGCGCAACCAAACCAGCAAGAAGCCAAATCACCCCGATTTGCACGAGGCGGACGCGTCTTGTCCGAGAGGTTGTTTCAGCCGGCTTCTTCATCGTTCGACCGCAATGTGAGCTGCGTTCACAGTTCCTTCTACGCTCCTGACGATCAAATGCTTCCTCGATCGATGTCTGCACCGACCTGCGCGAGTTCTAAAATTGCATCGATCAGCCGCGCGCGAGCACCCAACATGCGCCGCAGCCTTTCGGCGACGTAACGCCGCTGGGCCGACTCGACCACAACTCGATGAATGCGACCCCGAATGAGGATCTCAGAAGCTCTCGGCGCCGTTTCCGCAAAGTTCTGAACGGCGTGAAACCAAAACGGTTCCTCGCTCGCATCCGCGAGCAAAGGGTCGCACTCCATGGCGCTATTGGCACTTGGGCACGGCGGATCCTTCCAGAGCGAATAGAGCCCAAGGTCCAAATCGTGCGGCCCAATGCGACGACGGTCGAACGCCAGAAGCATTCCGGGATGAAGAGCTTCGAAACGGGGAACGGAATCGCGCACGATGTCGAGGATCTGGCGGCAGAGTTCTGGCGGTGGCCCCTCCTCGAGCTCGTCTCGAAAGCGGTCCACTTCGCGAAGTAGAGAATCGAATGTGTCGAGCGTTCCCGATGGCCCACGCAGAAGGTCCCATCGGATTAAGAGATAGAGCGCCCGCAGCTCGAGACGTTGATCGCGAGGAAGTCGAAGAAACTCTCGCGAAGCGAGAAGCTGAGCGATGGCGAAAAGGGAACCAGGTTCCTCATCGATTCGCGGCGCCCTTAAAGATCCGCTGGAAGCAACTCGCTCCGCGAAAGGACGAAACGAACCGATGCATCGGGCAACCTCCTCCCGGGTACGCTCTCGCGGTTGCCCAAAAGCGGGCGGCGGAAAGTTGAAGGCGGTACAATCCGAGTCCAAATCAAACCCCCTGATTTCGGATTCAAACTCCGATTGCGTCAGGGGATCGGTAAGCGAAAGCGAGGAGCGCGACGAAACGAGCTCCTCCCCGCGCCGGGTACCCAACTCTTGCAGGAGCTCCAGCGCGCGCCGTTCTTCTGCCGAAAGGCGAGATTCGCCAGACCACGCGATGAAAAGCGGGCCCAGCGTAAGCGCGAGCAGGCCGAGAAGTAGGGCGGGACGGGTGCGCTTCACTCCTGACCCCGGACCCGAAAGAAGAGTCCGAAACGCCGCTCGATCCGCTCAAGGACTTCCCGCCCCGTCAGTCGACGCAGGCGATGTGTCCCGCGTAGTGGGCGTTCAAAAAGTCGCCCTTCCCGTTCGGCGTTTTGGTCCTTTCGCGCAAGGCGCTCCATAAGCTCATCCACCTTCGACGGGTGTCGCTCTTTCCACTGCATCGAGAGCCCGGCGACAATCCCAAAGGGCAAATAGTAGTCGTGCGCTTCCTGTCGCATCTCGTCCGTCCATCCGGAAAGTGTGCTCCGCGCTGCTTCTGGGGAGACCTCCGAAAAGACTCGGCGAAGAGCTCGACCGCTCTCGCCTCCAATGACGATCAAACTGTGATGGGCATCTCGTTGGATCCCCTCGCTCGCGACCGCTACCAAATAGTCCACAAACGCTTCGACCTCATGGCGCAAGCGAAGTTCCGCAAGCTCTGCCTTCGACGAAGGGTGACCGGTGACCAAGGCGAGTGAACAACGTCCATCTTCGAGAGCAACGGCGGCGCGACCGAGAAGTGTATGACGCGCGAGCTGAACCGGCGCGACAACATGTTCGCTTGAAAGAGCGGAGGCAAACTCGAAACCGGCACCGTACCGAATCGTCACGGGTTTCAGTCCGCTCCGCGACACGGATCCGATCAGGCCCTTTTTCCAGCTTTCGAGGATCTGGTCGCACCGCTCCATCTCCCGTTCGTTCAAAGCACCGAGCGGCCAGCGACCCGCATCCTTCAGAACCTCAATACGCTCGCGAAAGAGCTTCTCGGGGCGCTGACGGGTCGCGAGTCCGTCAAGCAGCGCGCCTCGAAGCGCAGCGACGCGATCGAGACCGGAGGCACGCAATGGTTCCTCCTCGCGTGCAAAGGCTTCGCGTTCGTCATCGTCTCGCATGGCGAGCCGGTCGCTCGCGAAACCTTGCGCCGGGTTACGAAGGAAGGTTTTCAGGCTACTCAAGAAGACGGGGCTCTCGGGCGCGGCGTCTTCGAAACTCAGCGAGTTCTCCTGCGCGCCAAGAAACAGAGCGTCTTCCCAGTGCGGGGGGAGCCCATGAAGATCGGAGCGAACGATCTCTCGACCAAGGGCGCGACGAGCGCGTTCTCCCCCAAGTAAAATGCTCGCTTCAATCGTCGCCTCGCCAAGAGCAGCACGCGCATTGCCGCGAGGAGAGGCAATCTGCTCGCGGGCCCGAAGCCAATCGATCCGCTCGACTCGAGCGCTCGCTCCAAGATATTGATGCTCTAGCAACGAGAGAAGCTGATGAAGGAGCGATGCTGGTTCGACCTTCTCCCCGCTCGAAGCGTCGAACGCTACCCAGGAAAAGTAGAGTCGCCGCCGCGCGAGCTGGAAGAGTTCAAGGAAGGCGTAGCGATCACGTTGAGCCGGCCTCGAAGCGATGAGCTCCGCGACTTCGTCACGCTCGCCCATGCCCGATAAGTCATCGCCTCCGGCCCTTCTCGGCAGTGCACCTTCACTGAGACCGACCACGAAAATCGCGTCGAAAGCGACAAACTGGGAATCTTCAAGTTCGGCGACGTGAACCCCTTCGCATAGGACTTCGCCTTCGGACGCCGCGAGCGAACGAACGCCGCCAAGAAAGAGCTCTGCAGCCGCCTCAAAGGAAAAGACCTGAGCTCCGAGCACGTCTTCTGTTTCGGGAGCAGCAGGTCCACTCGAAACGACAATCCCTTGTGAGCCACGAAGAAGATTCCGCGCGACTCGGACCACACGCTGAAGCTGCTGACGTTCTCGATCACCACGCGGCTCCACAAACGTCTCGATGAGTTCCGCAAAAAAGGTCGACCATTCCTCGAGTGTGCCTGGCTCGCGTGCACGCGTGGCCGCCTTCAGAATCGACTGCACCCGTTCGGCCAGAAGATGCGGCGAGGCGTCATGCCCGCCGCTTACGGGACGGTAGGCGTAGCCGTCGAGCGAGAGCGGCGCGGCATCTCCCATGAGCTCCCCGAGCGACCATCGCAGAGCCGCTTGTCGCCAGTTCAAGGAATCCCCTTCTACGTAAGTCCCAGCAAACGCGGCGCGGTCGAGACCTTGAAACGCGCCTGCCAAATCCACCAATGCCGGCCAGTGCGCGCGCTCCGCTCCACCTTCCATGCGAAGCCCTTCGACGCGAAGACGGGGGTGCATCAATACTCGAAGCATGTCCGCCCGTCGAAGGTCGGTCTCGAGCAGCGCGACGATGGCCTCGACAAGCTCGAAGGGGGCGCTGCGGAGATGAAGTGCGGTCGATGCAACGTGATACGGAATGTTCTCGGCTTCCGAAAAGACGCGTTCCAACACCGGAAGCACACTCGAGAGCGCCCCCGGCGGGACCCGCAAGGCAATATCGGAGAAACGAATCCCTTCTTCGCGGACCACCTCCCAGATGGACTCGGCGACATACTCCAGCTCGCGCTTCAGATTCGGTGCGGCGGCGATACGAAGGGAGGGATCGACAAGCTCGGCGCTTGCTGCATTCGCACCGCGATCTCCCCGTCGATAGAGCAGAATATCGTCTCGAATGCGATGAAGTAATCCGCGCGTCGGCCGATGGCTTCCGGATGGCACGCCGAGCATCGGAAACAGCGACGTCTGCCCGCTCTCCTCACCTGAGAGGTCGCCCGCGAAGGCTTCCGCGGATTCTTCGACACGGGGGATATCCGGGTCCTCGAAGCGCGCTTCAAAACTGCCGCCCGCTGCCTCATTCAGGCGGCGAATCGTCTCTCGCCCGAGGCGCCCCCACCAAGCGAGCGGAAGCGGCGTCGCATCGTCGAGTTCGTCCTCACGTCCGAGCGCGTCCTCCCAAAACTCACGGCACGGATTCGGGTGCAAAACGGTAACGTCGGTGCCCTCCGAGAGAACCCGAAGCGACTGGAGAACCGCGATAGGCAGCTCGCTCAGCCCATACACGAAGAGTGGAGTTTTGGGCGCCACTTCCCGAAGCTGTCTGTAACAGGCGTAGAGCGGGAGTTCCGGCACCACCCTGCGAAGCTCGCGCCAGAGAGACGCTTGCCAGATCGGGGTGGATGCGGATCCCTCCCCCTCAAACGAAATCGAGGGAACGTTCTCTTCCATCTCGAGCAGCCGGGCTGGCGCATGCAATGCGAGCTGGTCGTAGAGACGAGACAGTTTTCGCGAAAGCTGAACGGTTCGCCGTCCTGGCGTTCGGTCGCTTAGCTCCGCGTGTAAATAGCGGCGTAGCGGCTGGAGACCGGGGGCATCTAAAAAGCGGGCATCGCCAAGAAGCGCTAAGAGACGGCGCTCAAGAGCGCGACGGTTCAGAAGCTCCACCTCCGAGCGGCGCTGCAAAAGCTCCGCGAGGTATCGACGCGGGCGCGAATGTCGCAAGTTCGCTGCGATTCCCATGCGCTGGGCGAGGCCGAGTTCGATTGAACGCTCAACGCTTGCCCCAGCAGACAGAACCGAGATCGGCAAGAGTGGAGACCGGTCCCGAATCGAGATCACCTGTTCGGAGAGCGCGTCCAAGAGGTGCGCGGGGCGGTGACTATAGACCAGCTTAAGCATCGCGATCACCAAACACAGGCGACTTCCTACGCGAGGTCGTCCGCGAAATCATCGCGAACCCTCTGAACCAACGCTTTGGGCTCTCCGCTCTCTTCCAGCCATTGGAAGAGTTCATTGGCGGTTTCGAGACGACCGCGTTTGACCTCAAGCCCAAGCAGTGTAGCCCGCGCAATACTCTCATCGCGGCGCGTCCGAAGGCCGAGCTCGATGGCGGTCTCCATCTCGCGAGCAGCCGCTGTCAGCTCACCTTTGGATTCGAAAACGGCACCCTTGATCCAAGCCCGATACGCCTTCGTCTCTGCGGAGTGCAAATCCGAATCTGGCCCAAGCAGCGCCGCCGCGCGCCTGAGTTTCCCTTGCCGCAGGGCGGTGAACGCGAGCCGAACGGCGCCGTAACGAAAATGCCCGTAGGCGAGGAGCGCGGCAACGCCGGAAAGCGCAAACGCGAGCGGCCGCTGCCCACGCGAGAAGACCAGGATCGCGAAACCCAAAGCGAGCCCGAAGAGTGCCCATCGAATGCGAGTCGAAAACACCTATTGGTGGTACCTTCGAGCGGCGTTCGAAGCAACGCTAGAAGCAGCATGTCGAAACGAGGACCCGAAAGCAGGAGTGACCCGTCGCCCGAAGCCTACGTGGCGGAACTGAAACGCGAGTTCCCGAAACTCCGCGTCATCGACAAGAGCGAGAGTGCCTTTTGCAAACTTCTGCATGGCGCCTTGATCATCGTCACCTTCGGTCAACAGCGCTTCTTTCTGAGCCGCTACGTCACCACGATTGGGCAGCGCATCTATCTGCCGGCCGGCTGGGAAAAGCGTGACCCGCGCTCGCGGTATACCGTCCTGCGCCATGAAGCCGTCCACCTCCGTCAGTTCCGCCGCTACACCCTTGTGGGTGCCGCCCTGATCTATCTGCTCCCCATCCTTCCCCTCGGTCTCGCCGCCGGTCGAGCCATGATGGAATGGGAGGCCTACGCAGAGACTTTTCGAGCGACCGCCGAGGTTTACGGAATCAAAGCCGCCCGCGCGCCAACGCTTCGAGAACATGTTATTCGACAGTTCACGAGCGGAGCCTACGGCTGGATGTGGCCTTTTCCAAAGCAACTCCACCGGCGCATCGACGCACTGCTCGACGAGATTGAAGCAACGATATGACCACTGAAAAAGCCCCGCTCGAAGCCTGTCTGCCCCCGAAGGGTTCCAGCGCGGACGAGCTTCTCGATGCGTTTTTGACCTATACGGAGAGCCAGGGTCTGGAGCTCTACGAAGCCCAGGAAGAGGCGATCCTCGAACTCTTTAGCGGGAAGAACGTCATCCTTGCGACGCCGACCGGGAGTGGAAAGTCGCTGGTGGCGCTCGCCTTCGCATTCAAAGCACTCGCGGAGGACAAGGTCACTTTCTACACAGCGCCGATCAAAGCGCTGGTCAACGAGAAATTCTTCGATCTCTGTCGCGCGCTCGGTCCAAAGAACGTGGGACTCATGACGGGGGATGCCTCGGTCAACGCCGACGCGCCGGTGATCTGTGCGACCGCAGAAATCCTCGCGAGCGTCGCACTACGGGGCGGCAGCCGCGCCGACGTTGACCACGTCGTCATGGACGAGTTTCATTTCTATAGCGAACGAGAACGCGGCGTCGCCTGGCAGATTCCACTGCTCGAACTTCCTCAATCACGCTTCTTGCTCATGAGCGCGACGCTCGGCGACACGAAGTTTTTTGAAGACACGATGAGTGATCTGACGGGCGCGGAAACCGCTCTCGTGAAGACCGACCAGCGTCCCGTCCCGCTGCACTTTAGCTACCAAGAGGTCCCGCTTCACGAGACCATCGACGACCTGCTGAAGGATGACAAAGCGCCAGTCTACATCGTTCACTTCACGCAACGCGATACCGCGGAACACGCGCAAGCATTGATGAGCCTAAAGCTCATCGAAAAGGACGAAAAGAAAGCGATCGCGGAGGCAATGCGCGATACCCGGTTCGATAGTCCGTTCGGCAAAGAACTGAAGCGGTGGCTTTCCCACGGGGTAGGCGTTCATCACGCAGGAATGCTTCCGAAGTATCGACGCCTCGTCGAACGGCTTGCGCAAAAGGGCATGCTGAAGCTCATCTGCGGCACCGATACGCTTGGCGTGGGTGTGAACGTTCCGATCCGCTCCGTGCTATTTACGAAGCTCTGCAAATACAATGGCGAAAAGACATCCGTCCTCACGGTACGCCACTTCAAGCAAATCGCAGGACGCGCAGGACGCCGCGGCTACGATGACGAAGGTTTTGTCTATGCACAGGCTCCCGAGCACGAGATCGAAAATCGCGTCATGCGCCTCAAGGCTGGCGACGACAAGAAGAAGCAACGAAAGCTCAAGCTCCGGAAGCCTCCCGAACGCGGATACGCCCACTGGGACGAAGCGAAGTATACGTCACTGATCGAAGGGGAGAGCGAACCGCTGCGCAGCCGCTTTATGGTTTCACACGGATTGATCCTCTCGCTCCTCGCAAGGCAGGACGAACCTGACGCGAAGCCGAAGGAAGGTTGCAACGCGATCAAATCGCTCATCAAGAGCAGCCATGAATCGAAGGTGAAGCAACGAAGACACGGGCTGCGCGCCATTCAAATGTTGCGCTCTCTCCACGGAGCCGGCGTCGTCGAGATGAGCGATATCGGACCGCGGATCGCTGGCGAGCTTCAGCAAGACTTCGCCATGAACCAGCCGCTCGGCCCTTATGTCGTTGAGGTAATCGAAGTGCTCGACAAAGAATCCGAAGACTACGCGCTTGACGTCGTGAGCGTGATTGAGGCGACCCTCGAAGACCCGAACGCGGTACTCCGAAGGCAGCTCGATACCATCCGTGGACGGGCGATCGGAGAGATGAAAGCCGAGGGAATCGAGTACGACGAGCGCATGGCGAAGCTCGAGGAAATCGACCGACCGAAACCGAAATCGGATTTGCTCTACGCGACGTACGAAACCTTTCGCGAACACCACCCGTGGGTGGGCTCCGAATCGATTCGGCCCAAAAGCATCGTCCGCGATATGTACGAACTTGGGATGAACTTTAACGAGTACGTCAAAGAATATGGCCTCGGACGGAGCGAAGGAGTGCTACTTCGACACCTCTCCAACGCCTACAAGTCACTCCTCCATACGGTGCCGGAGCCCGATAAGACCGACGAGCTACTCGACCTCATCGAGTGGCTTGAGTTGGTCGTGACCTCGGTCGACGCGAGCCTCATGAACGAATGGGAAGCGCTCTCCGATCCGGAAGCTGCCGCGAAGAAAATGGCAGAGCAAGAGGACGCCAAAGACGAAGTCGTCGACATCACGCGCAACAAGCGCGCGTTTCAAGTCATGGTCCGAAACGCGGTTTGGCAGGTTGTGCGCGCGCTCGCCCGAAAAAACGCGGAAGGTGCATCGGCCCTATTCGTCGAGTGCAAGGGAGAACAGCTTCAGCCCGGAGTGGATGCGTACTTCGAGACCTACGACGCGATTCTTCTCGACCCCGAGGCGCGAGCCGCGAAGCACTCACTGGTGACGCAAGGAGACAGCGAGTGGTCGGTGGAACAGATTCTGTGCGATCCCGAAGACCATCACGGCTGGCGACTCAACGCCACGGTTTCCCTGGAGGAATCCCGCGAGGCGGGGGCTCCAGTGCTCCATTTTGTGAGCTTGTCGGAGTAGTGCCGAAATGAGCACCCTGCGTCTATCGATCGTATTCCTCGCTCTCGGCTGTTATCAGCATCACCTGCTTCCGAGTGAGGAAAGGGCGATGGACGCGTCTGCCGATGGACCGATCGAAGATGCCACCCGCGATGTCCTGCCATCGGAGGACAGTTCAACCGACGTCGGCTCTTCGGAGGACGGATCGGTGGGCATGTGCGAGTCCATGCGAGAGCCCGTCTTCCCATCCGGATCGCTCGAGGGGCGCACGTGCCGAACCACGATCGATTGCCGCGGACGGGACGAATGGTTGGTCTGCAACGATGGTGTCTGCTCAGCGTGTACGGACGACCGCACATGCAGCCGAGGCTACTTCCGAGTGACCGATACGATCTGCTCCGCCGAAGGGCAGTGCCAGCCCGCGCGTCCGTTCGCGATGGGAGAGTGCAACACTTCCGAAGACTGCGGCACGGGAAGCGGCGACGTCGCATGCGTCGAGGGCACGTGCCTGCCGTGCTGCTCCGACGACGAATGCAGCGCCGGCCGGATGGGGATCTGCCTTGACGATGGAACCTGCGCCTACCCTATCGCCCCCTAGGTGTTCGCGAGCGTCGCGGCGACGAGCGACGTAGGACGAAGACTGCCAGCAAGGCAAAGGTCCAGAACGAGCGCGAACCGGAATCGGATGTTCGACACGCACATCCACCCACATCGATATCCGGACGCATCAACCCAGCATCATCGGTCCCCCCGTCCGCGCCACCGGCGTCACTCCATCCCCCGTCGCGACCTCCTGCATCGGAGCCGGCGTCAAATCCTCCACCGTCGGTACCGCCATCCGGAATCCCAGCATCCGGCGTTGGCGGCGTCCTTTCCGGCATTAATCGAAGCTCCCCGAATGCCTCCGGCTGTTTCGCCATTCCGATCCCGGGAGTCCATTCGATCCATCCCTCGCGGCCGCCCCCATCGTCTTCGTTGACCAAAAACGAGAATCCGAAGCGATGGTCACCATCCCACGCGACGCCGGGAAGCGCTGCGGCGGGAAGACGCACTTCGTAGATCGTAGAGGCGCCGTCACGGGCGATCGCGACCTCCGGCGTGCCGGTCTCGCCTGCACTTTGAACGCCAAACTGGGTGCCTTCAGAAAGCGCAAACGTGAACTCGACATCGTCTTCGTCGTATCCATCACCGCCGTCCCGCTGGATGTCGAACGCGACCTGAACCGAATCGGAGGCCCACAGTCTATCGGTCGCTTCGTTGTTTCGGTGGGTGTCGTCCGAGACCTCAAACGCAAGCCAGAGCCCTCCAGAATCATGCCTCGCAGCCGCGCGCACCGAGAGATCTGCCGCGGATACACGACCCAGTCCGCCTGCTCCACGCTCCGCATCGAGCGCAACCCATCCATCGTCCCCCCATTCATCGAGTGAGCCGTCGAGTGCGACCGATGCGACGATGGATTCCATCCGATCCGGACCCGGCGCGTCCGTCTCATCGCTATCCCCCGCAGATTCGCATCCGGGGTCTGCCAGGTCGACGAGGCCATCACCATCGTTATCGCGACCATCGCTGCAGGCTGGACTTGGTGCATCGCCAGCATCCAGAATCTCGGGATTCTCCTCGATAAACCGCCGGAGTTCTTCGTAGGCTGGCTTCAAGCGATAGTCGGCCGGAAAAGCTCGCGGCCGAGCCCGAGTCGGGCGAGTGATGCCAAAACCGTCGATGGAGCAGCCGGGGATCTCGATGCCGCAATCGGTGTTCTCGTAGAAAAACGTATGCGTCCACCAATCGCGCTCAAGTTGCTCCTCAAGGACACGTCGAACGTACGTCGCTTGCTTTTCTTCTTCCCCTGCGTCGCCCGGAGGCTCTGCTTCATATCCCGTCTCGGTCAGCCAGACCTCACCATCATACCCCGCTTCGTCGAGCAGTTCGCGCAGGCTGATCCGGCTCGCGAACGCGCCTGTGAAACGGCGCATCTCAAGCGCATTCAGAAACGCATCTCCATCGAAGACAGAGTGCCCATTCTCCGGCCAGTCGTTGTAGATATGATGCGCAAGAATATCGAACGACCCCATCGCGCGCTCGAGAACGACCTCAAGGAAATCGTCGTAGTCCCCGATATGCGCGAGATCCGGGCCGACCACGAAGCAGTCATCGCAGACGCGGCGCACCGCTTCACTCCCGGGGACGAGGATTCGGTCGAGGTAGGTATTCACATCACCATCCCAGAACTGCTCGAGGTTCGGTTCATTCCACAAACCGAAGTGCTGCACGCCAAGCGCTCGAAAATGGGGCACCGCATTCTCAACAAACGCGACCCACTCTGCACTTCCTGCGACCTCGTCATCGTTGGGCGTGCCGTCGTCTCCCGTCCGCCCCCGCGGCACCCAGCCCGGCGCGTAGGCGAAGGTCATAAAGACCGAAAGCCCGCGATCGTTTGCTCCGCGGACCACCGCGTCCATCTGCCCGTAGTTAAAGTCGCCGCGAGCCGGGTTCATGGTGAACCAATTCGCGTCGACCCGGATCCAGTTCACGCCGGAGGCCGCGGCAAGATCGAGTTCGTCTGGCGTGGGAACGTGAGCGTTGAGTCCGACGCTATTGTCGCCGATGTCCGCGAGGGCGACGGAGGTAAAGAAGAGGGCGCTGAACGCGATGAACCGGGCAATCGTGAGCATGCGCACAGGCTGAATATTTTCTCACGCTGCGCAAACCTTCGACTGATCGGTGTTCAGTCTTCCGCGCTACCGAGTCGAACTCGAGCGATTGTCGCTGCAGCCCACGCCGACGAGAATTGTCCCAAGTCCAATCCGAGAGGGCCACGCAAAAAACCAATGTTCGCTCGTTGCGACGCGCAACGCGTTTGGTGTTCCCACATATTCGGTCGTCGAAAGCGGGTTCAAGGTGTTGTCGAGCAAAGAAGCAATCGACACATAGGAGCTCCCCATCCCGGAATGCAGCGTTGCAATCATGACGCCCAGATGCCCACCAGAAGCCCGAATATCAATGAGAGGAAGTCGAGTCTCCAATGGAAACTCTCCCTCTGCGTAAGTGACCTCGCGACCTTCGCGAATCTCGACAAACTCGAACGAAAGACTCGCCCCGTCGACCTCGCCATAGAGGACGAGAAGGCGATCATCGAGAGTCTTCGCCAAGCCGCGCGCTCCGGTTCGCACCGGGATGAACTCGCCCTCAAAAAAAAGCGTCGCGGAGCCAAGGTTTTCGACAATCCAAGCGAGCTCGCCGGAGACGACCTCGGTCGCTACGACCCTCCCGGGAAAACGAATCGTGACGGGCTCGGGATTTCGACCAATCTCGGTGACGTAAGAAAGAACTCCACCAGCACACCCCTCCCCTTCAAAGACGAAATAGCCGGGTTCACTACGAACCAGACGTGTCGACGCACAGCCCGGAATCTGCTCGACACCGATCGAGTTCACTACTGCTCGATCCCGGATCTCAAAGATCCGGTCATCCGATGCGAGCCAACGTGAACCCGCTGCAAGCCAGTTCCCGTCATACGGAACGGCAGGAATCTCGATTTCTCTGCCGTCGATTGTGCCATCAAACGAGTCCACGAACGTCGAAACCGGAAACTCGCTGGGATCCCTTACCAGACGGGACGAGACCCCCGAGACGGATCGAACGCCGAGAGCGTTGAGTTCGTCCGACGGCGCAAGGGAGACGGATCCCTCTTCGAAAATGAGCGGAAGGACACCGATAGGACCGTCGCATGGATCTGCAAAAGCAACGTCGGCTTCCGTGTCGGCGTGGGTATCGAAGCGCGTGTCCGAGGATGCGTCACGGGAACCATCGAGACCTCCGTCCCTCGCAGGTTCGGTAACAAGATTCAATTCGTGGCTTTGATAGCAAGCCACCTGAAACATGAGAGCGCTGAGGAACCAAAGACGCATGCAGCCATGTTAGCGCGCTCGCAGAACGCAAAAAAGCCCCGGCAAATGCCGGGGCTTTTCGTCAAACGAAGGGGAGTCTATTCCTCTTCGAGCGCGCGGTTGATCGCGGTCTGGAACGCTTCGAACGGCTGCGCACCTTGGAGGAGGCGACCGTTGATGAAGAAGCTCGGCGTACCGATACGGGCGCCCGCGGTGCGGACGGCGGCCATGTCGGCGTCGACAGTAGCCTTGTGCGTCTCGTTGTCGAGTGCGGCGCGGAACTGCGCCATGTTCACGCCGCCAACCTGCTCAGCGTACTGCTCGAGGTTCTCACGGCTAAGTGCACGCTGGTTCTGGAAAAGAAGGTCGTGGTAGGCCCAGAAACCTTCGTTGCCACGCTGACGGAAGACCTCGAGGGAGGCCTGTGCCGCCGGTCCCGCTTCCTGGTGGAAGGGGAGCGGGTAGTTACGCCACACGATGCGGACGCGGTCGCCATACTCTTCCATGATGCGGGAGATGGTCGGGTTCACGCGGGAGCAGAAGGGGCACTGGAAGTCCGAGAACTCCTGAATGACGACACGTGCGTTCGCGGCACCCTTGGAGGGCGCGTTGCGCGGCACGGCGATCTCGTAAACCTGGTCCGGGTCGGGACGGTTCGGCTGCGCCGGAGCGGCGTCACCACCACCAACGAACTGCGGCTCGGTCGCGCCTTCGGCGACGGCGGCGGCGTAAACGCCACTGCGCGGGGTACCGTTCTCAACAAGCGCACGGGCGCGGGCAAGCTCTTGGTCGATGACAGCCTTGAACGCCGCGAGCGGCTGGGCGCCACGGAGGTTACGACCGTTGATGAAGAAGCTCGGCGTGCCGCTCGCGCCGAAGCGACGCGCGATGGCCTGCTGGGCGGTGATGTCGGCCTGGTGCTCGTTGTTGTCGAGCGCGGCGCGGAACTGCGCCATGTTGAGGCCAAGACGCTCGGCGTACTGCTCGAGGTTCTCGCGGCTAAGCGCACGCTGGTTCTCGAAGAGAATCTCGTGCATCTGCCAGAACTTCTCGCTGCCGCCCTGGTCGTACGCTTCAAGCGCAGCCTGGGCCGCCGGGCCAGCTTCCTGGTGGAAGGGGAGCGGGTTGTTCATCCAAATGACGCGAACGTCGCGGCCGTACTCTTCCATGATGCTGTCGATCGTCGGGTTGACGCGGGAGCAGAAGGGGCACTGGAAGTCCGAGAACTCGACGATGGTCACAAGCGCGTCGTCCGGGCCTTCCTGAGGCTCCGCGCGGCCACGAAGCTCAAGCTTGTAGACGGCGGCCGGGTCGGGCTGGCGACGAGCCTGCTGCGGGCGATCCGCACCGGGGCGCGGGGCAGCCGGAGCGGGGGACGTGCGGCCATTGCGGGTAAGCGCGGCGTAAACGCCAGCGGCCGGGGTGCCGTTCTGCGTCAGACGACGCGCGGTCGCGATCTCTTCGTCGATGACGGTCTTGAACGCTTCGAAGGGCTGCGCACCCGTGAGCTGACGACCGTTGATGAAGAAGTTCGGGGTGCCACGGGCACCGATCTGACGAGCGAGCGTCTGGTCGGCTTCGATAGCGTCCTTGTGCTCTTCGTTGTCGAGGGCGGCACGAAGCTCGCCCATGTTCAGGCCAACCTGCTGGCCGTATCGCTCGATGTCCTCGCGGCTGAGCTGGCGCTGGTTCTCGAAGAGCAGGTCATGCATCTCCCAGAACTTGTCGGCGCCGCCCTGCTCGTAGGCTTCCATCGCAGCGATCGACGCTGGAAGCGCCTGCTGGTGGAAGGGGAGCGGGTTGTTACGCCAAACGATGCGAACCTGACCCTCGTACTCGTCGAGAATACGAGCCGTCGTCGGGAGGACGCGGCTGCAGAAGGGGCACTGGAACTCGGAGAACTCGACGATGGTGACGAGCGCGTCCGCCGGGCCCTTCGAGGGCTGGGCTTCGGTCACGGGCACGCGGAAGCGAACGACATCGTCGTCGGCTGCTGCGGCACCGGCCGAACCACCCCGAGCGGCCGCACCGGGCGCGGCAGCTTCGGAAGGAGCTCCATTATCCCGCCCAAGAGCGGCAACCTCTCGGACCTCTTCGTCCGGGGCTGAGTTGATGTTTCCGACCGCGAAGCCGCCGACAAAGGCGACTAGAATCGCGACAATAGCGGATCCTCTATTCATGTTATTTTTCTCCTGCACGCGGAGATTCCGCGTGTGAAATCCGCCGAGCCGAAGCCCGGCAAAGATGATGATCCGTGGCAAACTCCACGCATCGATGGGGGTTCCCGAAAACTCCGGGGGATCGCTGAAGCGACGGTCGCCGCCACCAAAAGGCAGGGCTTCTTCTCGCTCAAGGCGCAAACGTGCGCGAGCGAGACGTTTTCACTCCAGTCCGAGGTCGTAGACCAGGCTCAGCGCCGGGGAGGACGCTGCGGCAGGTCTCGCACGCCTTCGGAAGGCTCGGAGCCCTTGGCAGTACGCCTCTCCTCAACCGGAAGGGAGGAGAGTGTTGCGCCGTTCACAAAAAGAGGCGCGTGAAAGAAGAGGTCGGGACCGTTGCCCAGCTCGAGCGACTGCGGGGAATCTGGACGGGGCGACGCGGTGCATCGCGGGTCCCCAGAACCATCGCACCAGAATGTTTCCTCAAGAGCATCGTTTCGCTCTGAGCGAACTCGCTGCTCTTGGCTGCTGATCGCGTCCACTGGCTGAGACTGCGCCGCTTCCCCAAACTCGAGAATCGATGCACGTGGGGCCGCCGGCATTGCCCATGGCTCGACGAACGCGAGGCACGAACAACCAGGCTCGGTGGGAATGCTCTCGACCTCCGCGGAAGTTGCATCTTCGGTCGACGCTTGCGCTTCGACGATCGCGGGCGAAACGGTCCACAGCGCGGCAAGCGTTGCCACGGAGAGGAATCGTTTCGCAGGGAAGGTCACGAGCGGCAGCATAGTGAGAACCGCGCGCGAAGCAATAGGCTTGCCCCGGAAAGAGAATCGAGATGCCCCGCCCGGGGCCCGCGACACTCATGCAAAAACGGCTCACTTCGGAAAAGAAGGAGCTCGCTTTCGGTAGCTACGGGCAAAAAAGGGGGCATTTGTAAAGCGGAGGACCGGCCGGAAGGGGTTGGGATGAAGAGGATTGGTCCGGCCGGTCCCCTGCGTCGAAGGCATAAGGATCAAGCCCATCGGTCTATTCCAAGAATTTTTGCTGTCGGAGATATTGTTCCACTTTCGCCATCTGCGAGGGCCGCGGGAGAAAACGCAACGCCTGGACTCGCTGGTCGCTTTTCTCGGATCGGAGGCACGATTTTTGTGTATTCTCCCGCGCGAAACCCCAAGCGAGGATCAAGATGGCGGATAAAAAAGACTCCCTGAGCATTACCGATAACCGAACCGGAAAGTCGTACGAACTCGAGGTCACGGACGGCACCCTTCGCGCGATGGACCTCCGCCAGATCAAGGTCGACGACAACGACTTTGGACTCATGTCTTACGACCCCGCGTATAAGAACACGGCGTCGACGCGCAGCCAGATCACCTTCATCGACGGCGGCCAGGGCGTTCTTCGCTACCGCGGCTACCCGATCGAGCAGCTCGCCGAGCAGTCCTCGTTCCTCGAGGTGGCGTACCTTCTTTACAACGGTGAGCTCCCGAGCCGCTCCGAGCTCGCTGAGTTCCAGCACTCGATCACGCATCACACGATGGTTCACGAGAATATTCGGGAACTTATCGACGCTTTCCGTTACGACGCGCACCCGATGGGCATTCTGACGTCCACGTGCGGCGCGCTCTCCACGTTCTACCCGGACGCGAAGAACCTCGACGACGCCAACGTGCGCAAGCTTCAGATGCAGCGCCTGATCGCGAAGATGCCGACGATCGCAGCCTACGCCTACCGTCACCGCCGCGGCCTTCCCTACGTGTACCCGGACAACGACCTCAGCTACGCCGGCAACTTCTTGAATATGCTCTTCAAGATGACAGAGGTGAAGTACCAGCCGAATCCGGTCATCGAGAAGGCGCTCGACGTCCTCTTTATTCTTCACGCAGATCACGAGCAGAACTGCTCGGCGTCGGCGATGCGTTCGGTGGGCTCTTCGCATACCGACCCGTTCAGCGCTTCCGCTGCCGCATGCGCCGCTCTGTACGGACCACTTCATGGCGGAGCGAACGAAGCGGTTGTCCGAATGCTCACCGAGATCGGCAGCAAGTCGAATATCAAGAACTACGTCGATAAGGCGAAGAAGGGCGAAGTCCGGTTGATGGGCTTCGGACATCGCGTCTACAAAAACTACGACCCGCGCGCCAAAGTCATCAAGAAGCTTGCCTACCAGGTCTTCGATGAAGTCGGGAAGAACCCCCTCATCGACCTCGCCGTGGAGCTCGAGAAGATCGCGCTGGAGGATGAGTACTTCGTCAGCCGCAAGCTCTACCCGAATGTCGATTTCTACTCGGGCCTTATCTATCAGTCGATGGGTCTCCCGATGGACATCTTCCCCGTCCTCTTCGCCATCGGCCGAACCCCCGGCTGGCTCTCCCAGTGGGAGGAGATGCTCACCGACCGAGAGCAGAAGATCGCGCGTCCGCGTCAGGTGTATTTCGGCCACGGGAAGCGCGACTACGTGCCGCTCTCCGAGCGCGAATAAGAAGTTATTTAAAACAAGAGGGCGGCGCAGTGGCGTCGCCCTTTTTTGTGCTATCAGTTGACCCCACAGATGGGGTGCTTATGGTGCGCCGTACCAACGAACTGGGGGCCAGCGCCCCCACCCTATCCCCACCACTTCGGACGATCCCAAAATCGTCCCAAAAAACCAATCGTCAGTACGCCCGCCAGCGAATCTGACGTCTCGGAGCACCGCTCCAATATTCCGTAGGAGGAAGAAGAATATGGGCAAGATCATCGGAATCGATCTCGGAACGACCAACTCTGTCGTCGCGGTCATGGAAGGCAA
>JAHDCI010000232.1 GCA_020629955.1 Myxococcota bacterium | reverse complement strand
TAGAGGTTGTCGAACTTCGACTTCGTGACGGAGTCGTTGACGTTGATGGCGGGGCACTTCAGCGTGCCGTTCTTCGCCATGTCATAGAGACGGTGCACGCCCGTGGTGGTCTCTTCCGAGATACCGAGGATCTTCTCGTCGCCCTCGAAGAGCTCCGGGAACTTCTCGTGCGCGATGACCGTGAGGTCGCCACCGTCATCGAGGATGAGATTCGGCTTCTTGCCACCTTCGAAGGCGTCGAGCTGCTGAAGAATGCACCACTCGTACTCTTCTTCGGTCTCGCCCTTCCAGGCGAAGACGGGGATTCCGGCGGCGGCCATCGCGGCGGCGGCGTGGTCCTGGGTCGAGAAGATATTGCAGCTGGTCCAGGTCACTTCGGCGCCGAGGTCGACGAGCGTTTCCATGAGAACCGCGGTCTGAATCGTCATGTGAAGGCAGCCGGCGATGCGCGCGCCCTTGAGCGGCGCCTTGCCCGCGAACTCTTCGCGGAGGGCCATTAGACCCGGCATTTCCTTCTCCGCGATGGAGATCTCGCGACGACCGAAATCGGCGAGAGTGATATCGGCGACCTTGTGCTTCTGCGTCGGTGTCGGCGTCTTGCTGGTCCCGTTGGTGGTGTTGGTGGTGGTGTTCATCATCGGTTCTCTCCTCTGCGGCTTCGCAGTTTGACCTTGTGGTGCTCGTAGGCGATCAGGCGACTCGGGCAACCAAAACGTTCCAGTCCAAATGGCCGTCATGGCCCCCTCCCGCACAGCGTGCTGCCGGGACGGTGGAAATATGGGGGGAGACGAGTCCTACCTCGTCGGCGAGCGCGCGCAGATCCTCCGCGGAGAATCCAAGCCATGCGTCGGCGTGTTCCGCGCGCAGTCGCTCGTCGCTATGCTCGGCGTAGTCGACCACGATGATCGACCCGGTGGGCGCCGCGAGATTGGCGAGGTGACGGAGCGCGTTTTTTGGAACAGAAGCGTGATGCAGCACGCGAGCGGCGAATACGGCGTCTGCTTTGCCGCGTAGATCCGCAGACTCGGCCGCTTCGCCGAGCTCAAGATGCGAGAGCTCAACATTCGTGTAGCCGCGTTCGTCGAGACGGGCTTGGGCCTCGGCGAGCCTTGGGCTCGAACGGTCGAACGCGATCACGCGATCGAAGACCGGTGCCAACACCTCCAGCATCGCGCCATCCCCCGTTCCCGCGTCGATCGCGAGGGAGCGATTTGGGATGAGCGGTGCGAGCGCCGCGAGATAGGCCGGGAGCTCCGAGGGCCACGCTCCGCTCGTTTCCCCGGACGCATCGAAGTGTGCTCTTGATGCCGCTTCACGCGCTTCGAGGATCGAGCGAATGCGTCCCAAGCGTCGTTCCTCACGGCAGAGCGATAAGCCGGTGGCCAGCGCATCCGCAACGACAGGGTCCTCATGCGCGCCCGGAGCGAGCCGAGCGAGCACCCGAGTTCCTTCGCGGCGTGTTTCCACAAGGCCAGATTCCCTCAGGGCCTTGAGATGGCGTGAGACCCCGGGCTGGGCCTCTTCGAGAAGCTCCGCGAGTTCACCGATCGCAAATTCGGCTTCGCCGGTCAGCGCGAGAAGACGCAAACGCGTGGGCTCGGAAATGAGCTTGTAGAGCTTCCAGCGCGGCGCGTTCATGGGCCTTTCTATATGTTGTTATGCGCATGGATGCAAGCTCTCGTGTATTGACGATCTCCGATTCCTGATTTTAATGCAATAAAAACAAGTGTTTACAAAAAAGATCGTTTTTTAGGCAACTGAGGCGATGAGCGGCCGAGAACTGATTACTCGCCGGGGAAACCGGCTCCGAAACTCCTCTCGGCCAAAGCGCCGAGTCTAAGAAATGAGAAATCAAATGACGTTCACGAACTCTGTCCGCCCCTCTGTTCTTCTTCGTTCCGCGCTTACGCTTGCGCTTTCAGGCCTCGCGTTTGCTGGGTGTGCGACCCCGATCGAGCTCGATCGCGCCACGCCCCATGGTACGACGCGTACAGTGACAGTCGACCACGACCTGCTCTCCCTCGAGGGCGAATTCCTCGATGTGTTGCGGTATCAAGACGGCGGGGATTTCGCGGATGAACTCTTCGAGTTGCGGTGGATCTCTCAGGACGTCGAGACCACGTTCTACATCGGCGATGAGTTCCCACAGGAGCTCTACGAGCTTCCTGTCCCAGCGCGCGTTTCACTCCGCGACCAAATCCAGCGAATCGCGGCTCAGCGGGGAACGCGGATCGCGTGGGTGGCCGAGCTCGTGCGTCCGGAGGAAGAGATCGAGCTCGAAGAGGAGATGGGCGATGCCGACGAGGGGGACGTGCTCGACCCTGAAGAGTTTGAAAGTCGGGAGGCTCCTCGCGCCTGGTAACGCATCGTCGAACGGCTGGCCTTGGCTCCTTGAAGGGATCCAAGGCCCTTTTTCGTAATGCTGCCTCACCGATCGATTGAGCGAAGTTTTCTCGATCGATTCGAGAACGGTACCGGATTCATAAAAGGCCCGATGTCCTCACGGGGTCGGCGCTGCGGGGTTGGCCGGATCGACGAGGGCATCATCTTCGTCGAGATCGAAGTCGTTTGGAGAGAGTCGATCCGGACCTGGGCCTAGGGGCGCACTCGAGGTACCAAGAGGCGTTGTTGTCAGCCGATAAAAGCGAAGTTCTGGGCGCTCAAAGCTCTCCGCTTCAAGTGCATTGTTGGAGAAGAGGTCGCGATAGGCCGCGATTGCGGAGCCTCCGCCGGCTTCACGTGTGGCGTCCGGCAAAAGATAGCGCCACGCCCCGGGCTGGGCATAGGCAACGCCGTGTCCTTCGTGAAAGACCGACTCAATGAACGACTCCGAGCGCGAGACCAAGGTGCCATCCTCTTCGAGGAGAGAGATTTCAACATCGAGAAACGGAAGACGCACAGAGAGGGGACCGCCAAGCGCTTCTTGGCGTTCTGTCCATCGCTGTCTTGCGACCGTGCTGGCGGTTACGAGGGCTCTTGCAACGGAGCTTCCTCGAGCCGATCGCCATAAGCGGGGACGCCCGCGATCGCGGAGAAGAACCATCACCTCGACGCTCTCGATTTCGCGCATGCTCATCGGGAAACGGCCGATACGTGGAGGCTCTTTCCCTTCCAAAATACCTCGCGCGATTCGCGCCGAGACGGCTCGGGCATCGGTTCGCAGCGAAGCGAGCGAGGGAACGTATACCGCGAACTCTGGGCTTAGTGCGCGCCCTCGAAGCTCCGAAAAATAGTCGTAGGAAAGTAAGCGCTCGCGGACATTTGCCGCCGGGACGCTGACGCTCCCGCTCGCCTTTTCGATCAGGACCGCTTCGACATTTGCGGCCACAAGCGCAGCAGCGAAGGCCTCACCGTCGATTCCTTCGAGCGCCTCTTCGATCGGTCCGTTGGCGGGAAACGCCTCGGCCCCCTCAATGGTTTGAAGGAGCGCAGGGTCGCCGAGAACAAGGACACGTCCACGCCCGGTCAGCTGCTGGCGAACATCTTCTGGAAATGAGTCGTCTTCACCCGATTGCCACCAAAAGAGCGCTGCACCACAGGCGAGGAGAGCGATAAACGAGATGACGCGAATCATGAGAAGAAGGAGTTGAGAACACGGACGGCGATCTCTGCCGGAAGGTCGCACTCTCAACCCGAAGGAGCAAGCAGGCGCCCGGCCGCGTGCAACGTCCTATCCGAAACCGATTCAGCGCTGCGCGGATTCCCGGCGGTTTGCGCAACTCGTCTCAGCGGTCCGATGAAAGCGAGGCGAGCGAGTTCGCGATGGTTTCGCGGAGATGCTCGAGGAGCGCGGGGTTTTCGATCTTCTTTCCATCGCGGGTGACATAAAAGATATCCGCGACGCGCTCGCCTTCGGTGTTGACTTTCGCAAGCGCGATCGATGCGCCGCACTCGCGAATGGCCTCCGCGATGCAATGGAGAACCCCCGTTGCGTCCCGGTTGAAGACGTCGATGATCGTAAAGCGCATGGAGCTTCGGTTGTCGATTCGGATTTCGGTCTCAACGTGTGGACGTTTTCGCCGTGCCCAACCTGACGAGCTGTGGTGATGCACTTTTCTCATCAGCGCTTCTCGAGAGACTTCGCCGTTGACCGCGGCCAAAACCGAGTTCGTGATCGCCTCACGTCGTGCGGGACTTAGCGTGCCTCGGGGATGAATCGAATGCCCGGTAGCGGTCTTTTGAATCAGGAAGACGTCGATGGCGAAGTTGTCGAGCGTGTAGATTTGAGCGTCCGCGACCTCCACATGCAGCGCGGCGAGCGCGGCCGTAATATCCGCGAGCAAGCCAGGGCGGTCGGCTGCGAAAATTCGAAGCTCGTAGAGCTCGGTATCCAGCGCCTCCTTTAGATCGACGTTTGTCTCCCCATTGGCCTCCTCCACAAAACGCGCAAATCGAGCAATCGCTTCCGGTGGATTGGAGAGCAAGAGGCGCTCCGGGGCGTTGTGTACAAATGCGGCGCCGCGCTTTGCGTCAGGGGGAAGGAGTGCGAGTGCGAGGCCGCGAATATCGGATGCCCGGCCTGTTCTATCTTCGTAGCGTCCTTCGAGTTCCGCGCTCAGTGTCGCATAAAGCGATTCCATCAAGCGGGCCTTCCAAGGGGTTAGCGCGCCGGGGTTCGTCGCGGCCAAGATCGCGGAGCTGACCAAGTGAAGCTCACGGAGGCGATCGGTCGAACGGACGTCGCCGGCAAGTTCTTGAACGACGGCCGGGTCGGTGTGATCGCGCCGGGTCGCCCAATGATAGTAGTGCCCCTGCTTTTCGATGAGCCAGCACGTATGAGCGACATCTGCCTTGCTTAACCCAAGCTCTTCAAGAGCCGGCTTTGCGAGCGCGGCGCTTTCCGCGCCATGTTCGCTATCATCATATTTGGCGAGAGCGTGCAGAAGAACCGCGAGCACCATTGGATATCGGTGTGCGGTCGAAGCGTAGAGATGAGCCGCCAGCGCGGTCCCCGGGCCGCTCCGATCTTCCGGGAGCATTAGCAGCCATCGCAGCGCGAATAGCGCGTGGATGTCTGCCGTGTAGAAGTGAAAGACGTCGTGATACACGCGGCCCGTCAGCGAATCGAAGGGGGGAAGCATTGCGCCGAGCAGTCCGACGTCGTGCAACTCTTCGGCGAGGGTTCGCCCGCCGTATATGGACGTTGGAGCAAGCTCGGCCTCTCCTCCGAAATCCGGAGGAAGGGCGAATCCAGAGTTTCGCGCGTCTGAACTTGACTGACGCAGCAATGTACCTCGGCGCGTTAGGAGCTGACGGAAGATATCGAGAGCAGCGGGAGAATCACGAAGCGACTCTCGAAAGGGGCGCTCGTCAAGACGCTGCAAGAGCGTATCGCGCGCGAAAGGATAAAGCGGGAGCATTCGCGCGGCAGATTCGGCGTACAGCCGGAAGGCGAGCGCCGGGTCTCCGCGAAGCGCGGCGGACTTCGTGAACGTCAACTGGGGCTTCGGGTTGGAGAAGACGCTGATGCCGTTGCCGAGAGCCCGCAGCGTTTTATCGCCGCGTCGCTTTGGCGGCGTCGCGCGATCCAGCATTCGCGAACATGCCTGCGCGATCGTTCGGGCGGCGCGGTAGTATTCCCCCATAAACTGTTCGACGGCGAGCATCTCGCGATCTTCGAAGCCGAGATCTTCTGCGACATCTTCTTGATCGCTAAACGTCAGTCGATCCTGTTGGCGCTTCGCGCGGCGATGGAGGTGAAAACGCACCCTCCAGAGGAAATCTTTTGCTTCGCGCAGTTCGCTCACTTCGGCGGGCGGGATGACCGAAACTCGAATCATCTCCTTTTCCGAACGTGCATTCCAGCGCGCCTGCGAGACCCATTGGATCACGTCGGCGTCGCGGAGCCCACCCTTGCCGTTCTTGACTTCGGGCTCCAGCAGAAAGAGCGAGCTTCCGTATCGTCGATGGCGCGCCTCGCATTCTTTCGAGAGGGCACGAATGAAGCGAGGGAGTTGCCCGCCCAAGACCGCCCGTCGCGCCTTCTTTTGCAGCGCCGTGACGAGTTCTCGATCGCCCGCAACAAAACGGAGGTCCATCAAGGTGGTGGCGACACGAAGATCCTCGTGGGCGAGCGCCAACATCTCTTCGACACCGTGTACCGAGTGGGAGACCGGAATCTTTGCGTCCCAAAGCGGGTAGAGGAGGACGTCGAGAAGTTCGCGCACAGCGGGATCGTCGGGGGCGTCCGTAAGAATCGCGATATCAAGATCGGCGCGGAGGGCGAGCGTCTTTCGACCGTAGCCGCCCACGGCCACAAGCGCGATTGCACCCTTTGGCTGCGCTTTGGCGCGACCGGCGCAAAAGAGCGCGTTGAGCATGCCGTCTACTCCGAAGGCAAACGTCTCGGCGTCTGCGAGGGTGGGCGTCGCAAGCGAGGCGTAGTTGTTTTGGTGCCGTTGAAAGTATTCGGCACAGGTCTGCGATAGAGAAGGTTGTTCCATGGCGGAGCTCGTTCAGTTTACCGGGTTTGAGTCTGGCTTGGTTCCTTCGCTTTCCTGTGACGCGGCGGCCTCGGATGCCTTTAGGGAGAGCGTACACAAGCCCCACCCGAATGCGGCGAAGGAGAGCACGACTGGCAGCGCGAGCCACTTTTCATACGCGATGAGAGCAGCGCAGAGGATCACCGTTCCGAGCAGAATGGTCCGTCGAGCGGTTCTTGCGTTCCGAATCTCCGCGCGCTTGCTATCGCGGGTCGCCCGATTCGATGGGTCGCTACGAGACATCATGGAGACAAGAGATTGGCACGATCACGCGTCGCCATAAAACGTTCGGCGTTGTTGAAGTGGGATAAACAAAAAGGGCGTCTCCCTGCGGAAACGCCCTTTGCGCACAGTTCTTCGAACTTAGAGGGTCGGCTGACCCTTTTCCCAGTTGCAGGGGCAGAGCTCGTCTGTCTGGAGACCGTCGAGAACGCGGAGAACTTCCGGAACGTTACGGCCGACCGAGAGGTCGTTGACGCTGGCCCAGCGGATGATGCCGTCGGGGTCAACGATGTACGTCGCGCGGAGGCAGACGCCGGCCTGCTTGTGAAGAATGCCGAGCTCGGTGGAAAGCTCGCGCTTCGTGTCGGCGAGCATCGGGAAGGGGAGGTCCTTGAGGTCCTCGTGATCGTTACGCCACGCGAGGTGCACGTAGTGGGTGTCGGTGCTGGCGCCAAGAACCTGGGCGTCGCGGTCTGCGAAGTCGCCGTTCTTCTTGCCAAACTCGGCAATCTCGGTCGGGCACACGAACGTGAAGTCCATCGGCCAGAAGAAGACAACCTTCCACTTGCCCTCGTAGCTCTTGTCCGTGATCTGCTCGAACTCTTTGCCCTGCTCACGGGAAACACACGCCTGAAGCGCAAACTCTGGGAACTTATCACCAACGGTCAACATGGGACGAAACCTCTCTTGATTGTCCGAGCAACGACACGTCGCTCTCGTGGCGCGCTTTCTAGAGGGATCTGGTCCTCTTTTCGATGAGGAATCACACATGCT
>JAHDCI010000231.1 GCA_020629955.1 Myxococcota bacterium | reverse complement strand
CGGTGCGCTTTTGTGGCCCGAACCGGTTTGAAATCGGATGGCCTGAGGCGGAGTCACAGAACCAGAATCTTGACCTCGAACGTCGATTTGACGTATTTCAAAGAGGTGAAATTTCGCGAACAAGTATGGCGAGGGAGTGTGTGGCGATGAAGATTCTTGCGGTCGATGACAGCGCCACCATGCGCCGGATCCTAGAAATGACCTTTGCGGCGGAAGATGCCGAGGTTGTAACCGCGTCCAGCGGCTCGGACGCGCTCGCGAAAGCAAAGGCAGCGCGGCCCGATGTCGTTCTCGCCGATGCTTCGATGCCGAACATGGACGGCTACGCGCTTGCCCAAGCGATTAAGGGCGAGCCTTCCTTGGCCGATGTCGCGGTGGTGATTCTAGCGAGCCAGCAATCGCCTTATGATGAGGCGAAAGGCCGCGCGGCCGGAGTCGACGACCATATCGCGAAGCCCTTCGACACCCAGGTTCTGATCGATAAGATTGGAAACACCGCGTCGAAACCGAAAGCGAAGGCCTCCGCCGCACCGATCGCGGCGCCATCTGCGCCGGCCGCTCCTCGCGGACCGGTGCAAGGTGGGTCGAACGCGCCGAAGCGCTCGCCCCGGAAAACCGTTGGTTTTGGTCAACACCTTCAGCCGCCCCCCGCACCGCCCGGAAAGCGTCCTGCTCCTCCCCCTGCGCGCAACAAGCCCTCAAAGCCTGTTCTCGAACTTGCCGAGGCGCTTGAGGTTGCCGAGGTCGCCCCCAAGCCCCCCGCGGCTCCAGCAAAACCAGCGGCTCCAGCCGTCAAACCAGCGCCTGCGGCACCTGCTGCTGCCCCGGCGGCCAAGCCTGCGGCGGCCAAGGTCGCCGCAAGCGTTGACGCTGCGATGTCTCCGAAGTTGCAGAACCTCGGTCTGACAACAGACCAGGTCGAGGGAATCCTTGCGCTCAGCCGAGAGGTTGTAGAGCAAGTTGTTTGGGAAGTCGTTCCAGACCTCGCAGAGGCACTCATCAAAGAAGAAATCGCCAGGCTTACCTCCGAATAACGCGTCTTTCTTTGAACAGAGGCCTCCGCTTTGCGGGGGCCTTTTGCTTTTGGGCGTCGAGCTTTCGAGTTCGCCTTCGCAGATGCCTTCGAAGCGTCGCGGTCTCTTCGTCACCTCTCCTTGGGTTCGCCACATTTTCGCCATTTTTGGGCTGCAGAGTAACTCCTGTAGCGACGATGCCACGGTGACACGACGCTGCGTTCCAAGGAGGACAACGTGACAAAGCCCCAAATGACGATCCCGAAGCACAACCCCAAAAGCGTCGAGAAAACCAAAGAAAATCATCACTCGACCGAGGTTGGCACCCACGTTGCAGAACCGACCTGTGAAGCACGTCGCGTTGAAGCGCCGATCGCTGAGGAGACACCGATGTCAGAACGAGACCTAAGACGAACTTTCGACCGAGCGGTTGGTGAACACCGCCCCGAACTCTACGCAGCTGCCCTTCGCCTGACCCGCTCGGATGCTGAAGCGGAAGACGTTCTCCAGGATGCTCTCGCTCGCGCATGGCGTTATTGGGCCCGCTTTGAGCAGGGGACGAACTCACGTGCCTGGATGCATCGAATTCTTTTCAACACGTTTATCAACCGGTACCGCAAACGTCGCCGAGAACGAGAGATTCTCGATCAGGTTCGCGCCGAAGGTGTAACGCAGCATCATTGGGGCCACCCGGTCTCGCTTCCGAGCAAAGGCCTCGAAATCGCGGATGCACACCAAGGACTTGATGATGAAGTTCGGGCAGCGCTCGTCGAGCTCGCCCCAACGTTTCGAGATGCGGTCGAACAAGTGGATCTGCATGGGCGTTCTTATAAGGAAGCCGCGAAGCTACTCGGTTGCCCTGTCGGAACGGTGATGAGCCGGCTCCATCGCGGGCGTCGCTTTTTGAAGGATCGCTTGCGGGCGTATGCGATCAGCGAAGGATATCTCGCGGCGGCGTGATGAGCGAAGAGATCACCTTGGGGATCGCGTCCGCGATTTCAGACGCGAGAACGCCGCGATCCCAGCCTGCGCACTCCCCGGCGAATCCGTGAACGCCCACTGCCAAAATCGCAGCATCGAGCGCCGGGCGGCGAACCTCTCGGTCTGCGAGGAATGCGGCGATCAGACCTGCGAGAACATCTCCCGAACCTCCTACGGCCAAGACCGAGTTCATCACCCGTGAGACATAAAAGCCCGACCCAGGTGCGGCGATGATCGTTCCGGCTCCTTTTAGCACCACGACCGCGCCACTTGAGGATGCGAGTTTCTCCGCGGCGCCGAAGCGGTCTTTTTGAACGATCGCAGTATCAACGCTGAGAAGGCGTGCAGCCTCGAGCGGATGAGGCGTGATCACGCGAGGCCCCTTCGCGGCCTTTAGCTCCTCCAGTCCCGAGCGACTGGCGATGTGGTTTAGGGCGTCGGCGTCAATGACCGCGGGCCCAAGATGGTCCATCGCCAAGGTTTGGGCGAGCGCGCTCAGTCGAGGCTCATTTCCGATCCCTGGTCCGATGACGAGCGTGCTGCTTTGTCGGATCTCTGGCGCGTCAAGCGGCGTGGAAGTCCATTCCGAGCCTTCCCGAGGAGGCTCGTCGCGCACCCAAGTGACGAGACCTGCGCCACCTCTCAAGGCGCCGCGAATCGCGAGCGCGCCTGCTCCTCTCATTCCTGGAGCTCCGCCGAGAACCGTCACGTGTCCCGCGCTGCCTTTGTGCGCTGCGTCCGAACGCGGAAAGATTCGCGAGCGGAGCGTGTCGACTCCGATCCAGCGCGCCCCCGTTTCGACACCAAGCTGGTCTGCGCTGACACCAATATCCGCGAGCACGATTTCCCCGGCAAGTTCTCTCCCTGGCATTTGAGTGAGGCCTCGTTTTAGCCCTCCAAAGGTGACGGTTAGGTCAGCGGGGGGTACATCGCCGAGCTCTTGGCCAGTCTCGGCGCAGACACCGCTCGGGAGATCCAGTGCCACGAAGGAGACATTTGGATGGTTCGAGAGTCTTCGCATCCGCTCGAGAGACGTGGAATGTGTTGCCCGTGGGGCTTTGGTGAGCCCGGTTCCGAAGACCGCATCGACGACGATTGTTCGACGAAACGATAGCGCGCTTTCGAGCGCACTCTCTTCCACAAATCGGGTCGGTAAGCGACGAAGGGCGCGCAGATTTGGCGCCGCGTCCCCCTTTATCTTGGAAATGTCGCCGACGATTTCTACCTGAACATCAAAACCGCGAGCCTGGAGCTGCCGCGCGACAACAAAGCCGTCTCCGCCGTTTTGACCGGTGCCAGCGATAACGTGCACCAGGGCCCCATCTGCGAGGGGCGCCGAAAAATGCTCGCAGATTGCGTCCGTCGCAGCCCTCCCCGCATTTTCCATCAGGGAAAGCCCAGGGATTCCAAACTCGATCGCAAGCTGGTCGAGACGCCGTGATTGCTCACGCGTGAAGAGCGAAGTTTCGTTCTCCGCCATTGGCTACGCTTTCGCGCGATCGAGGCACTCGCGGTACGCTCGTACGGCTCCCTGCATTCCATAGCGAAGCGCATCCGAGACGAGCGCATGCCCGATGTTGAGTTCCGCGATCTCGGGACACCCCCGGATCAGCGCCGGCAAATTGTCGAGATTCAAGCCATGCCCCGCAGCCAAGTGAAGCGATGGTGCGTGGGATACGACATACTTTGACGCTTCTTGCAGCGGCGATAGCTCTGCGAGGTCATGCGCAAAGCTGCCGGTATGCAACTCGATCGCGCTCGCGCCGACTGCGACGCTTGCATCGATTTGGGCCGGAATGGGATCGATAAACAGACTGACGCCGATCCCCGCTTCCCGCAGCCTTGCGACGTAGGGTTTGAGTGTTTCGAGCTGTGCTGCCACGTCAAGGCCGCCCTCGGTGGTTCGTTCTTCGCGCCGCTCCGGCACCAACGTAACGATTTCGGGCAACGTTTTGAGCGCGATGGCCGCCATTTCGTCCGTCGCGGCCATTTCGAGATTGAGGCGCGCGGAAATGGTTTGGCGCATCTTCATGACATCCGCGTCGCGAATATGTCTTCGGTCTTCGCGGAGATGAATTGTGATCCCATCGGCGCCCGCGTTCAGGCAATCCTGAGCGTGTCTCACGGGGTCTGGGTAGTGCGTTCCTCGCGCGTTGCGAAGCGTTGCGACGTGGTCGACGTTGACGTGGAGTTCAACCCTGGCTGGAAGCGTCATGGGCTTCCTCATAGCGCGTCCAGCGCCCGCAGTCGCGTACCGCCCGTGCGATACCTTCCACCTCAAAGGAGAAAGCGGCCGACCGTTCCGATTCGAGTCGAAATCGAGCGCCGAGCACTACCCGGAGCGGTCCCCCGCCGAGCGAATCGAGTCCTTCTCCGAATCGCTCCGCCATCGCAGCGCCAAGCTCCACCGCAAATGCGTCAAGACTCGCGTCGGCATCGATCATTGCGTTCGTGCCCGCGATCCAGCGCGAGGGAACCGTAAGAGTAACCATCACTCCCCTCGATAGCGCTCGTCCATAAGCGCGCCAAGGGCGATCGCGAGGCTGGAAGGCTCGTAGCCAAAACCGTGAAAGCGTACGCCCGTCGGGCCAGCTTCCTCCAGCGCCTTCCCCTCACGAAGTTCAGCGAGCAACGCGTCGGCAACCTCTCGAAGTTCTTTGCGATGTTCTTCGAAATAGGCGGCTTCGAGTTGCTGGATCCAGCTGGGGAAGACCTGCTCGTAATCGACCGGGCCCGCCCCGTTGTCGATCGCCCAGGCCGCAACTCGACCGAGAAGCTCTCCGCGGAACTCCTCCGCTTTATCGACGCCCAGCCTCTCTTCCACGGAATGCATGAACGGCTGATCCGGGTCGGAGTATCGCTGGGTAACCTCGTTGAAGAGCTGCTCCCCTTTCGCTGCATGCGAGACATGCGAGACGTACTTTTCAAAAAGCTCGAGGTACTGACCGCGTTCAACGAGCCCGGAAGCCTCTCGGAGCTCACGATCGACCGCATCAAGCCAGCGTGAGCGGATGATTCGCGTGAACGCCCGAGCGTCGTGATACCCGTGATCTGGTTCCAGCGTCAGGAACGCAAAATCGTCGCGTTCGCAGAACGCTTCGATACGTTCGATGAGTGCAACGGGGGAAAGACAATCTTCCTCTGTCGAAGCGGCATCGAGCAAGATTGCCCGAACCTCTCGCGCAGAAGCGCCAATCAACCCTTCGTAGTCGAGCGTTCCACCGGGTTCTTCATGAATCTCGCGGATCCCCTCGCGAAGACGCTTCTGCTCCTCTTCTTCAAAGCGGCGCGGAACTTCTCGGTCAGCGTAGAGCAGCGCTTTTTCGAGCGGCGTGAGCTGCGTGGCGAGCCGCCCGAGCTCCGCATCTCGATACCGGTCGGCTTTTGCGCGCCGAAGTCGAGTCAGCACCGCCCAGAGTGCGGCCATTTCGGTGACATGAGGCGCCACATGTTTCTGAACTTGGCTCGCGATCTGCGAGTCGTAGATTTGCTGCTCAGCGTGACGATCGCGCAGATAGCCGACCGGAAAGAGCGCCATCCGCCCTTGAAACGACGCGAATTCCGGATGCTGCATAAATGCTTGGAGATGCAGCGCGTTGCTGCTCGCCATCATCACCGATTGCAGAGGAATATTCGAAAGCTGGAGCGGGACCTCGCCGGTTTCGATCGCGCTTAAAAGATACTTCCAAGTATCGAGCGGGCGTTTGAGCAGGTCCCCGAACTCGAGAATGCCGCCCGAAGCGTCGACGATCTCTCCGAACGTCTCGTAGAGCGTCACCGCGGACAGCGAGGCGGGCAGCGCTCCGAGAGAGCGATCCTGAGAGATCTGGCGCTCGCGCGCGTCGACTGCCATCTGGGGCCCAATCGTGACCGCACCCACCCGGTAGCGGCGCGAGATCGAGTATCGCTCCACTTGAACGTGAGCAAGAACGCGGCTGAGGTCGCCGCGGTACGCGGTTCGAAGGGCTTCGTAAATCTGTTGGTTTTTTCGAGAGAGAGCCCCAGACCAGATGCTCTCTGGGACCCGTCCTTCCCTTTTGCAGCTTCGAATAAACTCTCGGCGGGCTTCCTTCGGGAGGAGCAGGAGCGGATCTTCTCGAAGTTCACTCGTGAGCTTTGCGTCGATTCGGTTCTCTGGAAGATGTGCATAGGTATCGCCCGGGGGCGGCGCGCTCTCCGTCGAAAAACCCAGTGACTTCCCGTCAATACCGCGTGGAAAAACCCACGAGAAGCGGTATCGAGCACCTTGTTCTGTCTCCGAGTACGCCTCCATTGCGCGCATTAAGCACGATACAAATGTGCTTTTCGCGCTCCCATTTGGGCCGTGCAAAAGCACCAGACGATTGATTCGCCCTTCCCGCTCAAAGCCTTCGAGCGCGCGGTAAACCTGGCCTTGCAGCTTCTCTTGACCGACGAGGTAGCCCGCGCGGGAGTTCTCTTCTTCAAAGGGAAGGTCGAAAAGCGTAAATCGCTTCGCGGTTCCGGTCGGACGTTCGATTTCTTCGGTGCCAAAATAATCGAAGCAATCCCGAAGGTATCGTGCGGGATCGCGAGTAAAGCGTTCGGGCGCTTCTGCGACGAGGCCAAGGTACTCCGCAAAAGAGAGCACGCGACGTTCTTCTTGGAACTGATTTCGAGAGTGCTCCGAGAGCTTGGAGAGTAATTCGCGCGGGTTCATCGCAGCACCGGAAGCTTTCGGGAGAGTTCAAGGGGAGCCTGGATCAAAAAACGCGGCATACGCACTTCTGAAGAGTAGCGTATGCCGCGAGAATCCGTGCACTTGGGCACGAATTTCAGCTCGGTCCGATTAGGACTGCGGCGCGATAGGAACGAACAACGTTTCGCGCTGAGGCATACAGGACTGTGGATTGCAGACAGCGAATCCGACGTCCACCTGGACAAGACGTTGCTCGCCGGCCTCGGGGGTGAAGGGCACGTCGAAACGCGCTTCTTCTTCGCCGAACTCAGCGGCATCGTCCTTTGAGAGCGACGAACTCGGGAAGGCGATTCCATCGACTTCGTGGATCGTCACCGAGGTCGGGAAGTTCTCATTGAGATGCCACTCGCCGGAGGTCGCCAATTGAATCTCAAAAGAACCGATCTCGCCGGCGGCATATCCGTTTGCTGCGGTCATGGCTTCGACGCGATAGTTTTCGGTGACGGCGCTTGGACGCGGCTCCGATGGGGCAGCGGCCTCTTCACCGGAACCGTTCTCGGCGACTTCCTCGGTCTCGGCCGGGGGTTCGGTTTCGGCAATCTCCGCGGTCTCGGGGTTTTCGATCGGTGGGACGACCTGTGGTGGGTCGTCTCCACAAGCGGAGAGCGATAGAAGAAGCGTAAAGATTGTCAGAGTTCGCATGGTATTTCCTTGGTCGTCTGCGACCGCGCCGCAGCATACTCATTTCCCGTACGACTTTCATCCAGATGTGTTTCGGAAGAACTTAAAACGCGGGAGTCGATCGATTTTGCGCAACCGGTGCGCGAAGCGGCCGAAGACGGGGGTATGGCGACACCGGTTCGAATGGTTTTGGAAGGGACGACG
>JAHDCI010000230.1 GCA_020629955.1 Myxococcota bacterium | reverse complement strand
CACGGAACGCCGGGGGTGGCAGTTGGGGATGCAAAAGGGTCAGTCATTTCTTCTTGAACTTGTCTTGAAGCAGATGCGAAATAGATCGCAGGAAAAGAGCAGGATTGATTTCGTGAGATGCGGCGAAATTTAGTTCGGAATCGTCAACGAACTAAGGAATGCAATGACCGTCTTGGCACGCGTAACCGGCTGTCTCACAGGGGTCGAAGGTAGGGTTGCATCGAAGGCGACAAAAGCCTTCGATGCAGCTCGTACACCCAGTCCCAACGCAGAGGAACTCACCACAGTCTTCGTCGCGGATGCAGCTCGGCGTACAGATTTGGACACGTTCGCCGCGCCGAGTGAGTGGGTCGCAGGACGCGCAGCTTTGATCGGTGCACTCAGCTTGAGGCCCTACAAGACAGCGACGTTGACCTTCTTCGGAGATCCCGCACCGACCGGTAACGCACTGCTGGACGCTTTCGCAGAGTTCGCCCGCTTCAAGCTTCGGAACGCAGGTGCCAGCGCACTCGCCTTCTTCGCAGCATAGCTCCACCCTCGCGCAGCCACACTCACGACAATCCGGATCGGTGGCGCAAGGGTCGGGCGCGTCTGGCGATGTATCCGGTCCAACATCCGCGCGTGCATCGGGCAGCGACGCGTCGATCGCGGGCTCAGCCTCAGATGAACAAGAGAAAACGAACGCCAGTAGCGTAACCCCCAACCAAATCGATTTCATGAGACGCAGTTAACATGCAAAGTGCAGATGTCAATGCTCGATTCCTATCGCATTTGGTGGGTTCTAAGCGGAACATTCGCACCGACCGACAGCGGGATCGCTCGAAACGGGAGAATTTAGTTCCTCGAGCATCACCTACAGTTGTCTGACGAGTTCGCATTTGGACTCGACCTGCTGCTTCAAGGCATCAAGGGCTGGAGGAAAAGTGCGCGAAGCTGCGGCGGCCTCGCAACGGACTGTCGTGAAGCGGAAGCTTCGTGTTCTGAACGCGGTTTGGGAGGAACCACTACGGAGAGAGCGCGCTGGATTCGGCGATCGATCGCTCGTTTGCTCCACCCACAAGTCGACCGATGGACTCGCTCTCCGGCGTGAGTTCGAAGCGCTCGTTTCTTTCGAGTCGCTCTTCGACCAAGGGCTCCGAAGAAGCGAGAGAGTAGACGCGAAGATTTCGTCTTCGATCGATGAGGACCCATCTCAGCGAGCCAGCGTCGGCGCCTCTTGAGAGGAAGATATGTGTGGGCCTCTCTCGAATCCGAAACACGCGACTCGCGGATGGCTCGCAATCCGAGACGGCTGCAATCCGAAACTGATTTCCGAGAGAACCGATGTCGCGATAAACCGCCCATTCCGCGATTCGCGACGAGTCGTGCGCGACCTCTCCGCGCAGAAGAATGTGCGCACGGTCGATGGACGTCGGTGGACAAATCGAGCTTGCTGGAGCGAGCTGCGTTCCTTGGACCCAGCCCCGTGCCGATGGCGAGTAGCCGATGTACGCAAAGCTCCCAGAAGGATCGGAAACAGCGCGATTGAAGTATCCGCGGAGCGCCGGGACGATGGTCCCAGCAGGAAGGTTGGAGCTGGCTTCCCCCGATCGCTGAGGGCGGCTCCTCACCTCTACGTCTTCTCGAAGCTGCATCATGCGGAGCTCGCCCCCGGCATCTGGGAAGACAGCAGGCGCCAAGTTGACGAGGCCGCCGGCCGTCCTGCGGATCTGGCCGACGATACGCTCACGTAGTGGCTCTGGGGTATTCGGCGGAAGGACCAACGCTCCTTCATGGTGCCCTCCGGGGGTCACGAGGCGAAGCGTTGGTTGAACTTCAGGGGAGAGCTGGGCCCAGCCGTTGATCAACGTCTCGACGCCGGCCGGCCGGTTGCCCCATACCGCAATGGTCTCTGCCCCTCTTGCAGGCATCGATTGCCCAGGTTCCGCGAGTGTCGCGCCAGCCGAGATGAGCGCTTCGCCGAGCGGTGTCTCAGGACGGAGGGCCGTCGAGAAGAGCGCCCAGGGAACACGCAGCACTCGGGCGGCAGCATTCCAATGGTTCTTTCCTTCGAGACCGAACGGCGTGAAGACGATCGTGTGCCCATGATCCTCCGCGGCGCGCTCAGATTCGTAGAGCGGGCGATAACGGAGTAGTTCGAAGACACGCTCCCGGGTGGCGCCCTCGAGAAAGAGCTCTTCGATCGGAAGCGGCTGGGCACCTTCGTCGGTCGCGAGGAGATGACGCTCTTCGTCCTCGCCGCAGCGGAGCGACACAAAACGTTCTAGCGAGAGCGCTACCTCGCAACCTTCGGGGATATCCTGAATCGACGGGTGTCGCTCCTCTGTTTGACGAAGGCGAATCGCGCGCCCGAGTCGTAGCGCTGGACTCGCGGCTTGGTTCTGCGCAGTCGATGGCTCTGGTGCAGGTTCCAGCGCGGAAGGTGGCTCCGGCGGAGCTTCCAAGTCCTCTTGGGCCTCCTGCTCTTGTTCGCCGACCGGCGGCACCTGATTCGAATCCCTCTCCGTCGCTGGTGGACCTTCTTGGGCAAGCGATGGAGTCACTTCTGCGCTCGTCGCCGTTTGCGCGGACTCGGTGCTTTCTGTTTCCGCCGGCGGCGGTTCCGCTTCGCCGCAGGCCCAGAGACCAACGAAGAGGAGTTTGGAGAAGATCGCGACACGCTTGAGGTCGTTCATTGCCGGCAAGAATACCCCTCGAATCTCCGAATCCGGAAATGCGAAATCTCGTTGCCACGTCGATGCGCCGGGTTTTTAAAACAACTTTTACTTGTCTTTTTGAAGAATATACATCGTTTGCCATTCATTTCGAGAGCGCACAGATTGAAGTTCATCAAGGAGATGCGCATGAGAATTGACCGACTATTTGGAGCACTTGTACTTGGCGGAGCGGCGCTCGGCTGTGATGGATCCGCAATCCCAGAGGGACCGGAGAGCATCGAGGATGGGGGCGTTTCGGATGCGCTACTCGACGCGAATGAGTTCGACGCCAGCGACCCGGATGCGGCAGAGCCCGATGCGAGTGAGGGCATCGAGCCGCCCGAGGAAGGTCCGATGGATTGCGGATTCTGTCCCAGCGAAATCTGCTGCGACTCAAGCGGTGAGCTTCGCGAAGGGATGATGTGCTGTTGGTCCACTTCCTGTTAGAGATGGCGCGATGAGAAGCGAGCTTGAACTTCGTCGCGCGGCGGCCGCGCACTGGCGCCTTCGGGCGCGTGTCGAGCTTGAGGCAGCGCAGCACTTTGAACAGCTCGCCGATCTTCTTCGCGCGGACGGCGCCGAATCGATCGCGGCGCTCTGCGACAAAGCGGCGGAAGACGAGCGTCGCCATCGCGTGCGATGTGAAGATCTGATCGCGGAGCTATCGGGCGAACCGCTCGATGTCGAGGACGTTGTCGTTTCGATCGAGCCGCCGGGTTTGAAAGGTCCGGAGGCCTGTCTCTATCTCGCCGTCTCGATCGGATGTGTCGCGGAGACACTGAGCGTCGCGCTCCTTGGAGAGATTGAAGAGCGCGCGACAGAACCCATGGTCCGCGCGGTTGCGAAAGAGATTCTTCGGGATGAAGTCACGCACTCCAAAATCGGCTGGGCATACCTCGCGCGCTATCAGCAGACGCGAGATGCTTCTTGGCTCGGAGCACGCCTGAAGAATATTTTTCGAGCGGCCGAAGCGGACGAGGTGACCCAAGCCGCGACCTGCGCCGAGGGAACGCTCGAAGCCTATGGGGTGCTTTCCACCGAAAGGGTCGGATCCATCACAAGCGAGGTGCTTCGCAGTGTGGTGATTCCAGGCCTTGAACGTTTCGGGGTTTTCCCCTGCTAGCAGCCCGTTGATTTACGCCGAATCCCTGGCACTCGTTTGGGGCGTCCCGCAACTGGTATGCTTTCGTACATGGTTCATCGCGACGACCGGGAAGCGCTGCGGGCGAAGAATGAAGTGCTGACGCGGGAGCTTCGCGAGGCCAAGCAGGAGCTTGAGGCTTCCAAGAAGGAGGTCGTTCGACTCTCAAAGGCACTGGCGATGAAGAATGGCGACGAAGCCGAGTACCAACCGCTCCTGTCGAAGACCACGAAGATCGCATTGGCGCTTCTGCTGATTGCGCTTGCCGGGGGCGTGGTGCTTTGGGAGGCGATGGGTCTTTCGTGAGAGAGGTCCAAACGCGCGCGGCAGCGTACGCCCGACGATTCTCCGTGTGCGCGGAGACACACTTTGGGCGCTGGCCGAATGCTATGGCTAAGAGATGCAGAGATTGGTTTTCACGCTCGCGCTCTTCCTCATGGTCGGCTCATGTCGAGAGGAGCCGATCGTTGGACGGTGCGTCGCGACCGAAATCGCGCTGCCCTCATCGGATTCGTACCAACTAACACGCGTCTTTGAAGACGAGCTTTCGGGAGTCGACCTCTCGGGCACGGTCAGTGCGATTCACGATCCAAGCGATGCAGGCCGATTCTATTTCGCGCGACGCACCTGACAGATCTGGACTTTCAAAAGTGGCGAAGATCCCTCCTTGGTGATCGATCTCAGCGAAATCGTGTTCTCGGATACCCGAGAGGATGGCGTGCATGGAATCGCACTTCATCCCGACTACCCAGGCGACGCGCGGATCTTCGTCTCGTTTGCGTTCTCGGAAGAAGGTCAGACCTACTACCGAATCTCGAGTTTTGAGATCTCCGGTCTGCAAGCGAGTCTCGAATCCGAGATCGAGATTTACCGGCAGAGCCAGCGGGTTCCGGTGCACGCCATGAACCATATCGAGTTTGATCGATCTGGAATGCTCTTGATCGCGCTCGGCGATAACGCGGTCTCGCCGAGCCCCGCACAGGATTTGGACGACCCGCGTGGATCGCTTCTTCGAATCGACGTCGATCAGACAGAGGATTCCCGAAACTACGCCATCCCGGCGGACAATCCCTTTCCGGATGCCGGAAGTCCCGAAATCTACGCTTACGGGCTCCGCAACGTGTGGCGCTTCTCGGTCGATGATGATGGGAATATCTGGGCAGGCGATGTGGGCGAGGACTCGTACGAAGAGGTCAACCGAATCGTTGCTGGCGGAAACTACGGCTGGCCAATTACCGAAGGCGAGGACTGCTTTCGGGGAGAGCCATGCGAGCTTCCCGCGGACTTCGTGCGGCCAGTATGGACCTACGGACGATCGCAAGGTCGGTCGATCACGGGCGGAATCGTCTACCAAGGTTCGGCGATGCCGGAGCTGCAGGGTCGTTACGTCTTCGGCGATTTCGGAACGGGCGCGGTCTTTGCGCTGGAAAGGGATGTAGGCGATGTCGCGGATTCGGCCGCGAGCCTCGTCAGCGGGGGAGCGCCGCTCGTGTCGTTCTTCTCCGACAGTGAGGGCGAGCTCTATGTGCTCGGCTGGGGTGAGGATATCGAGATCTACCGGCTGCAGCCGAATGAGACTCCGAGCGACTCATTTCCTCGTCGGCTCTCGGAGACCGGCTGCGTTGAGGTCGCCGATCCCCGCCGGGTCATCGACGAGGTGCAGCCCTACGAAGTGATTTCGCCCCTGTGGTCCGACGGTGCAGAGAAGCGTCGGTTCTTCTCCGTGCCGGAAGGAACCGAGATCACCATCGACGATGACGGCCGGTTTGTGTTCCCGGTCGGAAGCGTCCTGATCAAAGAGTTTGCCTTTGAAGGGCGCCCCCACGAGACGCGGCTCTTTATGCATCATCGCGATGGTTGGGGCGCGTATTCGTATCGGTGGAACGAAGCCGGGACAGACGCAGAGCTCGTCTCGGGGCGGCTCTCGGAGCGTTTGGACAACGGCGTGCAGTGGGCGTATCCATCGCGTTCGGATTGTTTCGAGTGCCACACGGATACGGAAAATGGGCATCTTGGGCTCGAGTTGTCTCAGCTCGCGGCCGATTCGGAGTTTTTCTCGGATCGATTCTTCAGTGAGGAGAATCTGGAACGGGCACAGGCCGCGGCGAGATTGGTCGACCCAAGCGGCACGGAAGCTGTGGAGCTCCGAGCGCGCGCGTATTTGCATTCGAACTGCTCGGGATGTCACCAGGGCACGGGCTTCGCGGATCGCGCGACAATCGACCTCCGTTACGATACCGCGCTGGAAGATACGGGGACGTGCAATGAAGCGTCCGTGGTGGGTAGGCCGTGGGCCGCGCGCCATCTTGGAGAGATGCAGATCGTGAGCGCCGGTGATCCGGAGACGTCCATTCTCTACTTCCGGATGACGACGAACGCGCAATCGCGGATGCCGCCTCTCGGCAGCGGCGTGGTCGATACGGAAGGCGCCGAACTCATCCGGGAGTGGATTGAGACCACAACCTGTCCGTAGCACGTGGCGAAAAGAGTCCGAGACCGCTTCGCGTTCTTTTGCAAACTTGATCGCCGTCCGACTTCCAAGATCAAGATTTGCCATTTCTCTAAAATCGGTTTGATATTTTGCGAAGTGCTATGAGCATGGACCGAATCTCCTTGTCATATTCTTCCCAAGAATCCTCCATGTGAGGTCGCAGACTTTCATTGATTAACATATCATTGAGCGCGTACCTCAACTGCTGGTAGATGATTGGATCGGTTAAAAAATTCTTGTCCAAGTTGGGATTCGCTTTTATCGAAGTTGTTTGTAGGGCAATGTAAAAATCAGCGAAAGAAAGGACACCGGCAAAGCCCTGAGCATCCCAAATATACGGTTTGATCGCATAACATTGCTGGAGGTCATGGATATTCGATAAAACCCAGTTGTTATCGACTCTTTGTATCCAATCGTGATCCATATCAAAACCTATAGTGTCGAATGACCGCGTTCGGGCGATCGTAGTCGCTAGTCTTCGTCTTCGATCCAAAGACAGGCGGATGTTTTCTCGCCCACAAGGATGACTCCAGTATCGAACGTGGCGGAGGCTGCCGAGTTCCAGGTCGCTAACACTTGGACACGAGGGCCCAGGATCGGTGCGTCATGGAACCTTCCATTTGTCACGAATCTTGGATTCGGGATCAAACCGAGAAAGGTTGAACTCAATCGCTCGGCTTCTTTTTGGGGCATGAGCTCCGAGTAATAGGCGAGGTCGCGATGCAGGATCCGAACGAGCACTCGACGTGCTTCCTCTTCTGCAATGTCGCGGTAGATGGAAGCGTCCTCTCGTAGCCCGAAAGCTCGGGCGACCGCCAAAAGCTCGCCGGTCTCGAAGACGCCAGCGTGGACGATGCCGCAGTCTCGGAGCTGCCGGATTTCCGAAAAGAGCGCGCCCGCGGCGTTTGGCTTCATCATCGCGTGAAGGGTAGCAGGCGTGTTTGGCGGGCGTGGTCGGAGACGGTGTCGATTTCACGCAACTGAGCGTGCGGGTGGCCGATGACTCCATCATGGCGACACGTCCAAGGCGGGTTTTTCGGAATTCTACGATCATGATCTCCAGGCGGATTACAAGCGGCATGCCCTTGATGGTTCAGACCTGGGAGATGTGGAACGCGTTTGTTTATACGCTGAAGGTCGCGGCCGATCGGTACGAAATAAAGGTGCACGGTGGCGATATGATGACGACGCATGAGCACTTGGTGTTGACCGACGTGG
>JAHDCI010000229.1 GCA_020629955.1 Myxococcota bacterium | reverse complement strand
CCGCGCTGGCGCCATACATTGAGTCGGAGGGTTTGTGTTTCAGCCATGTTGATCCTCTACTTGTAAGAACGCTTGGTGGGTTTGACGTACTCGAAGTCGAGCTCTTCTTTCAGAAGCTCCGGGACCTCGCCTTCGCCTTGGAAGCGCCACGCGGCCACGTACTTAAAGTTCTCGTCGTCGCGATCGGCCTCGCCGTCGTCCACGTATTCGGTTCGGAAATGACCGCCGCAGCTCTCTTCGCGGTTGAGCGCATCGCGACACATCAGCTCGCCGAGCTCGAGAAGGTCCGCGATGCGGAGCGCACGTTCGAGGACCTGGTTAAACTCGCCGGTTCCGCCGGTCACCTTTACGCGGTCCCAGTACTCTTTCTGAAGATCTTGAATCTTCTGAATGGCGAGCTCTAGGCCTTCCTTGTTTCGGCTCATTCCACAGTACTTGTACATGATGGAGCCGAGGCGACGATGGAAGTGCTCCGGCGTCTTTTCCGCGTTTGGCGCGTTCGTGATCTTGTCGATCCGCTTGCGAACTCCGGCGAGCGCGTCGGCAACCGCCGGGCTGCTTTCATCGAGAGGCGCGAGCTTGCGGTCGTTGTTCTTAAGCGGGAAGCGCGCGATGTAGTTTCCGACCGTGTAAGGAAGAACGAAGTATCCATCCGCAAGGCCCTGCATCAGCGCGCTCGCGCCAAGGCGGTTCGCGCCATGGTCGGAGAAGTTCGCTTCGCCGCCGACGAAGAGGCCGTCGATGGTTCCCTGAAGGTTGTAGTCCACCCAAAGGCCGCCCATCGTGTAATGGGTCGCGGGGTAGATGCACATCGGGGTTTCGTACGGGTTTTGTCCCGTGATGCGCTCGTACATCTCAAAGAGGTTTCCGTAGCGCGCACGAATCGTGTCTTCGCCAAGGCGCTCAATGGCGCTCGCGAAGTCGAGGAAGACGCCGCGGCGGAGGCCGTCGTCGTCCACGCCGGGTCCAACGCCGAGACCGTCGTCGCAGACGTACATCGCGTTGCGAGATGCCACGTCACGCGGAACAAGGTTTCCGAAGGCGGGGTAACGCTCTTCGAGGTAGTAGTAGCGATCCGCTTCCGCGATATCCTTCGGCTTCTTTTTGCCGGTGGAGATGGCTTCGCTGTCCGCCTTGTTGCGCGGGACCCAAACGCGGCCGTCGTTTCGAAGCGACTCACTCATGAGGGTGAGCTTCGACTGATACGACCCGGAGGCCGGAATGCAGGTCGGGTGAATCTGCGTGTAGCAGGGGTTCGAGAACGCGGCACCGCGCTTGTAGGCACGCCACGCGGCGGTGCAGTTCGAGCCCTTGGCGTTCGTCGAGAGGTAGTAGACGTTTCCGTAACCACCGGTGCAGAGCACGACCGTGTCGGCGATGTGCGCGGTGAGCTTCCCAGTCTCGAGGTCGCGGGCGATGATGCCGCGCGCCCGATCCTCATGAACGATGAGGTCGAGCATTTCGGTCCGCGGGAAGGACTCGACGGTGCCGGCTTCGATTTGTCGCGCCAGCGCGGAGTACGCCCCGAGAAGGAGCTGCTGTCCCGTCTGGCCACGGGCGTAGAAGGTGCGGGAAACCTGGGCGCCACCGAAGCTTCGGTTGGCGAGAAGGCCGCCGTATTCACGCGCGAAAGGAACGCCCTGTGCAACCGCCTGGTCAATGATGTTGAGCGAAAGTTCCGCGAGACGATAGACGTTCGCTTCGCGGCTGCGGAAGTCACCGCCCTTTACAGTGTCGTAAAAGAGGCGATAGATGCTGTCGCCGTCGTTCTGGTAGTTCTTCGCCGCGTTGATGCCGCCCTGAGCTGCGATGCTATGCGCGCGTCGAGGGCTATCCTGGAAGAAGAAGCACTTTACGTTGTAGCCAAGCTCACCAAGGGTCGCAGCGGCTGCGCCGCCTGCGAGACCCGAGCCAACGATGATGACGTCGTATTTACGGCGGTTGTGCGGGGCGACGAGCTTGTTCTGCGCCTTGTGTTCGGTCCAGCGTTCCTCGATCGGGATGTCGCGTGACGGCTCATTCGACTTGAGTTCCATGTCGTATTCCTCGATCCGCTGCTTACTGCAGCTCAGGGTAGTTAAAGGTCATCGTGGTTGGCTCAAGCGATCCGAAGAGCACCGAAGCTGGGATGCTGATGAAGCCGAGGACAAGCGCGAGCGTCAGCAGGACCGCAAGATCACGGCGCGCATTGTTGTACTTCGGGTGATTGAGTCCGAGGGACTGAAAGAGCGAGTAAAGGCCGTGATAGATGTGCGCGCCATACGCGAGCATCGCCGCGATGTAGAGCCCAGCGACGGGCCAGTGCTGCATGCCGCGAACAAGGTTGTTGTACGGGTTGCTGGCTTCCCAAGTGTAGCCCTCGATGAGAAGGATATTGCCTTCGCCGAAGATCATGCCACCGAGCGTGAGGTGCACGAGGTGGAAGGCGATGTAGATGAAAAGGATTGGACCGGTCCAGTACATGGTGCGTCGCGCGTAGTACGCGAACGCGTCCTCTCCGTCGCGCGAAGGAGGCATCTTATAACGCCCAGCGCCGCCGCCTGCGTCCTTGTTCTTCTGCCAGAGCGCGAGTGCGGAGGCGAAGTGCACACTGAACGCAGCGAACACGATGATGCGCGTACCCCACATCAACGCTGGGTTCTGACGAATCCACACCGCGTACTCGTTAAACGTTTCGGGTCCGGCGAAAACCTGCAGGTTTCCGAGCATATGACCAACAGTAAAGCCGAGCATGACGATGCCGCTGACGGCCATCGCTACCTTTTTCCCGACTGTGCTCCCGTAGAGGGTTAGGGTTCGCTCCATCGCGCTTGCCTTTCGAGTGTTGCCTCAGACCGTTCGTGACGCCGAAAACACGCATTTCCGGCCCCGTCGCGAAGAGCAACAAGGGGGATATAGAGCGCGATAGGGTCGGCAGAAAAGGGTCATTGAGGGGGTAGGAAGAGTAAAATCACACCGCTCTTCCGTGGTCTTCCGGGTGGACCTCCCATAAACCCGAGGAGGATTCAACCGCTCGATGGGGATTGAGGTGGGTCAATGTAGTCCACGCGCTCCCCTCGAAAGGTCTCCAGCGTCGTGGTTCCACCCTTTTGATCCCGAATATATACGGGTCCGATGGGCACCTTGCCCTTCCCGCCTGGGGTATCGCAAATGTACTTCGGGAGTGCGATACCGCTCACACGACCCTGCAGCTCGGCCATCAAGGACTGACCTTTGGCGATCGACGTGCGGAGATGGCCGGTCCCTCGAACGGGATCGGCTTGAAGGAGGTAGTAGGGACGCGCGCGCCGTTTCACCAAGCCGCGAAACAGCGCCTCGAGGGTCGCCGCGTCGTCGTTCACCCCCGCGAGGAGCACCGTCTGGTTCATCACCGGAATCCCATGATCGACAAGTAGCGCGATGGCGCGGGTGCTCTCTTCGGTAAGTTCTCGGGGATGGTTGAAGTGCGTCATTAACCAGAGCGCGCCAACATGTTCTCGCAGCGTTCGGCAGAGCTCCGCGTCGATCCGTTGCGGAATCGTCACGGGCGCCCGCGTCGCCATACGAACGGTGTCGAGATGCTCGATGGCACCGAGGCGTTCGAGGATTTTCGCGATCTTTGGCGTCGCCATCACGAGGGGGTCGCCACCCGAAACGATCACTTCGCGGACTTCGGGATGGCTTTCGATGTACTGAAAGGCAGGCTCAAGTCGTGACATCGAGCGCGCACCGCCGCCATCGCCGACCATCCGAGAGCGCGTGCAAAACCGGCAGTAAACCGCGCAACGATCGGTGGCGAGAAGCAGAACTCGATCGGGGTAGCGTTGCACAAGCTCCGGAGCCACCTCGTGCGCTTCTTCGCCAAGAGGATCTTTCAGATCGCCAACAACTTCCTCGGCCTCTGCAGCGAGCGGCACGACCTGACGCCGAATCGGACAGTTCGGATCGCTCTCGTCGATAAGCGAGCGGTAATAGGGAGTAATCGCGATCGGAAAACCGCCCTGCTCTGTTCGCGCGGCTCCTTCTCGTTCGGCCTCCGAAAGCGGAAGGGAAACTTCAAGGCTCGCCCGGTCGCGAAGTGCGTGCTTGGCTTGCCATCGCCAATCCGCCCACTGCTCATCGCTGAAGCCATCTCGAGCGGAGACGGTGATCGGCAGCCGGCGAGTCATTCTCGGCTAAGCGGATTCGCCGAGGAGCTTCTGCAGCTCCCCGTTTTCCGCGAGCTCACGAACGATATCGCAGCCGCCAATCAGCTCTCCCTTAAAGTAGAGCTGCGGAAAGGTGGGCCACTGCGAGAAGATTTTCATTCCCGCGCGAACCTCGGGATCCTTCAGAATGTCGACGTAGGTCGCTCGGTCTTGCGCCCCAACCATCTTGAGCGCTTCGACCACCGTCGCCGAGAAGCCACAGCGAGGGAAGTGCTTATTGCCCTTCATAAAGAGAACGATTTCGCCGGAGTCGACGATCTCTTGAAGGCGAGCTTTGAGTGCTTCGTCCATCACGCTTGTCCCTCGAAACGCTCTGGCGTCATGGTCTTAAACGTGAGTGCGTGAATCGGTCCGTTCATCAACTCTCCGAGCGCAGCGAAGACGAGGCGTTGCTGCGCGACGCGGGTTTTGCCTTCGAACGCCGACGCGACAACCGTCGCCTCGAAGTGATCCTTGGTCCCGGTGAGGTCCTTCACTTCGACGTGGGTGACGCCTTCGACGCCGGCCCGGATACGCTCTTCGATCACGCTTGGTTCAACCATGGTTAGGATTACTAAGGCCAAGAAACGTCTATGTCAAAGCTCGCGACTTGCAGGAGGGGACGCACGCTGTCACCGTCTACCGGATGGTCCAGACGTCACGAAATCGGGGATGGTCCCGTTTTGCCCCCGCCGCACTCGGGGTGCTCATTGGCGTTCTCATCTGGATGACTCGCCCCGTCGACGAAATCCGTCGCGAGAATAGGATGGTTCTCGAGACCGATCCCGCCGAAGAGCCCCTTCGAGCTGAGCCTGCACTGATCGCAACGAGCTTAGGAGCGATGCCCCCGGTGCGTCACGAGGAGCCTCAGCGGCGCACGCCAGATGAACCGAACGAACCTTCGGTAAACACAACTCCCGACGCTCCTACTGCCCACGCGAACTCGAACGTGGAGACACTCGCACCTTCCTTCACGCTGACCCCACCCGCGAGAGATGAAACGTCTCGGGCGACGCCCCTCGCCGAGCTCTTCGAACCGCCGCTGGGCTGGATGGAGCCGATTCGTCGCTGCCATCGAGGCAGGCGATTTTTTTGCGACGGGCCACGACGTGTACCGGTGCCGTGGGGGGAAAACGTGGAACGCGCCGAGCGGCTCGGTCTTGGAACCCGGCGAACCTACAATGTGATCATGAGCGGTCCGGCGCAGCCCTCGCTACTTCGAGAGATCCCTGACCCTCCAGAGCCCACCCTCCTCTGGCCCGTGCCGAGCGGATTCATGGGTCGCGGCTTTGGCTATGTTCGGCGCGGTTCGCTGGCAAGCCGTCTTCACCGCGGCGTCGATATTCCGGCGCCCATCGGAGCTCCCATCCGGGCCGTAAATCCCGGCATCGTGATCTACTCCGGCAACGGCGTCCGCGGATACGGAAACCTCATTGTCATCCTTCACCAAGACGATACTCGCTCGATGTACGCGCACCTTCGGGAAGCGCGAGTGGTTGGGGGTCAGTTCGTCTCTCGGGGAGAGGTCATCGGTGAGGTTGGAAAGACCGGTCTCACGCGCGCACCGCACTTGCACTTCGAGTGGCGACTTCGCGCGATGCCCCGCGACCCCACTTCACGTTTCGCGGAACGTCCCTCGCGAGCAGAGGAGATTGAGTTGATGCACGAAGCAGCCGACCGCCGCGAAGCCGCTTCCATCCGGCTCGAAGAACGGCGAGAGCGGGCACGGAGAAATCGAGACCGCGCAGAACGCGCACGAAGCGCAACCGGCAATCGATTCGACTAGCAGGCTGATGAAAAGGCCCAATTGTGATCGGTTGGATTTTGGCGTGCGCAGATGCGTCCGACGATTGAACTCGTACTGCACATGTGGCGAGAATTGGATGGCGTTTGAGTGCGTGAAAATACCGCGAAGGGGGTCCGGACGTTCTTCGCCAGCCCGCAGAGGTCACTCTCGACCGCTTGCGGAGCAGGAGTTTCTCGCCGATGGATGATATTCGACCGAAAACGCTGCGAAGCGCTCTCGGACGTTTTCTCAGGCCTAAAAGCCCACTCGAACGTGCAGCCCAAGCGAGGTCCCATTTGCAACTTCGCGCCGGCTAAACTGCAGCGATAGGCCGACGCCGAAGAAGAACTTTGGGTGTAGCCGGATATCGGTCCCAAGCTCTGCTCCGAAGAAGAAGACATCTTCCCGAATCGGCACGGAGATGCGGCGCGTGAACACGAACGCGCCACCGACAAACGCCTGAAGATAGGGTACGAATGCCGACGAGGAGAGATGTTGATAACCGATCAACGCATCGGCACGGATCACGAGATCGTTTTCGCCGAGCGGATACTGCCGGGTCGCAAAACCAAGACGTGGCCCGAGCCGAAGACGTCCAGTTGGGAACAGAGGCGCAAACGCAAACCCGTGAACGCGGCCGCCCGGTCCTGCAGTGGGCAACGAATAGGTCGCGTATTCCCCAAGGAGGCGAGGCGCCGTATTCTCGGTTTCCGTTTCCGGATTCTGCTCCGGAAGCTCTTGTCCGGAACCGCGCGGCGTAGCGGCAGGCGTCTCACGCTGCGAACGTGGCGCCGAATCAACCGCATTTCGGGTCGGCCGCTGTCGCCAAGCCTCGGAGCGGCGAAGAGGGGTCCCGAGCGAGGTAGCGTCTTCTTGCGCCAAGGCGCTCCCGCTCAGCGCGAGACCAAACGCTGTCAGCAGCAGTAGGCCTCTCATGGGCTTACCTCGTAGTCGAGCGAACCGACGACCGCATCGATCTCCAGACTATCGAGCGAGACCGTTGAATCAAACGTGAAGACAACGGTGTTGCTGCTGCCGGGCACACGAACGAACGAGACCCGATGAAAACGGGACGCCGTGTCCTGCCAGAACACATCCGCGCCGGTCGCCCCCCCTTCGAGGAACGCGAAGTCGCGCACTTCGGGGTCCCACTCAACCGGGAGGCGCGCGAACGCTGCATTGGCGAGTGCCGTGGGGTCACCGGAGGCCGCGGTGATGCTCAGCACATGCTGCGCAGGAAGAGGCGCTCCCGTAATCCGCTCGCCTGTTGAGGGCACCCGAAAACCGCCCGTACTCGCTTCTTCCCAAGGCGGTGTCTCGAGCCAAACGGTCCGGCCGCCCGCCACCTCGAAGGAGGTCCATCCAAAGTAGGGGTCTCCCTCACTGCAGCCCACAATCGTGCAAAAGAGAGATATGGAGGCAGCAAAGCGAAGCATCACCGGGAGACTACCAGTTTCGGCCAGTCTGTGCCTTCGGCGACGTCGGTTTCCGGCGCCCCGAACGAACCTTTTTCTCCTTCCGGCTAGTCCGGGATCCCTCGTAGTGGTATCTGAGCGATATGCCTTCACTTGCGTCTCGACTCTCCCGTGTTGAACCTTC
>JAHDCI010000228.1 GCA_020629955.1 Myxococcota bacterium | reverse complement strand
CGAAACTCGATAGCGCGATTAGCACCCACCGGGCGCTGGAGAGCAGTTGTGCGCCTCGAGCGTCGCGCAACTACGGAACGCTGCCTCGTCCGGGCAGGAATAGGAGTTTCCGTTAATCGTGCAGCAATAGGACTCGGTCCGATGGACGCTGCCGGAGCTGTGGCTATGTGAGACGCTACCGCCATTGCCATTTGCCGCCGCGTTTGCGCCCGCGGCCGCCGCGGTGCCAGCGACCTGCAAAATGATATCGCCCGCACTCGGGCCTTGGCTTTGCGACTGCGCTGGTTGCTGCGCCGCTTGTTGCTGTTGTTGCAACGCTTGCTGGCGTCGCGCCTCTTCTTCGGCTGCGGCCTGCTGCGCCGCCGCGATGCGCGCGCGCTCGGCTTCGATTGCAGCCGCCTGCTCTCGCGCTGGGCGCTCGAGTTCGACGTGAATCGTCCGCGCGAGTTGGTCTCGCCACCGGCCGTAGCGAGCGTCGAGCATCAGCTCACCCGTTTCCTCATCGACCTCGTTGTCGAGACCAGCGCTCTCCACGTAATGAATCGTGAAACCGGTCTCTTCGTATCGCACGTCCACTTCGAACCACGGCTCTTGACCCCACCGCGCGCGGATCGCCCCCGGCTGGTCACCCACCACCGCATAGCGTCGAGATTGAAGCGCCCGAGCGATGGCGACACGCATCTCCGCTGGGGAACGGCGATACGCAGAAACCTCGCGATGTGGCTGAGATGCAGCGATGCGAGGAGCAGAGCCGCACGCGAACGCGAGCGGAAGGACGAGAAGAGCAAAAAGGCGCATGCGCGTACCTTGCCAGTATGAATGACCCGGGACCAAATCTTTTTCGTGAAACTTCGCGTTCCGTGTACACTAAATGGAATGAGCGTCTCGCGAACTCGGTCCGTGCAACCCCGAATCCCTCACCAAGTTCTCCTAGAAGATTCTCCCGCGAGCAGTTGTGTGAGTGCGAGTGCAGTCCGGACATGAGTGAAGAGAAGTTCACTGACGAGCGCAAAGGCTTGTGCGGGGGCCCGAATCCGGATGACGGACGCGGGCTAGAATCGGATATCGCGAGCGTGCAGGAAGCAGCTCGCGTACTTCACAGCGCATCGTACGTGTTGATCTCAACGGGTGCGGGGATGAGTGCAGAAAGTGGAGTGCCGACGTACCGAGACAAACACGGAGTTTGGCGAGATTTCGAGCTCTATTCGGAGCGAGGCCTAAACCCCGCGGAGATCGCACATATCGACGGCTTCGAGCGCGATCCGCATCTCGCATGGGGCTTTCAGGAGACGATGCGGGCGTTGATGCATCGGGCGGAGCCACATGCCGGTTACGAGGTCGTTCGCGCATGGCTTCAACAGCGCTTCCGAGATCGTTCGTTTCTCCTCACGAGCAATATCGACGGTCTGCATGTGAGGTCAGGTGTCGACAAACATCGAATGTGGGAACGATATGGCTGCATCTGGAATCTCAGCTGCCTCGCACGCTGCACCGACGAGATCTGGCGGGAGGAGCGGGTTCCGCTCTTCGAGGTCGATCCTCAAACCTTACGAAGCGCGGACATTCCGAAGTGTCCTGTATGTGGGGGGCCGGCACGCCCCGCGACGCAGCTCGATCACGACCCTGGGCTTATCAAAGATCCAATCGGTGCCGCGCGATATCAATCCTTTCTCGATCGAAAGCCGGATGTCTACGTCGTCATCGGAACCACTCTCTGGTTCTCATGGCCGGAGAGCGTGCAAGAACGGCCGACGGTCATCCATATCAACCCATCCGAAGAGACCCATCAACGCTACGACGATGCGCTTGCGATTACGATGGGCGCGAAGGACGCTCTCATCGGGATGGAGTGGATGCTCTCCCGGCTCGATAAATCCGAGTCGTCCTAGCCCTCCCGCCGGATACACTCGGCGATCGCTTGAAACGCATCGTTGGTAATGAGCCCTCGCTCTTCTTCCACGCAGCCGCGCATACTCGGCCCGCACTCGGTCGCCTCCGCACAGGTCGCCTCGTTCAAACATGCGTCGAGGGATTCGGCCTCGCGGAGTGCACACTCCGCCCATTCGTCGAGACTGGAGTCGTACGCATCGCGGATACACGCTCGCTCTTCCTCCGTTGCCTGACTCGCCTCGAACATCGAGACGCATGCCTCGCGCGAGGGAAATCCGCGAGCTTCGAAACAATCACAAATCGTGTCGACCCGCGCCTCGGCCAAGTCCAAACCCGCGGAGACCGGGTCGGTTCCGCAACCCAGAAGAAGAAGAGCTATCGATCGCCAGCGCATGGTTTGGATCTGCGGCTATTTCATTGTCTGCGCCAACGCAAAAAGCCCCGACTTTCGTCGAGGCTCTTCAGCGTTGATATCGAAATCAGGCGTCGATTGGCTTGCCGCTCTTCACAGCAATGCGCGTCTTCGTGCCATCTTCGTTGAGCTGCATGCGGACACGCGTGGGCTTCTCCGTCTCCGGATCCACCAACATCACGTTGCTCGCATCGATCGGACGCTCAAGTTCCTTCAGACCTGGGTCACGGAACTTGCGCGGGCTGCGGTGGTGCTTGTACACCGCCACACCTTCGACGACCACACGGCCATCGGCCATGATCTGCTTGATGCGGCCCTGCTTGCCTTTGTCCTTGCCGGCGATCACCTGAACAAGGTCGTCTGCCTTAAGACGTACAGCCATCACACCACCTCCGATGCAAGCGCGATGATCTTCATGAACTTCTTCTGACGAAGCTCACGAGCGATCGGTCCGAAGATACGGGTGCCGATCGGCTGGTTGTCCTTGTCGATAAGGACCGCGCTATTGGTGTCGAACTTGATGTAGGTGCCGTCCGGACGCTGGTACTCGCGCTTCGTGCGGACGATCACCGCACGGGCAACGGAGCCCTTTTCGACTCGGCTGGTCGGCGACGCTTCCTTGATGGAAACGACGATGATGTCGCCAAGGCCGGCGTATCGACGACGGGAGCCGCCGATGACCTTGATGCACGCTACGCGCTTTGCGCCGCTGTTATCCGCGACGTCGAGAACACTTTCGGTCTGAATCATTTCATACCTCCGGCGGGCGCTCGAGGAGTCGGTTCACGACCCAGCGCTTCGTCTTGGACTTCGGACGACAGGACTTGATCTCAACGAGATCGCGCGTCTTGTACTCTTCGGTCTCGTCATGAGCGTGATACTTCTTCGACTGCTTAACGTACTTGCCGTAGAAGGGGTCACGGAAGCGGCGAACAACTTCGACCACAACCGTCTTCTTCGCACGGCCTTCCGTCGACGTGTCGTTCACCACGCGACCCACCAGGCGACGGGCACGCCCGCGCTGGTTTTCCGTCTGGTTTGTTTCTTCTGACATGGTTTACTTCTCCGACGCTTCCGCCGAGGTGCGCTCGGTCAAGATCGTCTTCACCCGCGCGATATCGCGACGGAGCTTACGAAGATCGCTCGTGTCATCGAGCTGATTCGTGTGGTTATCGAACTTGGCCTTCCAGAGCTTGCGGCGGAGTTCGCCTTCGAGCGTCTGGATCTCCTCGATCGACTTTTCGCGAATTTCTGAGGCCTTCATAGCTGTTCACTCCGCTTTACGAACTGGGTACCGATCGGGAGCTTGTGGCCCGCGATGCGGAACGCTTCACGAGCGATCTCTTCTGGGATGCCCTCGATCTCATAGAGCACCTTGCCCGGCTTCACGACCGAGACCCAAGCCTCGACCGAACCCTTACCCTTACCCATTCGAGTCTCGAGGGGCTTTTTGGTGATGGGCTTGTCTGGGAAGACGCGAATGTAGAGTTTGCCTTGGCGCTTGGCGGTACGCTGAATCGCCATACGAGCGGACTCGATCTGGCGAGCGGTGACGCGTCCACAGCTGGTGGCCTGGAGCGCGTAATCGCCGAAGGAAACGTCGGAGCCGACATACGCTTTACCGCGCATACGACCCTTAAACTGCTTACGGAACTTGGTGCGTTTGGGCTGAAGCATTGTCTTCTACCTCTCAGCGACGCTGCGCGCCGACGTGACGCGGGGCGTGATGGTTAATCTCACCCTTAAAGATCCAAACCTTGATTCCGACGGTGCCAGCGGTGGTGTGCGCGGTGGCGGTGCCGTAATCGATGTCAGCGCGAAGCGTATGAAGCGGGACGCGGCCCTCGCGGTACCACTCGGTACGCGCGATTTCCGAACCACCGAGGCGGCCGGAAGCTTCGATACGAATGCCCTTGACGCCAAGCTTCATCGCGGTGGAGACCGCCTTCTTCATGGCGCGGCGGAACGCGACGCGACGCTCGAGGTGCGTGGCGACGGTCTGCGCAACGAGGGTCGCGTTGGTGTCGGCCTTGCGTACGTCCTGGACATCGGGAGCCATCAGCGTGCTCTTGGTGAGCTTCTGAAGGTCCTTGCGAAGGTCTTCCACGCCGCGTCCGCCCTTACCAATGATGGTGCCGGGACGGCTCGTGTGGATGATGCACTTCACGTTGTCCGCAAATCGCTCGATCTCGATGTCGGCAATTCCGGCGTTCGCGTACTTCTTGTTGATCGCCGCCTTGATGGCGAGATCTTCGTGAAGCCAGGCAGCGTAGTTGCGATCCTGGAACCACTTGGACTTCCAGGGCTTGATGATTCCAATACGGAACCCGTAGGGATGTGTCTTCTGACCCACGACTATTCCTCTTGGCCGATGGTGATGGTGATGTGGCTCATTCCCTTGACGATGCGGGTCGCGCGACCCTGCGCACGGGGACGCCAGCGGCGCATCATCTGGTTGGGAGCCATGTCCACGAAGGCGGTCTTCACGACGAGGGTGTCGAGGTCGACTCCCTGGTCCTTCTGACGGGCGTTGGCGACGGCGCTATCGAGAAGCTTCTCGATGATGCGCGCGGCGCTCTTCGGGGTGTAACGCAGTTCGTCAAGGGCGATCGCGACGTTCTTTCCGCGGATCATATTGACGACAACTCGCGCCTTACGGGGCGAAATGCGCTGGAATCGGGCTTTTGCGGTTGCTTCCATGATTTTACTCGTCTTAGCGGGTTTTGCCTGCAAATCCCGCCCCTTGGCGTGGGCCAAATGGCCTCCCGGAAAAGGGCGCGGGATCTAGCATGCGATTCGGGCTTTCACAAGCACGTTTCGCACTCGGCAACGTTTTCGCTATCGACGTCCCTTCTTATCCGAGGCGTGGCCGTGGAAAGTACGGGTGGGCGAGAACTCACCGAGCTTGTGCCCGACCATGTTCTCCGTGACGAACACCGTCACGAACTTACGTCCGTTGTGAACAGCGAACGTGAGGCCGACGAAATCTGGAGCGATCGTCGAACGACGCGACCAGGTGCGAATCATCTTCTTGTCGCCAGTGGCGCGGGCCTTGTCGACCTTCGCCTGGAGCGGAAGATCGATGAACGGACCCTTTTTAATTGAACGTGGCATCTCTCTAAATCACTTCTGGTTGCGGCGGCGAACGATGAACTTGTCCGTGGCCTTGTTCTTACGGGTCTTTTTGCCCTTGGCGAGCTGGCCCCAGGGGGAGCAAGGATGACGGCCACCGGCCGTACGTCCTTCACCACCACCCATCGGGTGATCGACCGGGTTCATGGTGGTGCCGCGGTTGTGCGGGCGGCGACCAAGCCATCGGCTACGTCCAGCTTTACCGAGCGTCACGCGAGCGTGCTGCTGGTTGCTGACCTGACCGATCGTCGCACGGCAACGAACGTGCACCTTGCGAACTTCGCCACTCGGGAGACGAACGACAGCGTAGTCGCCATCGCGCGCCATGAGCTGCGCGGCCGTACCGGCGGAGCGAACCATCTGGCCACCCTTACCGATCTTGAGCTCGATGTTGTGAATGATGGTCCCAAGCGGCATGTGCTTGAGGGGCATCGCGTTGCCGGGCTTCACGTCCGCATTGCGGGACGAGATGACCGTGGCACCCACGACGAGACCGTCGGGAGCAAGGATATACGCCTTCTCACCGTCGGCGTAGTGGATGAGCGCGATGCGCGCCGAGCGGTTCGGATCGTACTCAAGCGCGACAACCTTGCCGGGGACACCGATCTTGTTGCGCTTGAAGTCGATCTTGCGGTAACGGCGCTTGTGGCCACCACCCCGGAAACGCACCGTGATGCGTCCGTTGGAGTTACGTCCACCGCTGGACTTTTTGCTGCTGGTCAGACGCTTCTCGGGGCGCTTCGTGGAGAGACCTTCGAAATCGGGGCTCTCGTAGAAACGACGCGAGGGCGACGTGGGCTTAAACTTCTTAATCGCCATCGCTTAAATCTCGTCTTCGAAGAAGTCGATCGAATCGTCGGGCCCGAGGGTGACCATCGCCTTCTTCCAGTTGCGGGTTTTGAGGTAGCGTCGGCCGATTCGCTTCGGACGGCCACGCACAATGAGGGTGTTCACGCTCTCAACGTTGACCTTGAAGAGCTCTTCAACAGCCTTCTTGATCTCAACCTTGTTGGCGCGGATATCGACCTCAAAGAGGTACTGATTCTGCTCATCGCGAAGGTTCGAACCCTTCTCGGTCATGATGAGCGGTCGCTTGATTACATCTTCGATCTGCATGGTCCTGCCTTAGCGCTTGCAACGCGCCTCGAGGGCAGCGATCGCGTCTTTGGTGATCACCAGGTGCTCGTGGCGGAGGAGGTCGTAGGGGTTCACGCCGCCGGGGGGCAGCACGAGGTGCTTGGGGAGGTTGCGAGCCGAGAGGCGAAGCTTCTCGTTCTCGACGGTGTCGACGATGGTCGCGCTCTTGTCAGCGCCCAGCTTGCCGAGGATTCCGGCAAGGGCCTTCGTCTTCACTTCGGCGAGCTCAAAGTTCTCGACAACCGTGAGCTGTCCTTCGGCAAGCTTGTGCGAGAGAGCGCTCTTGAGAGCACCGATGCGCATCTTGCGGTTCGGACGGTAGCTGTAGTCGCGGGGCTTCGGGCCATGAGCGACGCCACCACCACGGTGGTGCGGCGCACGCGCGTTGCCTTGACGGGCACGGCCGGTGCCCTTCTGCTTGTACATCTTCTTCTTCGTCGCAGTGATTTCCGCGCGGCCCTTGGTGTTGGCCGAGCCGCTGCGCTTCGAAGCAAGCTGCGCTTTGATGACGTCGTAAAGGAGGCCTTCGTTGACCTCGACGCCGAAGACGTCGTCTGCGAGCGAAAGCTCACCGACGGACTCATTCGAGAGATTAAAAATCTTGGTAGTCGGCATGTTGAACCTCAGGTCTTGATCTCGACGTCGACGCCGGCCGAAAGGTCCAGCTTGCCGAGCGATTCGAGGGTTTCCGGCGTGGGGTCAAGGATGTCCACAAGGCGCTTGTGCGTGCGCACCTCGAACTGCTCACGAGACTTTTTGTCAACGTGCGGTCCGCGGAGGACGGTGTACTTGTTGATGCGGGTCGGAAGCGGAACCGGTCCCGCCACCTGAGCGCCGGTGCGGCGCGCGGTGTCCACGATCTCGAGCGTCGACTGATCGAGCAGACGATGATCGTAGGCCTTGAGCTTGATACGAATCTTCATGATTACTCCAGAATCTTGGAGACGACGCCAGCGCCGACCGTCTTGCCACCTTCGCGGATGGCGAAGC
>JAHDCI010000227.1 GCA_020629955.1 Myxococcota bacterium | reverse complement strand
CATTCGCTCACGAAGCGAACCGAGTACCCGAAGGCAAAAGCGGGCAAAATCCTCGTATCTCTCCGGACCAAACGACGCGACAATCTCTTCCAGCTCGACCTCCATCTCAGCACGCTAAGGATGGACGTCCACTACGCAACAAGAGCCACTTGCCCTCCGCTTCTTTCGAGATTAGGGTGCGCCTTCCTGGGTGGATAGCTCAGTGGTAGAGCTCCGCCCTTACAAGGCGGCTGTCGTCGGTTCGACCCCGACTCCACCCACCAGGATAGCGCTGCTTCGGCAGCGTTTTTTTATGGCGCCGAGAGCACCTCGCGCACGCGCGAGAAATCTTCGTTCGGAATCGTGAGCGCGAGATTGTAGAGAACGATGCGCCATCCCCCGTCTTCGAAACGGAGCACGCCACTCCCTCTCGCCGGCCCCAGGTTCTCTGTCTCGAGGTCTTCATCGAACCAAGCGAGCGATCCTTCGATGGTGACGGCGCGGCGCACCGCTCGAAAGCTCCACGCGTGACCGCGGTCAAAATGAGGATGGGCGTACGCGCGAAACGCCGCGACATCCCAGCGCTCTGTGGCGTCGGTCCCGAGGAACACACCATCGCGCGCGAAATGCCCAAAGTATCGCTCTTCGTCGGCCTCCGCGGCCGCCCGATGCCAGTCGTCCAGCACCGCGCCAACATCGTCTGTCGAGGAAGTCGCAGGCGGAGCGGGCTGGGCGGCGCCGCAACCCACGAGCGCGCAAAGAAAGAGCGCGCGTCTAAAAGCGGCCATGAAGGGTCACAGAGGATGGGCCGATTCGGACAGAGACGCCTGATTCGTTGTCATCGTCTCCGCTTGAGAGATCGATAATCCCCCAAATCAATCCCGCGAGTGCGATGCCTCCGCCGACCGCAAAGAGGATATTGGCGGTCCGGGCTTGACCCTCCGCCTTGTCCTGAAGCTCGAGCGCTTGCGTATTCTGACCATTGGAGAGCGCGGCCTGAGCGTCGGACTGCGTACCGGGGGCCTGAACGCCAGGGATAATACCCGTCGCTGCAACCAGCGCACCCGCCCCAACAACGACCCATGGGAGCGCACTCGGCCCACTTGAGGATTCTTCCGAGGCGTCACTCGCAATGGGGTCCGCCGCAGATTCGCCGTCTTCGACTTCGACGGCCATCTCGGACGCCTCTCGCCCCTCTTGCGCTTCTTCGAGCTCCCGAAGGCGCTCGGTCTCCGCAACGCGCGCTCGCAATCCGACGATTCGCGCTTCGATCGCGCCTCGGTCTTCGACATCCCCCGCGTCTCGAAGGTAACGCTCAAAGAGGTCCGCCGCTTCCTGGTCATCTCCACGACCTTCATGCGCACGCGCGAGGTTGTAGAGAATTACTGGCTCCGGGAAGGTCTCGTACGCGTCCTCGAGATAAACGATCGCCGCGTTAAAATCCCCTTCGCGATAGCTCGCCTCGCCACGCTGAAAAAGCTCGAGCGCTTGCTCACGCTCCCCTTCGGATTGCGCAAATGTGACGCTCGAAACCAGGCATACGCCGGCGAGCGTGAACACTTTCAACAAATGGGCGATATTCGGGACAACCATAGAAACAGCAAAGTCAGGGACGAGAAGGTATCTCACAAGGGCACTCGTGTGCGTTCAATTCAGTTTCGGGGGCCAAATTCGCACATGAACGCGAACGGTAGTTCACAACTTCGATCGCGCCAGCGCTGAGTTATCGCGTCGATTCGGCCGCATGAATCCGGCTCGTTCGGTTCGCGAAATTCCCATGGCACCTCCGAAACGGAGTTCGACCCGTCGACCCATCGATGGGTTTGAAGAGTGATGGGGCCACCAGGAAGCACATCACGCATCCCGATCCAAATATCGCCTGCTTCTTCGCCGACGTCGGCAGCGAGCTGCATTGAGACGCCCGTGTACTCTGAAATCGTCGCGAACGAGGCGAGGTGCCCACCTGCGGCACGGCATTGATTGGAAGCCTCGTCCCACGATGCTTCGCGGCCGCAAACAACATACCGTTCGTGTCCCTCTGCATCGAGAAGCGTCCACGTTTCGCCACGGCAAAAGTCATCGTTGCTCTCGCAAACGCCCGCCTGACAAACGCCACCGCTCCCGCACCGGAGACCTTCCCGTTGATTTTGATGAACGCAGCTTCCATCAACACAAAGATCGCGTGTACAAGCGATCGCGTCGTCGCAATCCGCTGCGCCCTCACAAGTCGGGGTGACGCAAGCTCCGCTCTCGCAAACACCCGTCGCACAAGGGACCCGGGTCAGGGGGCCCGGTGGGTCGAGCGGGTACGCCTGGAACTCGCAGTTGCGACCAATGCCTCCGCATAGCCCGAGGATGCATTCGCTCGGATGGGCGCAGGTACCTGGGCCGGAGCACAACGCGCTGACGCATCCGCCGCTCACGCAAATTCGGCCCGCAGCGCAGGTCATCCCTTCGCTGCTCGGGATGTGCTCACAGAGAAATGAGGGGGAGCATGTATCCATCGTGCACGGGTTGCCATCGTCACATTCGGCGCTCGACGCGCATTCGACGCATTGTCCTTCAAAACAGCTACCGCCCGGGCCGCAGGCATCAAGGTCGGTCTCGGTGCATTCCACGCACGCGCCGGCATCGGTGCAAGCGGCCTCGCAGCGCGGCAAAAAGACGCAGGACCGCTCTTCACTGCACCGACCGATCGTGCACGGGTCCTCATCGTCGCAGTGGGAATCCGTGGTGCATTCGACGCATGTGCCCGAATCGCGTTCGCAGACAAGCTCTTCGCTGCAGAGAGACCGGTATTCGCAGATCCCCCGCGCGCCACAGGAGGCGACGGCACAGGCCATCTCGGCACAATCGGTGTCGGCTCCGCACCCACGAAGCCGCACACACCTTCCGGTGGACTCATCACATTCGGTTCCCATGGGACATCCGGCGAGGCAGTTCACCACGCACTCTCCCTCGAGACACATCCCATTGGTGCAGAACGTCCCGTTTGGAGCATTGACGCGTTCGCAGAGCCCCGTATCCGTGCAATCCGCGATCTGACATTCGCTGACGTCGCAATCCGATGAATCCCTACATTCCCGACACTCGCCATCGGTGCACGTGCCGCCCGGACAGTCCGCTCCCTCGGGAGCCTCAGCGGTCACGCATTCGCCTTCTTGGCACTCGCTCACCTGGCATGCCTCTTCCGGCTCCTCGCACTCCACGCCCGCACACGGGTCGAAGTTGCAGCGAAAAACCCCCGGATCTCCGGTGTAAGATTCGACGGGCACGTCGCCGCGTTCTTCGACGCAGAGCACGGCTTGGGACATCCCTTCGCCGTACAGGAGAAAAACATCACGGCTATCTGTTTCGCTACGAATTGTGAGTTCGACGCTATTCGACTCTCCGGATTGGAGAAGCAAAAGGCTCTCGTAAGCGCCGGATTGGTAGTCCTCGATCGTCAGCGTGAACACATCCTCAGGTTCGCCCCCTTCCACCTCGGATGCGTCGCGAACCTCAACGACGATCGGACCACTCGATGCCGCTCCGACATAAAGAACAATGCCGGTGGGGTCCGAAGCACAACTCATCGCAAAAAGCGTCAAAAGCGCAAATCGTTTCACGGTGTCCCTCCCCCGGTATAGATCGGGCCATGTTGCGTCTCCGGAAGTGATTCGCCGCCTCCGAGCAAAACCACCGTGAGCACGACAGCCGCCGCAACGACCAGCGCACCGACGGTGACTCCAACGATCAGTCCAGCGTTGCTGCCCTCGTCATTTTGTCGAGGCTCTTCTTCGGCAGGTTCAAAAGACTCCGCGACCGTTTCTGGGGAGAGGTCCGGAGAATCGATGGGTTGCGCGGTGGCATTCGTTTCGGCCTCGGCGGCGCTCGCCTCTTCGCGGAGACGATCGCGCTCATCCGCACTCGCACGGAGATTTTGGATCCGCGCCTCAATCCCGCCGCGATCCTCTACCTCACCCGCTTCGGCCAGGTAACGCTCGAAGTAGTCGGCGGCCTCGCGGTCATCGCCTCGACCCTCGTGCGCCCTCCCCAAATTGTAGAGAATCACCGGCTCTGGAAATATTCGGTAGGCGGCATCGAGATGCCCAATCGCGCCATCGAAATCACCGGCACGGTAGGACCTTTCGCCTTCTTCAAAGAGTTCTACCGCGCGCTCTCGGTCCGATTCCTGCGCGAGCGCCGGCGTCGCGACGGACGAAATAGCGACAAACAAGAGCGCGGTTTTCGCGAGGTTAAGGTATGCTTTGGCCATCGTGTCTGCGAATCCTACAGCTGCCGGGCCACTCTCTGTCCCGCCTGCCTCCGGGCAGCGGATTGGACGGTATGAAGTTGCTGGCAGATTGGCGGCTGGGGGGATGGCGGAGATTCTACTCGCTCGCATCGTCGGCCCCAAGGGTTTCGAGCGGCCGGTGGCAATCAAGCGAATGCTCGACCACCTCACAGACGAGAAACGCTTCGTCGAAATGATGTCGGCCGAGGCACGGATTGCGGCGCAGATCCATCACCCCAACGTGATACAGATCTACGAGCTACTTGAGCATCATGGGATTCCCCACATCGTGATGGAATACCTCGAGGGGGAGAGCCTCGCGGGCTTATTGAGGCGGACCGTCGCCCACCGTCAGGCGCTGCACCCGGCGCTCGTCGCGCATATCCTCGCGGAAGCGGCGGCCGGCCTGCACGCCGCCCACGAGTTGCGGGATTCACAAGGCACCCTGCTCAACGTGGTCCACCGGGACGTTTCTCCACAGAACGTCTTCGTCACCTATGACGGCGCGATCAAGGTGCTCGATTTTGGCATCGCGAAAGCGACCCACATCGCCTCCCGAACCCAAACGGGTGAGCTCAAAGGGAAATTCCACTACATGTCGCCGGAGCAGATCGAGGCCAAAGAGCTCGACCGCCGCTCCGATGTCTTCTCATTGGGTATCCTGCTTCACGAATGTCTGACAGCGCGACGTCTTTTCAAAAAAGACAACGCCATGCTGACGATGCGGGCCATCTTGCAGGAGCCGATTCCGTCCGCTCGCGCCGTTCGAGAGACCGTTCCGGAGTCACTCGACGAGATTACGAAGAAGGCGCTAAAGCGCGACCGAGACGTTCGCTTTCAGAGCGCCGAAGAACTCCGCGACGCACTTTTGTTGGCTTCACGCGAGCTGGCTCCACGCATGCTGCCGCAAAAGCAGCTGCGGGAGATCATGGGCTCCCTCTTCGCGGACCGGCGCCATCAAAAAGCGGAAATGCTGCAGGCTTTGCAGCGAAACGCGCGCGTTACGATTCCCGATGCGGAGGTCGATCTCGAGGTCGACCTTCCGCAACACTCGGAGTCCCGAATCGCTTACTCGGAAAGCGGGATTCTGCGTGAGAGCGAATTTGTAGCGGCCGATGAGGGCCCTTCCCCACTGGTGAAGGTCGTGGTCGCGTTGCTACTCGTGCTTTTGTTCGCGTTCGCGGCTTGGATGAGCATTGACGATGACCCCAACTCCGATGTTGTCGAATCCGTACCGGCGGTGACCCCTGTCGGAGAGGCTTCCACTACAGAAACACCTTCTGCCGCTACGTCCGTTTCGATCGATGTCCAGACGACGCCCGCGGGTGCCACGGTTTCATTCGGCGGAGAGGTTCGTGGGCAAACCCCCGTACGTTTGGAACTCCCCTCGTCGGATGAAGCGGTGACCATCCAGGTGTCTCTTCCCGGCTATATCACGCACACGGAAGACGTAATTCCCGACGTTAACCAGCGCCTGACGATCGGTCTCGACGAGGTAAGCGCTCCGCCTTCGGAGATGATCGTCCGGCCCCGTACGCCTCGCCCACGTCGGCCTCGCACTCGGATGGCCGACGAACCCCGAGAATCGAATCCACCGACCATGGCGACCTCGATGGAAGGCTCCGGCTTTAGCCGTTTCGACTAACGACGCAAACACTTGTTTTTATAGAACTTTAGAACTCGCTCGCGTTGAAATTGTCGAATCTGTGTGGGGTGCACCGGTCCTGGGTCGCGAATCGAATTCACAACCCCTTATGAAACGCTGGCCGTGTTGCGTTTTCGAATTTCGTGTCGCAACCGCGCTTTCTCACGATTCGACTCGACGACCACGATTCATCCGCGTTACCGTGCGCCGGTCTTCGCGAGGGTATCGCTCCTGCGACCCCGGCCCGGTCACGAGCCAAGCCGCAAGTTCTCTTGCTCTCGCTCCAAGCCCAAATTTAGGAGTTCATTATGAAGCCGCCCGTTCGCGTCGCCATTACCGGTGCCGCTGGTCAAATCTGTTACAGCCTTCTCTTCCGCATCGCTTCCGGCGATATGCTCGGAAAAGACCAGCCGGTGATTCTTCAGCTCGTCGACATCCCTCCCGCAATGAAGGCGGTCGAAGGAACGATTATGGAACTGCAGGACTGCGCGTTCCCGCTCGTCGCAGGCTTCGAAGCCGCTGACAACCCAAATGCTGGTTTCAAGGACGCGCAGGTCGCGATTCTCGTCGGCGCGAAGCCCCGCGGCCCAGGCATGCTTCGGAAAGACCTTCTTCGCGAGAACGGCCCCATCTTCACCTCGCAAGGCAAGGCGCTGAATGATGTCGCCGCGCGCGACGTGAAGGTCTGTGTCGTCGGTAACCCCGCGAACACGAACTGCTACATCGCCATGAAGAATGCGCCGGATCTCGACAAGCGCTGCTTCTCCGCTCTGGTGCGACTCGACCAAAATCGGGCGATGTCCCAGGTCTCGACGAAGCTCGACGCTGCGGTTTCGGACATCAAGAAGCTCTGCATCTGGGGCAACCACTCTGCGACGCAGTACCCGGACCTCTTCCACGCCGAACTGGGTGGAAAGACCATTTCGAGTCAGGTCGAAAGCGATTGGATCGCGGAGACTTTCATTCCCACCGTGCAGCAGCGCGGAAAAGCGATCATCAACGCGCGTGGTAAGTCCTCGGCAGCCTCCGCCGCGAACGCCGCGGTTGACCACGTCCGCGATTGGTGGCTCGGTACGCCGGAAGGCACCTGGTCCTCGATGGCCGTTCCCTCGGATGGAAGCTACGGCATCCCGGAGGACCTGATCGCGGGCGTCCCGCTTATCTGCAAGGACGGCGGCTACGAGGTCGTGCAGGGGCTCGACATCGACGCGTTCAGCCGCGCCCGAATCGACGCCACCGCGAAGGAGCTGGCGGACGAAGCGGAAGCAGTCGCAGACCTCCTTCCGTAGAAACGCACATTCAGGGCGACTCGCCCTATCGGAGCGCTCGGAGGCTTTTGCCTCCGGGCGTTTTTTTGTGACATTACCACGACTCAAGTCGATCATTCTCAGGTGGCGAGCTGCCCCAACTGCCCGAGAACCCGAAGATTTTACACTCAAGAGAAATTAAAAGTCGCGCTATATTTCGAACATGCGTTCGGTTCGGGTCTGGTCTTTTCTTCTCATATCTTTTCTTCTCATGTTCACCCTCACCGGACTGGCCTGCACCGTTAGCCACCCTGAGCTCGAAGGCTTGATGGATGGGAGCGTGGAGGACAGCGGAACAGAGGATGGATCTGTCGACGCGCCCATCGACGCTCCACCCACGGACGCGCCACCCACGGATGCGCCACCCATCGACGCGCCACCGATGGACGCGCCACTGATGGACGCGCCAC
>JAHDCI010000226.1 GCA_020629955.1 Myxococcota bacterium | reverse complement strand
TATGCATACCCGCAATCCCGCTCTTCTCGTATCGCTCCTTTTGGCGCTCTCGTGCAGCAACCCGTGTTCGGATGAGAACAAAGAAGCGCGCGAAACGCCGGCGATTCAGCCAGTCGATCCCGCGGCAGCGCTTTTCGATCAGGACGGCACGCTCACACCCGGCGGCGCGACCTTCCCGCGCAGCACCCACGATATCCCGGTCAACGCGGGAGACCAGCTCGATGTCGTGCTTACTGCGGACGCATTCGACCCGGTGCTCGTCGTAACGCCCCCGCAGAGCGGCGCGCTCACGAACGACGACTTTGAAGGCAATCGCCACGAATCGCGGCTCAGTGTGATCGCTCAGGCCGGCGGCGTCATGAAAGTCACCGTCACGAGCATCGATCATAACGCGAGCGGCGCATATCATCTTCGGGTAACGCGTGCGGTCGCAGCGCCCCAGGCGCAGCGGCCGGTTCCTTCGGCCGAGATCCTCACCGCAGGCAATCGCCGCGAAGGGGAAATCACGGCGGCGGATGGCGCGCTTCCGGACGGTCGTTTCTCCGAGATGATCATGGTCGCGGGCGCCGATCAAGGCGCCGGGAGCCTTCGAATTGAAGCTCGCGGCGATTCGGTTCCGCTCGCGAACTTTCTTTCGCCAGCAGGCCTCACGCTCTCGCCGAGCGAAGCTGGCGTGTACGCCATCACTCAGCCGGGCGTGCACCGACTTCAGCTCATCGCACCGACGGCCGGACAGCCGGCGAACTATGCGCTGAGCGTGAGCGCGCCGGCCGCGCAGGTGGCAGCGGTAACGCCGAACCTTCAGCGTCCGCATCATCAGCTTCCTTCCCAAGGGGGCACCGAGACGCTCGCAATCGGGCAGACGATCAACGCGACGATGGGGGGCGGAATGACGCTCCCGAGCGGCGAGCCTGCGGCGATTTACACGCTGAATGGGACCACGGGCGAAGAGGTTCGGATTGAGCAGCACTCGGATGCTTTCGACTCCTACCTCATGGTGCTGAGCCCCTCTGGGCAGTTTTGGGAGAACGACGATGTCGCCGGCACGCTTCACTCCGCGGTTGACCTGACGCTTCCGGAGACGGGAGCCTACCGAATCGTGGCGAGCGCGTACCAGGCCGGCATGAGCGGTGCGTTCTCGCTAAAGGCGAGCCATGCGACGCACAATACGCAGGGCAACGCGAACCTCGCGAATACGCAGCCACCGCCTTCCGCGCCGGCCGCTGCGCCAAACGCAGAGACCACGCGAACGGGCCAGCTTGCGCAGGGAGACCGCACCATCGATTCGGGTGAGTTTATCGATTCCTATCCCTTCACGTTTAACGCGGGGCAGCCGGTGACGATCGGACTCCAGTCCACGGAGTTCGATACCTACCTGATCGTTCGTGCTCCGGATGGAGAGCAACAGGATAACGACGATATCTCCCAGGAGAACCGGAACTCGCAGGTCGCGTTCACGCCTTCTGCGACCGGCGCTTATACCGTGCTTGTCACGAGCTATCAGCCGGGCGAAACGGGCAACTATACGCTGACCGTCTCAAACGGCAGCGGTCAAGCGGCCCCGGCGCAGCCTTCGGCGCCCGCGACGCCACCGCCCACGGCTCCCGCTCAGCCGACGACCCCAGCGCCGGCGGGCCAAGTCATCTCCGGCCAGCTTGCGCAGGGCGATCAAACGCTCGATTCGGGTGAGTTCTCGGATATTCACGCGATGACCTTCGAGGCCGGGCAGACGATTCATTTTGAAGCACGTTCGACCGCCTTCGATACCTATCTGATCGTTCGGGAACCCGGCGGACAGCAGCACGACAACGATGATGGCCCGGCAGGCGGAACCAACGCGGCGCTCGACCTCACGACCTCCGTGGCCGGCGAATATCAAGTCGTGGTGACCAGCTACCGCCCGGGGGAGACCGGCGCGTACGAACTCGTCGTGGGTGGTTCTGCAGCCACGCCGGCAGCGAATCCCGGCGCGACCCCTCCTCCATCGAACCCTGGCGCAACCCCTCCGCCCGCGAACCCTGCCAACAACGCTGCAGGCGCGACGCCAGCCACCGGCGACCGAGTTGCGGGAGCGCTCGCGCAGGGCGACCAGACCTTGCAATCTGGCGAGTTTGCGGACCGCTACTCACGCACCTTCACGGCGGGCGACTCGGTTCAGATTCGCCTCAACTCGAGCGCGATCGATCCGTACCTGATCGTTCGCACGCCGAGTGGTCAACAACTCGATAACGACGATATCTCGCCCTCGGATCGAAACTCCGGGATCGACATTCCCTCGGCCGAGCCAGGCACATACGGCATCACGGTGACGAGTTACCAACCGGGCGAGACGGGCGCCTACGAGCTTTCCTTCGGTCGCGGCGCCTCGATTCCTCGTCCGGGAGGCGGCGGTGATGGCGGTCAGATCTATGGTCTCTTTGTTGGGATCACCGACTACCCCGATGGCGTTGGCGACCTTCCGGAGTGTGCGAACGACGCGATCAAACTCGCCGAAGCGCTGCGCCAGCGAAACCTTCTTGATGAGAGCCGGCAGGTGCTGCTGACGGATGCTCAAGCGACCCGCGCCAATGTGACGGCGGCCATGCAGCGTTTCGCGCGCGAGATGGGACCGGAAGATATTTTCGTCTTCTTCTACTCCGGCCATGGTGGTCAGAACCAAGGGGCGACGGACCCGCGCGAAATCGATGGCACGGACGAGTACCTTGTCCTTCACGATGGTCCGCTCGTCGATAACGATCTCGCGACTCAGTTCGACGCCCTCACCGCGCGCATCTCGATGGTAGCGATCGACGCTTGCTTTGCTGGCGGATTCGCCAAGGACATCATCACCCGACCAGGCCGCATCGGTTTCTTCTCCTCCGAGGAAGACGTGCTCTCGGCGGTCGCGGGGCAGTTCCAGGCAGGCGGCTATCTCAGCCACTTCATCCGGCTTGCGGTAAGCGGCGAGGCGGACTCTGCGCCGCGTGACCAGGTGCTGACCGTGGGCGAACTTAGCCACTTCCTCTACACGCAGTTCGGCCGCCACGCGACCGACGTTCAGCTTCAGGGCGCCTTCCAGCACCTGGTCGTCGACCGCGGCGCCGTTCGCTCAGATCAGGTGCTCTGGTCTTACCGCTGACGCTCCGTTCGAATGAAAAAGGCCCCGCAGGTTCTCCTTCGGGGCTTCTTTCTTTTTCTCGCTCTCTATCGATCCGATAGGACGGTTGGGATCGTGTGGTCGTGTGAGCACGGGGTCTCGAGGCGATGACGGATCAGGTGCGCAGGAACGCGGAAGCGGCTGCTTGAGGCGACTGGCGCAGTGATTCCAGCGCAGCCATGCGCGAGCCGGATACGGTTGATCTCGTCGAGCAGTGCCGGTGTCGTGGCGCGCTCGAAAATATGGTCTCCGGACGCCGAGAGACGGTCCATCCCGTTCGTCGCCTCAACGTAAATCCATGCGCGTCCCCACATCGTGAGGATGATCTCCCGCCACGCGGCGGAGCCGGCCAGGTGCTCGTACACGCCGGGAAACTCTGCCGCTCGGGTACGTGCAATCCGTAGGTAGCGGGCGGTGTACCAGAGAAAGGTGAGGATCCCATCGCGTGCGCTTACGCTGACGCTGGGGTCCTCCTGATCGAGGTATGCCCACGCGACGGCGAGCGAGTTGATGTACTGATAGGCCTCCTCGACGACCGAGTTAAAGCCTTGGTCACCCCCTTGGAAGATTCCGTCCGTCGCTGTGCCGTCGAGATAGACGCGTCGATAGAAGTCACAGCTCGGCTCAAGGCCAGACGCGCCTGGATCACATTCGGGGATGGCAAACTCGTCGGTGTTGAGGTAGCTGCGCGCGAAGGTGCGACCGAGCCGGTCTGTCGCGTCGCCCTCTTCGCCGAAAAGCTGAAGCGTTTCATTTACGGCGTACCCATTCGTGCTGCCCTCATCGAGAACGAAGTCGTAGATATGACCGCACTCGTGAACGATCGTGCCGAGTGAGTCGAAGACTTCCTCTCGGCTCGCTCCATTTGCGAAGCGCTCATCGCAGTTGGCGATGCTCTCGTGGGTGAGGCCGCCTTGGACAAGCGCGCGCCCGATCGGGTATCGCGCCTCAAGCACTGCGTCGACAAACTGACGGATCGAGACGAATGGAATACGGTCGAGGTCGGCGCTGAGGTTCGGTAGCGTCTCGGAGTACATGCCATCGGCGCAGGTTGGGTCGACGTATCCCACCGGGCCGGTTGCCGCGTCAGGAACCATGGCGTCGCGGCCACCGTCCATCGAGGCGTCCGCGGAGGTATCTGGCGCGGCGTCGAGCGGTTCCGGCGCGTCTGAATTGACACCGGTGTCGGAAGAGGCGTCTTCCGCAGCCGCGTCAGTCGTCGTGGCGCTGTCTATCGCGCTATCTGCGCTGCTGCCGTCGAGCGCGCCGCCGTCGCCCTGCGTAGTGAGAATTGCGTCTCCGCAGCCACAGAGGTTCGCGCTCGCCAGCAGCGCGTACGAGATCAAGCGATGGGCGAATACGGCACGGCTTTGCATGCCTCTAAGGTGGTGGAATCCAAACAGGGCGCCCGGTGATTTTTTCTTCTACAAACGTCAAGGATCGCTTGCGAAGGTGAAAGATTCTACTGCAATCAATCGTGAATAGTGTTCGCGCGAAGATCTTCGAGGAGATGATCGTGCGCACAGGGAGCCTCGAGGCGCTGGCGGATAAGATGGGCTGGCGCCCGGAAACGTCGGCTTGAGGCGGCCGGCGGCGTTACGCCTGCGCAGCCTTCCGCAAGGCGAATCCGGTTGATCTCGTCGAGCACTGCGGGATTCGTTGCTCGCATAAACGTCGTATCGCCGGAGATCGCAAGGCTCTCCATGCCTTCCGTCGCTTCGATATAGATCCATGCGCGGCCCCAGAGCGTAAGGATGATCTCGCGCCAAACCGGTGAGCCGGAGATGAAGTCGTAGACACCCGGGAACTCTGCCGTTCGCGTGCGTGCGATCCGGAGATAGCGGCCGACGTACCAGAGGAAGGTCAAGATCCCATCGCGCGCGCTCGTGGCGAAACCAGGTGGACGTTGGTCGAGGTAGGTCCACGCGACCGCGAGCGAGTTTACGTATTGATACGCTTCTTCAACCACCGAGTTGAAGCCCTGGTCGCCACCCTCAAAGGTGCCGTTGGTTGGGTCCCCATCGAGGTAGACATTCCGGTAGAAGTCACAAGAAGAATCGCTCCCGCCGACACACTCGGGGACAGCAAACTCATCGCTGTTGAGGTAGCTACGCGCGAAGGTTCGGCCGAAGCGGTCGACGGTATCGCCGTCGTCGCCGGTCAATGTCAGCGCCTCCGTCACGGCGAAACCGTCGGTCCCACCGCTGCTCAGCACGAAGTCATAAATATGGCCGCATTCGTGCACGATGGTGCCGAGTGAATCGAAGACCCCTTCGCGGCTGGCGCCGTTCGCGAAGAGTTCGTCACAGTTTTGAATGCTCTCGTTTGTGAGACCTCCGCGAACCAAAAACTGCCCCGCGGGGTAGCGCGCGCCGAGCACATCGTCGACGAACTGGCGAATCGAAACGAAGGGAATGCTGTCGATATCGGCGCTCAGATTCGGTAGCGGTTCAGAGTACATTCCGTCGATGCAGCTCGGATCGACGTAGCCGCTCACAGGCCCCGGCGGAGGAGCATCCGGCGAACTATCGGGGAGCGAACTATCCATCGCCGAGCTGTCAGGGAGAGCGCTATCACTCGGGCTCGCGTCGACCACGCCGCTGTCCACAACGCTACCGTCACTCGCCCCGGAATCCTCTGCTCCGCCGTCGCGCGCCGTGGAGAGCGTCCCGCCTTGGCAAGCGCCCAAGGCGAGGGAGATGAGAAGAGATAGTGAGGATGCGAAGAGACGAAATGAACGCGGCATGGGCGTCATAGTGAGAACAAAAGTGTCTCAATCTCAAATATTTCTTTTCCGCCGCAGAGATCAGACTCGAAAAGGAACGCAGTAAACGTAATAAAAACAGTGCGAGTACACTGTCCGAGAGAAATTCCTGGCGCGCATCGGCCACATTTGTCGCACGGGCTCGTTATAAGTCGGAGCACGTTCGGCGGAGAGCTCGAGCGAGAAGGATAGAAGCGATGACAGATACGATTTGGTGCTGGAACGAGAGCAATAGCAACGACCCGGCGAAGGCAAGCGCCTTTTATCAGGAGCTCTTTGGATGGTCGGAGAACACGATGGAGATGGGGGAGATGGGCACCTACCGAATGCTCAACATCGGGGAGCGAACCGTCGCTGGCATGATGGCGACTCCTGAAGGGGTCCCCTCTCATTGGCTCGGCTACGTGCAGGTCGAGGATGTCGACGCGACGGCGGAGAAAATCGCTGCCGCGGGCGGGAACATTATGATGCCTCCCTTCGATATTCCGAACATGGGGCGAAGCGCCATCGTGACCGACCCCCAGGGGGCCGCGTTTGGTCTTTTTGCCGGTACGGGCGATGCAATGAGTGCCGCAGATGCGCCCATGGCAAACCCAGTTGAGCACTCGGTGTGCTGGGTCCAGTTGATGACGAGCGACGTTCAAGGTGCTGTGAAGTTTTACCAGGACATCTTTGGGTGGAGCAGTGAGCCAATGGAAGACCAGTTCGTCTTTAAAGTTGGCGAGCGAATGCACTGCTCGGTCATGGCGAACCCGCAGCCCGAGACGCCCAATCACTGGCTCACCTACGTGATGGTTGACGAGGTCTCCGACTATGAGACGAAGGCTTCGAAGCTTGGTGGCACGGTGCTTGTGCCGAAGTCCACGGTTCCAAATATGGGCGAGTTCAGTGTGATCGCGGATCCGACGGGCGGTGTTTACGCAGTCTGGAAGGATTTTGGTTCGCAGGCGCAGGCCTAACCCCGATCGCTCACCACGATTTACGCTCCCCAATCCTCGGGAATGTTCTCTTCGCTACCGCACGAATTGACTGACACCGGGCTTGAATTGGAAAGAGGCCTCTCACCCACGTGAGAGGCCTCTTTCGTTTCCCGAGATTCCGGATCGACCTCCTGACTTCGACCCGGCGGGAGAGCTTTGAAGCCCGGACCTAATCCGGCTCGGGGTAGAACATCGGGTCGCCACCGCAGCGGAGCGCGCCGCCGCCCTCGATGAGCGAAATCCCGAGGCCATCCACATCGTGATCTTCGAGCTGGAAGACCACCCGTCCGGTCAGCGTGGAGCCCTCATGCCCGTGGACCGAAACGTGTACCTTTCCGCCGAGAGGTACGTCGAGCACGGTGCGAACGAAAACGCCCCAGGGCTGTTCCTCGAACCCAACAATCGGCCGGAGCTCGTTCGCTTCCACGGCGACGTGATAGACCCGGGGCCGGGCGGGGACGGTTGGTGTCCGGAATCGTCGCGCGCGCACCTGGCTTGTGACCGGGTTCTCGGGGCGGACCAGGGGGGCGGGAGGGGTGCTATCGGAGATGGCTTCTGCGCTCATGCCCACCCTATGAGCAAGTTCAATGCCAACCCACTTGGGTGAAGGTGGTTCTCAAAAAGCGAAAGAAAAACGCGACCGCCACTTGGCGACCGCGTTGTCGATGTAGGTTTTTCCCCTCAGGCCGTCGGGGATCTCTCCCTACGGCGATGTAGGGAGTTGCCACTACTGTACGTGGTAGC
>JAHDCI010000225.1 GCA_020629955.1 Myxococcota bacterium | reverse complement strand
CCGCCGCCCATTCGAGAGAAGCATTCCCTTCCCACTCCGCCCAGCGCAAGAACCCTTCCCGATGATTCATCGTGCCCCCCTCCTCTCTTCGAGATTCAAAGAGAGAACGTGCGCACGGACCCAGGAGATGCACGGTTCAAAATCATGCACCCCGCTTTTCGTGCGCGGAACTACGAAATCGAGAGCCTCTTCATCTTACGCCAGAGTGTCGTCGCGCTGAGACCGAGTAAGCTTGCGGCTTGTTCGCGATTGCCATCGACCTCATCGAGCACTCGCCGGATCGCTTCTCGCTCGGCGTCATCGATGACATCCTGAAGCGAACGCACGCTGCCCGCCGGTGTTGTTGTGCGGAACTCATCCTCGGGGGGGATCACATCATCGAGGCGCACCGTGCCGTCGAGCGAGAGCGCTACCGCTTGCTCGATCATATTCTCGAGTTCGCGCACATTCCCGGGAAAGTCGTAGCGGCGTAGGAAATCAAACGCCGCATCTTCGAAGCGGGCATTCTGCCGATTCATCTGCTTGGCAAACTTCTGAAGGAAGTGTTCGGCGAGGAGCGGAATATCTTCGCGGCGTTCCCGAAGCGGCGGCAATACGAATCGGCCGACGTTCAGGCGGTAGTAGAGGTCTTGTCGGAAACGCTTCTCCGCGATGGCCTCTTTGAGGTTCTGGTTGGTCGCGGCGATGATGCGAACGTCGACATGAATCGGCTTATTCTCGCCAAGCCGTCGTACTTCGCCTTCCTGAATGGCGCGCAGAAGCTTCGCTTGAAAGGATGGTGGAGTTTCCGCGATTTCGTCGAAGAAGAACGTGCTCCCATCCGCCTCTTCGAAGAGTCCTTTGCGCGCGCTGGCCGCGCCGGTAAACGCGCCTTTCGCGTGGCCGAAGAGTTCGCTCTCGAGCAGCGTCTCGGTGATCGCTGCGCAGTTTACACTGACGAACGCGCGATCCGAACGTGAAGAGTTGGCGTGAATCGCTCGCGCCACGAGCTCTTTGCCGGTCCCGCTCTCCCCGGTGATCAACACGGTTGCTTCGGTCGGAGCGATCCGAACGATCCTGCCAAGAACGTTTCGAACTGCCTGAGAACGCCCGATGATCGCCTCAAGGTGATACCGCTCTCGAAAATCCGACGCGAGGTTTTTCACTTCACTACGCAAACGAGACGTTTCGAAGGCTTGGTTCACCTTCACGTTGAGCGCGTCTTCGCTGAAGGGCTTTTCGATATAGTCGAAGGCGCCACGCTTTACGGCCTCGACTGCATTTTCGATGGTCCCATACGCGGTCATGACGATCACGGGCGTCGCCGGCGCGTGTTCCGCAGCGTGAGCCAAAACGCTCATGCCGTCTCCGCGCGACATCTTCAGATCGGTGAGCACCAAGTCATAAGCGCCCGGGACGATCGATTCGATCGCTGTCTCCCCATCGGGCGCTTCTTCGACCTCATATCCCTCATTCTGCAAAAGCAGTGAGAGCGTCGCGCGCATATTTCGCTGGTCATCAACGACCAATATCTTCGGCACGCTAAAACGATAGCAGTTTGAACGATATACGCACCGGCCGCGCACAGTAAAATTCAGTAAGAACGGATTATGCGCCGAATCTGGCTCAAATTAACCAAAATGTGGACAGTGGATACTATTCGGCCAGCTGCATCGGCGGCCGACCGAGTGGTGAGGCAGAGGATGACCGCTGAATCTCGATCACATCACCAAGCGTCTTCACATCATTTTGGTAATCGATACCAATCTTTACGGCCCATGCAGCTAGAGCGAGAGCAAAGCCGGCCAGTACCAATGCAGCGAACGCAAGCTTACGGGCGACGGGATCATGAGATTGCGACATATTAACCGTTTAGGTGAGAATCGAAGAGCTACGGACCAACAATACGGACGATGGAGGGCTCCCCAACGTATTTTCCGGTAATCGCTTCGATTCGAAACTGATCGCCATCGTAGGGCAATAGGATGGAGGGAGTCACGCGGTAGATGCCGGGGTTTTCGAAGGTTTCTTCCGGACAATAGAACTCGCTTGCGACCGTGGTCCGCCAGGCGCGGCGAATCCGCCGATAGAAGTCGCGAATCGGGGAGATGGCCTGCCGATACGGAGCGCAGTGAACAACCTCACCGCTCGGCGTCCGCACATCAAAAGAGAGCAGATCGTCTCGCAAGTAAGCGCGTCCATTCCCCGAAACGCTTACGCGAAAGAGAGGCTGTCGCCGCCGGGTACTGGTGGGCCTCAAGCGGACGCGGACATCCTGTTCCTCCCCCGATTCGTCCGCGCGCGGATCGAGCGAAACGATTTGGGCGCCGGATGCGCGATGTGGAGCCCGGCGGTCGGAAGGGTGCCGCGCGATGTAGCGGTGACGCGCACGCCTTCGGAAGCCATAACTGAGCTCGATCGTGCCGCCTCGAGAGAGCACCTGCGTCGCCCTCCCCCAGCAGAGCATATGAAAATCGAGCTCTCCGGAAAATGTCTCGCCGGCGCGCGCGGTGACAAGGCGCCTCTCGTCGACCCGCCGCGGCGCATCGGGATGACGGCACGTTCGATAGCGACGCTCTCCATTGACCCGAACGCGAAGCCGAATGAGACGCGGATCGTTCACCAGCTCCTGATCACGGAGTGAACGGAGCGTGTACCGGAAACGTTGGCTTTCCGCATCGACCGAGAAATCGACCTCCGCAACGCCCGTCTGAGCGTCGAGCGAATTGCCTCCGCTCAGTACGAAAACGAGCCCGGTAATGCAAAGTAGGTTTCGAGCTTTCATCGTCACTCTCCTTCGTTCGGCACGCCATCCAAGATCGGCGAGAGTGCCGAGACCACATCGTCCCGCGCGCTGGGCGGAAAAATGAGCCTCGGCCGGCGAATTGTTTTCCCGCGCAGCTCGCCGAGCAAGAAGCTCGCGTCGCCGAGGCGCTGAAGCGGATGATGCTGGAGCTTTACCCACGTCCCCATACTATGGTGGGATTTCTCCTCGTCGTAAGGCGTGTCACTCGCGACATCGAGCCAGACCAGGAGATCCGCCCGAGCCCCCTTCGACGCAACAACATTGGCCGCGAGTTCGCGGACGCCCTCCCATTTGCTTTCGTCGACTTCGTCGAGGGGAAGCGTCTTCGGGAGACGGCGCGCGAGAAGCTGATCTGCGAGCGAAGCGAGTATCGGATCGGGGCTCTTTCGCCACTGCGCGACCGAGCTGAGGATCTCAGGATCGTCGAGCGCAAGATAGTCGCCGAGGCTCACGGTCCGGCCAAGAGCGGCATCGCGAAGCGCCTGCGGAACGGGAACATCGATCCCGTCTCGCACGAGCTCTCCAAGCCGCTGGAAGAGTCCCCGGATCAACACCTCCGCGCCGCGTGTCGCTTTATGGTGATAGACCTGATGGTACATATAGTGCCGCCCGAGGAAGAAGCTCTCGATCGGCGGAAGACCTTTGCGGCCGTGAATCGCGACGATCCAGCGGCCGTTGAGCTCAGCGAAGGTCAGCGCACGGAGCAACCAGTCGAGATCATAGAGCCCATATCGAACCCCCGTCATATGGCTGTCGCGGAGTAGATAATCCGCCCTATCGACATCGAGCATGCCACTGACAGCATCGGCCAGGTATGGGAGCCGGTGCTCCCCGCGCAACATGCGGGCGACGCGCTCGCTCATCCCCGCGGAGTACGCCTCAAGCGCAGCGTGGACTTCAGTCCCCGGGTCTCGAATCGTATCGATCGTCCAGTCTTCATGATGACGCGAACCTTCCTGCACCTGTTCGAAGAGATGCGAAAAGGGACCATGTCCAAGGTCGTGCAAGAGCGCGCCAGCGAGCGCATCCGCGGCTCCTTCGGCATCAAGACGCAGCTCTTTCGGGAGCAAGTCTTGAACCTCTCGGACGCGATTCAGAAAGCGCGACATCACGTGGGCCGCGCCGACGGCGTGCGCGAACCGAGAATGCTCCGCGCCGGGGAAGACAAGCGAGGTCAATCCGAGCTGCCGGATCCGGCGAAGACGCTGAACTTCCCGGCAGTCGAGAAGCGCCAGCACCAGCCGCTCTTCCTCCTCAACAAACTCGATGAGCCCATGAACTGGATCCCGCAAAAGCATGCGGATCGCTTAGTTCATTGGCTGAGGACGTCGAGGCGAAAGCAACTCCGCGTGCGACCAATCCTGTTGCGAGGACGAAGGAGAGGACCTATCCGAGGACCTTGGGTGTGCTTTCGAAAGGAACGATACGTGCGTTCCCGCTTCGCGGACGAAGGTCCCTAAGCATCCTTGGTTTGGCTTTGGTATTCGGGCTCGGAAGTCCCGCGGTGGCTTCGGCGGATGCGCCGCTGGAGACCATCGTCGCGATCGAAATCCATGGCTCCGCCTTCTCGGTTCAACCCGAACGCTCTTTGCTCAACCTCACCTTCGGCGGGGCGCTTCGGGTCGGGCTGCAGAGCGAACGTTTCGGCGGACACCTTCTCTTTGAACACAATGCGTGGATTCATACCGAACCCGAGTTCGAAGTGCGGGCAGGGGTGTTCGATATTGGCGCCGGCGGAGATATCTACTGGGGCGACGACCTGCTTCGGTCGTCCTTGACGCTAGGCATATCGATCCTTGCGCAGGATACCGTCTTCCATCGCAGGAACTCGCTCGGCTTCTTTGTCGACCTCCGCCCTGCGGTCTTCCAATGGGCGCTTTCCGAGAATGTCCGAGTCGAACTCACGCCCTTTCACGCGGTTCTGGTCGCTCCAGTGCTCGAGCGTCCAACATTCATTCAACTCCAGGTGCGAACGAGCATTGGTTTGGAGGTTCGTCTTGGTCGCTAACTTCCATCGAATCGTGACGCTCGTAGGGCTGAGCTTTGCGGCTCTTCTGCCGTCGCCAGCGCGCGCCTACTCGATCGGCTCCGGCTTTAGCGCGGGATGCCACGAACAGATTACGGCGGACGCGTACGAGCCTCTTCTGGCGGGTACGGATTCGACCCGCGTCCGAATCCCGGCGGACGAAGGCTGGCGTCAGGTGGGTCGTTTTCTCGCGGGCCAGGTCGACATTGAATACGAAGCGCTCTCTCCCTCGGAGTTCTATATCCTCACGAGTCTCCTCATTGGCGTACGTTCGCCCGACACGGATGGACACGCGATCCTCAACTTGGAAAACGCTCGGGCCCTTCATCTCGATCCTTCGGACGAGGGACAATACGCTCACGCGCTTCGAGGAATAGACGATGACGGCGAGGCGGGGGATGCCGTCGCAGTGGCGGGGCTGCGAGCGCAGATCCTTCATGAAGTGGAGCTCGCAGAGGAGAGCCTCAGAACTGGCGAGGTCGAGCGTGAAGCCTTCCTCTTCTTCGACGGGTATGGACGCGAATCGACGACCGTTTGGGCTCCCGCGTATCACCTCGGTCGTGCCGCGCATGCGCTTCAGGATTCCTTCTCGCACACGATTCGAGACGAGAGTGACGAGTTTCACACCATCCTAAGCGTCTTTAACTACGCCGAGGCCGTTGCCAATACGCTCGACGAAGAACGAGACGGTATCGCCCATTCCGATGAATACGATCAATGCACGGAAAGGAACGCTCCGGTCGTGGATGCGGCCAGGCTCGCAACACAGCAGCTGATCTTTGCGGCGATCGATCGATTTACTCTCGTTCAACCCATGGCGGTGCACTACGTGCTCGAGACATGGGTACAGCATCGACCCGGCTGCTCGGTCGCGGCGGGGCTCTGCGGAAACGAGCGCTGGCTCGCGATCGCGCGCGACGGCCCTACGGGGCCCTATCTCTGCTCTCCTCAGTGGGGCCGCGTCCCAGACAACGCGTGGCTTGAGGTATTCTGCCGCGCATGGATCTGCGCACTCTTCTACCGGCGACTTCGGCGCCGGCGAAGGTTGAGTGCCGCATGAGAGGCCCTCTTCTCCTCGCCCTCATAGCGCTCTCGTGTTCGCTTCCAGTCGAAGTCCCATTCGGCGATGAAGCAGGCTGGGAGCTTCAGCGCGCGGTGTCAGGGAGCTTCGAGCCACATGAAGGCGAACGCCTCGAAACCTCACCTGAGACCGCAGCCTTCACGGAGGACTTCACGATCGATCTCGCGCTTGGTGCACGGCTCAACGAGGACTTTCAGATCGAGGTCTCCCCGACCGATGCGGACTCGTTGGCAGAGGGCTCGTACCTGCACGTTATCGGCGGCGCCGAATGGTTCCGCTTCGATAGCCCCTCGATTCGAGGAAGTTTCGTGGATACGGAGGAGCTCTCCGAGCGGTGCTCCGGGGAGTGCCCCACGCTGTTGACGTTGGGGCTCGCGTATCCGGACGGTTCGGTCAGCAGCGGAGTAACCGTGCCATTTCAACTCCATCCAGAAACCCTTCCCGGCCGGGTTCTGATTCGTGTCCTATCGAATATCTCCATCAACAAGCTGGCCGCCGGTCCTGGGCAGAGTCTATTGGTAGGCGGCCTCTCCGGCGAGGTTCGAATCATTCAGACAGACGCCGCCCCGCAAGGCTTCGCCGTGCACGCCGCTCGCGTCACCGGGCTCGCCTCGATCGCAGATGACTTCGTAAGCGTCGCGGACGACGGAACCGTCCGGCGAACCAACGTCGAACGCGGCGAGATTTGGTCCTCGATGGCGTTTCCAAGAGAGCTCGGCAAGCGGAGCTTGGCGCTCACCGAAGAGCGCGTCTTGGTCGCCCTGGGTGAGCGTATAGGTGTTTACAATGCGGAAACGGGCGCACAAGAAGACACACTTGAGCTTGGCTTTCCAATCCGCACCATGCGGGTCGTAGGTAGCGCGCTGATCGTCGCCGGAGGACGCTTTACAATCGGCGGCGGCTTGGCGCTTCTCTCGCTGGAAAACGGGGCGGTCCAGAGGGCGCTGCCAATCGACGACGAAGTCACTGCGCTGGCCGCCATCAACGATGGACAACAGGCCGCGATCGCGTTTGGGCGCTCCCGAATTCAGATCCGAAACACGCGAGATGGCTCGCTCGTTCGCGAGCTTGAGCAGAGCCCGGCGGGCACGGTGATCTCGCTCTTCTCGGGAGAGGGACGGCTCTTCGCCGTTACAACCGGTGGTGCACTCGTCCAATGGGACCTTGACTCCGGAGCCTTGCTTCAGCGCCGGAACTATCTCTCCAACATTGCCGACGTTAGCGTCAGTACCGACGGGCTCAGCTTCGCCAGTGGCAACCTCATCTGGCAGCTTCAGGAAATGCCGAGATGATCGCGTTACTGAAACGTCCCGGAGCATCTCTCCCTATTCTCTCGCGTCTCGTGGTCTGCGCCGTCTGCCTCCTCTCCGTGCCTGCATCCGCCCAGACCGAAGGAGAGCAGGAAACACAACGGGGAGCAGAGCCGGAGGCAGGGTTGAGGCGCGCGGTCGAACTCGAGGTAGGCGGCTCCTTGATCATGCCGGCAGCGGACCGTTCGCCAGAATCACTCGCCGGGCACTATCAACTTCGGGTTGGCGCCTCTTGGGGGCGAATCGGAATTTGGGGTGCCGCCGAACATGCCTTCTGGAGCGCCGGACCCGAGCCAATCCAAGCCCTCAACATCGGAGTCGGCCTCGAGATCCGCTCCAGGGTCCCGTCCGTACGAGCGCGTCTCTTCGCTGGCCCATCGATTCTCCTCCGAGGTACTGAACTCGACCAACCCGGACAGGTAGGACTCTTCTTCGAGATCCGCCCTTTCGAATACCATCGAGCCTTTGCCGAGACCTGGTTCTTTCAAGTCACGCCCATGCACCTCGTCGTCTTGATGCCCGTCGTCACAGGGATCCCGCTCGTCGATATTCAGCTGCGCACCAGCATCTCGGTCGGCGCCGGCTGGTAAAGCGAAATTAGAATCGAGCATTAAAAAACCCGGAACTCGTGAGAGTTCCGGGCTACCGATCAACAGTTCATTCG
>JAHDCI010000026.1:15712-41566 GCA_020629955.1 Myxococcota bacterium | reverse complement strand
GCTCTCCGAAGCTCGCCTCGGCGCCCCTAACAGGCTGGTGAAAAACGTCCGAAACGCCACCCAATTCTCGTCACATTTCTACAATACGAGACCAAAATCGGACGCATCTGCGCACGCCAAAATCCAGCGAATCAAAATCGGCCCTTTTTCACCAGCCTGCCAACGAAAGATCTTCCCTTCCATCGATGGGATCCCCGCACTAGCCTCAAACCGACCATGGACGTTCGGCTATTCATCATCGATATTGCGGAGAAGCTCTGCCTTGTCGCGACCGCTGGACTGGTCACGGTTCTTCTGCCGCCGCTCCGCAACCGCCTGCTCGGACTCCGCGGACAGTCTCGCGATCGCGTCGCCGTCTTTATCCTCGCTTTCTGTCTCGGAATGTGGGGCGCGAAGATGGGACAGGAGTGGCTCGGTTTGCACGTGAACCTCCACACGATCGGCGTGATGATGGCGGCGGTCCTGGGCGGCTGGCAGCTTGGCCTACTCACGGGTGCGTGTGCCGGAGTCTTCTACTCCGTGCGCGTAGAACCAGAATACGGAGCCATCGCGGTGCTCTCGACGATCTTTGCGGGGGTCGCCCTGGGCGTATTGGGCTCGAAATATCCGAAGTGGATCGGATGGAGAACCTTGCTCTTTGCGATGAGCATCGAGGCCTCTCGATTTGCGCTCCTATCGCTCGGCGGCGCGCTCGGTCTGTGCCCGCAGCTCGATCTTCTACGAGCGGGTCCCGCGATCGCGCTCCAGTGCGCGTGCGTTGGAATCGGGGTCGCGCTCTTTGTATCGACCGCGCACGTTGTGCTCGGCCGCGAGGAAAACGCCGTCGCACTCGTGAAGGCCCAAGCGACCGCAGACCAACTCGCACTCAGCGCGCTTCGCCGCCGGCTTGAACCACACTTCCTCTTTAACGCGCTCAATACGCTCCGAGCGGCGATCCGTGTCAATCCGGCACGCGCCCGCGAGCTGGTCTCCGACCTCTCCGATCTCTACCGCTACATTCTTACACACCCGGATCGCGCGACCGTGCGTGCGGAGGTCGATCATGCGATGGCGTACCTCGCCGTTGAGCAGGCGCGTCTCGGCGACGAGCGGCTTCGCTTTCGGGCGAACGTCGATCCGGCGCTCGAGGCGGTGGAAGTCCCCGCGCTGCTCCTGCAGCCCCTTGTGGAAAACGCAGTGAAGCATGGCGTCTCTGCGAAGACGGGAAATGGCGAGATCGAAGTGTTGGTGCGACGCGAGGGGGATACCCTGGTCTTGCTCGTGCGCGACCGCGCAGACGGCGAAGACGTCGGCCCACCCGATCCGGGGACGGGGACCGCGCTTGCAACCCTTCGCGAACGCCTCGCTCGAGAGTTCGACGGGCAGGCCACGCTGCAGCTCAGACCTTCAGAGGACGGCATGGATGCCGTGGTCCAAATGCCAATCCGAGACGAATTCGAGTAGCCCCACGACTTCGCGAGGCTGGCGGAAACCTACTCCGCGTCTTCCGGCGGAATCGACTCGATCCAGGTGCGAACGATCTCCAGGCCCTCGTCGTCGAGAAATTCGGTGGCGATCGGAGGCATCTGGATGACCTCACCGCCAGGGACGTTTCGGTGGTTCATGCGCACGAAGAGCGTGCTCGCCTCCGGCTGCCCCGGCGCGACGCGGACCCGCGCCTCTTCTGTCTGCCATTCGCTCGGAACACCAACCGCCGTTCGATACGCTGCGGACTCAAGCGCGGACGCAAGACCGATCTCCACCTGAAGATTAAGACCGCCCTGGGGACGTTCTCCGCCGTGGCAGGGCCCGCAGTTCGAGTGCATATAACCGAGCGCTTCTTGGGTCTCCGGTGAACCCGGGACTTCCGCGAGCCCAGCAGGAGCCGGGTCCGAGAGCCAGCCCATCTCATCGAGGTCTTCGAGCGTGATTCCCTCGCGATCGTGGTTCAGCTGCACGGCGCCAAAACCGAGCACGACGTCGCCCGCTCCAGGCCCACCGTGACAGACGCCGCAAGCGCTGATGCTCGGGATGTCGTGAGTCGACCCTGCGGTATCCACGACACCATCGGTGACCTCCGTAACGACGCTTTCGTCTTCCGACCAAGCAAAGGTCTGAAAGGACCATCGTGAGATTCCGCTACCCTCTCGGGTCTTTTCGATGAAGCGGGTTTCAAGGCGGCGGCCGTCAAGACTGAAGGTCTTCCAAAAGCGCGTTCCGACGGGATAGCTCCACTCGCCCATCGTGCGTGAATCGATACGGGTCCCTGGAGGGAACCAAACGAACCGGTCTTTATCGGTACCGTCACTCCAAAGCCAATACTCAGGCTCGTAGCGCATCACGCCTTCCGCGAGGACCGAACAAGAACCCTCGATATACAAGCCGGGCGGTCCGACGCAGCGAGGCCCTGCATCGATCTCCGCGTCTTCCTCGCCGCCATCCTCGGGAAGGTCGCTATCCTCCACGTCGGTATCGAGCTGGACGTCGGTCGCGCTGTCTTCCACCGCCGCGTCCAGGGGTGGAGCACTATCATCTCCACACGCCGAAACGCTGCCAATCGCCAGGCAGCAGAAAACGACTGGAAGAATTTTTTCTCTTCGGGTATGCGCTCGTGTCACGATTTGTCTAGGATAGTCGACTCTGGCTTTCCTGCACCAGGTCCTGATCCGAATTTATGTTTACGAGACTTCTTCTTCTTCCGGCTGCGCTATCTCTCTTGCTGATCGCCGCCAATGGCTCTACCGCCTTCGCACAAACTGCGGAAAACGAAACGCTCGACCGCGCCGCACGTGTCCTCTTCAACGAAGGTCGAGACGCTTTCGAAGCCGGGAACTATGAGCTGGCTCACGAACGATTTGTTCAAGCCTATGAGCTTTCGAACCGTAGCGCGCTGCTCTTCAACATCGCCGTTGCGCTCGACCGGATGCGAAATGACGAAGAGGCCCTCGACTTCTTCCGGCGCTTTGTCGCGGCGAGCCCAGATCACGCGGACGCCCCCGAGGCGCGCGCGCGCATCACCGCCATCGAGCGCTCCGTACAGGAGCGCCAAGCGCAGCAGCAGGCTCAGCAAGAAGCGGAGCAGCGGGCCGAGCAAGAGCGGCTCGCACGCGAGCAAGCGGAACGCGAAGCGCAGGAAGCCCGAGACGCTGCGAACAACGCCATCACGCCCGTCGAGCCGTCCGAACCCTCCGAGGTGAGCGGCGGAGGACTTCCGCCCGTGGTCTTTATTGCTCTGGCCGGCGCCACCGCGGTCTCCGCAGGTCTGCTCGTCTGGAGCGGTCTCGATACCCTCGGGACAAACGAAGACTACGAGGACTATGCCCAAAGCCCGGGCGCTACTTTTGAAGAAGCCCGAGATCAGTACGACGATGTGGTTGGCGCGCAAACACGAACCAATATTCTCATGGGCGCGACGATCGTCTTGGGCGCCGCCGCGGTCACGACAGCGATTCTTACCGATTGGGGTGGTTCGGACGAAGACGAAGATAGCCTTACGATCGTTCCCGCGATCGGCCCAACTGCCATTGGCGTTTCCGCCGGAGGAACTTTCTAATGCGCTCTCTACTTAAGCTCTCTCTTCTTCTCTGCATGGCGTGCAACGTCGCCGACCCGAGCTTCTACGAGGCGCTCGCCTCTGACGCCGGGAGGGATACCGGTACGCCGGATGCCGCGGACGACGCAACGCCCGATGCAACGCCCGATGCGAACGAACCGGACGCCATGGTCGAACAGCTCGCCGTCGATGAGTGCGGCGACGACGCGATCCATACCATCACGACGCTACCGACCGAGATCGAAGTGGACACGCGACCCTTCCGAAATCGGGTGAACAACCTCCGTGGCTGCGCTGTCGACGTCCCCGGACCGGACGCCTTTATCGCGATCAACCTTGAGGTCGGGAAGTACTACCATTTGCATCTCTCGCGCATCGAAGGCGATATCGACCCCACGCTCTATCTCCTCGACAGCGCGTGTGACCCTGTCTGCGGCGCACTTGAGCTCGTCGCGAACTACTGCACCGGTACCGGCGATGAACACTTCGGCTTTGAGGCTCAGAGCTCAGGTCTCTTCTACATCGGAGTGGATGACCGCAACGATAGTGGTGGCGGCGTCTTCAGCTTGGATGTCTACAACCCCGAATGCGGCGATGGTACCCGCGAACACGGTGAGAACTGCGACGGGGAAGAGAACTGTAGTTCCGACTGCCGTCTCCTACTCGGCGCGGAGAGCCTGCAGACGCGCGCGGCACCGATCAACGCGCGCGAGGCGAATCTTTTCTCCGAAACGCTGACCACGGGCGGCTTCGAGATTCAGGGAACCGTCGGCGGTCTAGCCGGATGTTCGTATCCCGAGGTGATCGCGGTAGACATTCCAGATGGCGAGGAACTTGTTGTTCGCCAAACCGAAGGAACATGCAGCGATATTGGAAGCCCACCCGTCCAGCTCCAGTTGCTCAACGCTGGCGGGGGACTCTCCGCAGACGGCGAAATGGGCGCAGGTGGATGCGTCGGCGTCCGATACCGACCGCCCTCGGGAGGCCGGTACTTCCTCTTCGTGAATGACATCCGCCCGGATACAACAAACCTCCTCGGCTACGAACTGGAGTTCGCGATCGCCGAGTAGCGAGACCGACCGTCTGTAAGCCCCCGAGAGCTTCTCGCTTGGGGGCTTTTTCAATTCCTGAACGACCAAAAGAGCGCGCCGTACGTCCGGTTGGGATACCCTGAGAGGGTGCGGCTCCTCTTGATCTCCTTGGCGCTCCTCTCTTTCGCGTGCAGCGATGGGATCGAGCTAGGCATCGACCTCAAGACCGATCTGGTGCCGCAGGTCGAGTTCACCCAGGTCGAGGTGACGCTTACCAATCGCCGCGACGTTCGGCTCACGAATATTCCGAGCGAGGCCTCGTTCGATCGCCCGGCAACGGTCGCAGAGTTCACAGACCTCGAGCCGGATAGCGCTCGCGTGCTTCTCGTGCGTCTGCTGGACCGTGATGGCCAGGAAGTTGTCTCGAATACGTACCGCATCGATCACCAGACCGACCTATCGATTCCGGTCGTCTTCACCCGGGACTGCCGCGGAGTGATGTGTCCGCTGGCACCTGGTGACCCCGCAGGTTGCCTCGGTGGGCAATGTGTTGATGAAACCTGCCGCACCGGAACGGAGCCGAGTTGTCCCGAGCCCGAGTGCGCGGAGCCAAGCGATTGTCCAGCGCTCTCCGCCTGCGCCGCTGCGCAATGTCAGGGGGGCCTATGCGTCTACTTCAGCGACGATATCTGTGACCCCGGCGAATACTGCGCGCCCGAGACAGGTTGCCTACCGCTGCCAGCAGAAGAACGAGATGCGGGCGCTGAAGACGCTGGCTCGGATGGCGCCATGGACGCCGGCATGGACGTCGCGCCGGATGTCTTTGAAGAAACACCGCCTGCCACGGCGCCGCGAGTCTATTGGCCCCCCAACGGCTACCGCGTGGGTCGCCCGGGTGGTGAACTGTTCCGGGGCCCGTATCGCTGGGAAGAGGTCGAAGGCGCCGTGGATTATCGCGTTCGATTTTCGAGCGAGTGCGTGCCTGGCGCCATCGAGGAATGCCCGTTCTCCGAACCCGGGCTGCACATCACGACATCTTCGCTCGAGACATCCAATACCGAAATGCTAACGGCAGGCGTGATCGCTCCCCTTGGGACGCGCTACTACTGGTATGTCGAAGCCTGCAACGACGCTGGCTGCGGACCGCGTTCTCGAACGCGCTATATCGATCTCGGCCGCCTTGGCTCCGACTTCAATGGCGACGGCTTTGACGACCTCGTCGTCGGTGGGCGTCATCGCGCGATTCTCTATCAAGGGAGAGCGGACACCGTACCCACGCAGGTTCGGGATATGATGAATCCGGTGCCCGATGCGACGAGCGGCTTCGGCGACGCGACAGATGTGGGGGACTTTAACGGTGATGGCTACATGGACGCCGTCATCGGCGCTCCCTTCGACCGGGGCTTCGGCGCCGTCATGATCTATCTCGGGCAATCGGGCTCCGTTCTCGGTTCGCCCACCGTGCTTCAAAATCCACCCACCTCCGGCCTCAATGGCTTCTTCGGCCGAAACCTCTGCGTGGATGACTTCAACGCGGACGGCTTCGACGATGTCGCGATCGACTCTTCCTCGGGCGCGTATATCTGCCTCGGAGAAAGCACCGGCGTTCGTGACGCTTGCCTGGCCCTCGATGAACGCTTTTTCTCTTGCGGGGATGTGGATGGAGACGGCTTCGGAGACCTCCACAACTCTAGCCTCATTCGATACGGCCCGGATTTTACGCGCATGAGCGCCTCTGGTGGCGCGGTTTACCTTGCCAATGATGTCAATCGAGATGGCTGGATCGATGGCGTCGCCGCGGGGCTCTACCCCGGTTCCCCGGATGGTTTCGGCAGCCCGACCGCCGCCCTCGGCATTCTCCGAACCTTCGACTACCGGATTCTCGATCTCGTCGACCACGACGGCGACGGCATCGGTGAGATGTTTGTTCCCGACGGAGGCCCGAGTGCGGATTCTCCGGGCTCCGTGGTCTACGCGAGCGGCGCTGCCATCGAAACGCCGATCCCCATTTCCTCCCCCTGCCCTCCGGGAGATTGCCGATTCGGTGGCGCCCTCACGGCCGGTCTCGACCTCAACGGCGATGGCATCGGAGACGCCGCGATCGGCGCGTCGGCAGGAGGGCGCGTGCGGCTCCTGATGAGCAGCCCCGCGGGGCCGATCGAACGCGAGCTGAGCGGCGGCATCGAAGCCTTCGGGCTCTCCTTATAACGCTGTCCAAACGCCCGCTCTCTTTGCGAAGCGGCGCATCTCAGGTCAGCTTTGGGGAATGCGTTCGGAACTGAACAAGGACATTGAGCCGGCCAAAGAAGGCGAGTTCTCGCCGCTCGAAGTGGGACCGCTCAAGGTCTGGCCGCCGGTCGTGCTCGCGCCGATGGCCGGCGTAACCAACTGGCCCTTCCGAACCCTTTGCAAGCGCTTTGGCGCCGGTCTCTACGTGAGTGAGATGATCACGGCCCGGCCGCTCGTTGAAGGGCGCGAGAAGACGTTAAAGCTCACCGATTTCGGCGAAGAGGAATCTCCGCGCAGCCTGCAGCTTTACGGGGTTGATCCTCATTACGTAGGCGAAGCCGTAAAGCGCCTCGTCAGCGAAGGACGCGTCGACCATATCGATATGAACTTCGGCTGCCCTGTCCGAAAAGTAACGAGCAAAGGCGGCGGCTCCGCGATCCCGGCACGCCCTCTCCTGCTCAAGTCGATCGTTCGTGCCGCAGTCTCGAACGCCGGCGATGTGCCGGTAACCATCAAGTTCCGGATGGGCATCGACGACTCGCTCATGACCTATCAGGACGCGGGCAAGATTGGCGAAGACGAAGGCTGCGCCGCGGTCGCTCTGCACGCGCGCACGGCCGCACAGCTCTACGACGGTGAGGCACGATGGGAATCGATCGCTGACCTGAAATCTCGCGTCCGCATTCCGGTGCTCGGCAACGGCGATATCTGGGAAGCGTGGGACGCGATGCGCATGATGCGCGCGACCGGCTGCGACGGCGTGGTCGTCGGACGCGGCTGTCTCGGCCGGCCATGGCTCTTCCGTGATCTCGCTTCGGTCTTTAACGGAGAGGAGCCGGTCGCTCCGCCGAACTTCGGAGAGATCGTCGATATCATGCTGGTGCACGCCCGGGACCTCGCTTCGTGGATGGGCGAGCTGCATGCGATGCGCGCCTTCCGCCGGCATGCCTCTTGGTACACCAAGGGCTTCCGCGGCAGCGCGCAGATGCGCCGCACGTTGATGAAGGTCACGACGCTCGAAGATCTCGAAAAGGTCCTTCGGAGCGGCGATCAGAGCGAGCCCTTCCCGGAGACAGCGCTCCGCGTTCCTCGCGGAAAAACGGCCGGAACCCAGCGGGTCTCGCTTCCTCAGGGCTTCCTCAAAGATCGCCTGACCAGCGCAGAGCCTCCCGGGGCGGAAGCTGCGCTGATGCACTCGGGCGGCTAACCCGCGCGTCCGCGAGCGATCGGCGAGGCAACGCCGACAAGCAAGGGAAGTTCGACTCTCGGTCGGCGTATACTCTCTCGCCATGCTTCGACAGACCTCGTTTCTCCTACTTGTCCTTTTCGCCTTTGGCTGTCCCGCAGAGGATGGAGACCTGGATGGCGGGCTCTCCGACGCCCAGATCGATGGCGGGCTCTCCGACGCGCAGATCGATGGGGATGCGGAAGATGGCGCGTCACCCGTCGACGCTGGGATCTCGGATAGCGCCCTCGACAGTTCCCCCCTCGATGCTGCCGTTGTCGACGGCGGTGCAAGCGAGGACGCCGGAGCCGACGCTGACACAAGGGATGGCGCAGTGATGGATGCTGGAAGCGATGCATCGATGGACGCTGGAAGCGATGCCGGAGCGACCGACGCGGGCATGGCGGACGGAGGATCAACGGACGGAGGAACAACGGACGCCAGCACGAGTGATAGCGGCACGACCGACAGCGGAGCGATGGACAGCGGCACCGACGCATCGATCGACAGCGGAAGCGATGCATCGATGGACAGCGGCACCGACGCGGCCATCGATGCCCCGACAGACGCGCCGAGCGATACGGCCATCGCGCGCGGCGATTGCATCTCGGGGGCCGAGGGCACGCACGCAGTTCGTTTCTACTGGCGCGGAAGCGGTTCGGGTTCGCGGGCCTGGGTCGACTACGACGTAAACGAACTGCCGGATACCTCGAGGTGGCGTGCAGGAGCCTTCTCGCGGGGCTCCGTTGGCTACACGCCGGTGTTCACCGACCCCTTCCTCGGAGACGGCGGGCTTCAAATGAGCGGCACGGTCTTCATGGACCTCGAGCTCAGCACCGCCGGGCTTTCGAGCATCCGCAACGTCACGATCGCCCTCCTTGGCCGTAGCTTTAATACCACCTCTCCAGGCGCCTATTCGTGGATGAGCTTCGACGGCGCCGGAGCCACGCCGCGCGGCTTCGTCTCCAATAGCGCGCCCTATGAGTGGTACCCCGCCAACGCCACTACCGCCTTCCGCCCCGGCAACGCCGGCGTACTCTTACGCATCTCCCCCGAGGGCCCCTCGAACTCCCTGGTGGTGCACGCCGTCGAACTCTGCTTCGACGCGAGTTGAACTCGGGCTTGTCCCTATATTCAGCGCCGCCATAGCGCAGCCCTTGAAATCACAGAGCTTTCCGAGGCTCGTCGAAAGAGCACCGCTCTTCCTCCTCACTTCTAAAAACTCTGTGAATCCAATCATCTACGCTCTGACAACGCCGCATATCGGGAAAAGCCCTCGGCGAGCCCTTAACTCCCATCGGTCCTTCGACAGTTTGTAACGCTAGCAATCGCCGCAAGGATGATCTTCGCCGAGGTCGATTGCGGTGATCACGCGGGTCTCATCGTCGCAGGCTCCGTAGACGATACGGACACGCTGACCGTCGTTGGTATTGCCTTCAACGGCGTAGGTCTGGCACTGCCCGGGGCGGCTTGCGGGGCGGGTGCGAGAGGGGTCGATACGGCCAGTCCGGAGCAGGGCTTCGACTTCGGATTCATCGATTTCCCGGCACTCCATGCGGCATCGCGCGTGGTACGTGTAGCGGAGCGGACGGGCCCGAAGCTCTGCCATCACCCCACCCGCAGCGCTTGGCGCGATCGCGCGATCGTTTTCAGGCTGAGGCGCGCCAGCGGTGTTCTGAGGTGCCGCCGGGGAAGGATCTTGGGCGCTCGGGTTCGGCGAAGCCTCGGCGGCGGCAGGCGTTGCGCCAGAGGGTTGCGCCGCCTGACCTTCTGGGAGAGGCGTCGCGATCGGCGTCGGCGCTTGCTGCGCGTTCTGCTGCGCCTCGAGCTCCATCAAAATTTCCTGGCAGCCCGTAAGAGGAAGAAGAAAAAGGGCGAGAGCAGAGAGTCGCGTCATAAGGCGCTTATCGCAGCCCGTTGCCGTGGGCGCAAAGCGGTCCCCCCAACCGAGGGATCACTCCTCGAGGCGCGCTTCGAGCGGATCGGCCTCTCCGGCGCCAACGAACTCCATGATGAGCGAAAATCCATGATGGTTGATCTCGTCGGGGTCGTCCGCATCGGGTCGCCGATGAGAGAGATTGGTAACCGAGATCACGACATCGCGCGCATCTTCGTCGAGTTCGAGCAGCAAGAACGCGCGCGGGATCGTATCGGAGGGTGGCGCCGAAATTCGCGAGATCTCGCTCCCATGTTCATCGAGGGGCGAGACCTCAAGCGCCCACTTCACGCCTGTTTCCCCGCGAAGCCAAATCCGAAGCCGGCTGCCCGGCTCTCGTTCGCCAAGGTGCAATAGCGCGTGCGCACTTCCCGTCGGCGCGAGGGTCGGCGTGTTCCGCGAGTGGTAGGGAAGCGCGTCAGCGTCGAGTTCGGCGAACAAAGCTGGGCTCGCTTCTGCGCCGAGATGACGGACCACACTTCGGGTGTTTCCAGCTTCGCGCTCCCCGAGAAAGAAGCGAGTCGTCCCAAGCTCGGTCAGAAGATCATCGAGGCTTGATTCTCGAAGCGCCTGAATGGCCGTCAGGGCTTCCCAAAAATCGGGGCTCGCGCGGAACTCAAATCCATCCCAGGTCCGCTGACGCGCGAAATCCCAGACGTCGCGCACGAAGCTATCGTGATCTTCTCGGACAGAGGGGAGTAACAACAAAAGCAACGCGGCGCGATCGGGGCCAAGCTCTCCATGCGGGGTCCACGCGAGGTGCGCACTTTCCTGGATGCGCGCGAGCCCTCCGCATCCGAAGCGGCCGGTTGCGAGATGGGCGAGATAGGTGCCGAGCCCGCGGCGCCACGCGGAAGCTTCCGAAGGATCGAGCGTGAGACCGATCGCCTCCCCGAGCGCTTGCGCCACGCAAACCTCAAGATCTTCTTCGGACACCTCGGGGTCGACAACGCCATAGGTGCTGACCGCATCGAGATGCGACCAGAAAAGCCGTTCGTCCGCAAAGGCTTGCACCTCACCGCTCGGCGAAAGGTAAAGGTCGAAGGCGTTATCTCCACCCCGGATACCGTCCGCGAGGGGCGTCTCCCAGCCAGCTTCCTCGATGCGCGCATGCACCCTCTCGAGCGCATGAAGCGCTCGCTGCGCCTTGGAGAGATCGTCTGCGGTTTGAACGTGAACCCGCAGCGGAGCGACCTCCGAAGCGATCGAGCCAGCGGAAAACGGACGCGCTACAAACCCCGGCGCTTCGGTTCGCTCTCCTTCCCAGCGCGGCGTCAGAAGGTCGGCATAGTTCGCAGCGACCTCATCGATTCCGGGCATTACGCTGTGGTCAAGACGCTTCGGTTCGTCCAAACAACCGCCAAAAACAAGGGTCAGAAGCAGCGAAACGAGAACCAAAGACGCACGCCCTTTCGCCGAGCGTTTTGGCTCCCGGAGGTGTGGTCGTGGCCTCCGCGAGGCCATTCTTGAAAATGGTGCCGTCATCGATCTCGGCAGCAGAATTGACACGAAAGCGCAAAACCTTCTACATCGGTATGTATATGGCACGTTCGCCGAACTTTGATCCTGGAGCATTTTACGAGGTTGACTTCGAAGCTGGGTCCGTAAGGACTCGCAACGGAGCCCGCGTACTTGTTCTGACTGACAACGCCGGGGCGACTTTGGTTTCCGCGGCCGTAAAATCGGGCGAAAAAAATGCCGCGAAGGCGATCGGGAGCTCGATCGCCAAAACCGCGCTGTCCACCGGGCTTGCGGAGGACGCCAGCCCAGAGGCGGTTCTCGGTGAAGCACGAGCGGTCATGACCACCTTCGGGTGGGGCACGCTCGGCCTCGAACGCTGGGGCAACGCGCTCGTCGCTACGCTTCGGGATGCTCCAGAGACGCTGAGCAGCGAAGCGATTGGCGCCATCTTTGAGGGGCTCTTCAGCGAACTACAAGGCACCGACGTCGGTGTCGCTGCGACGAGCAACGGTCGCTTCTTACTCCTTTCTCCGGAAGTCGCGGCGACCGCTCAGAGCTGGGCGAGCGCCGGTGCGAGTCTGCCCGCCATCGTCGAACGATTGGAAGTCGCATGAACGCCAAGGTCAACAAGCTAGAAGCCCTTCTCTCGCGCGTTCAAAACAACCGCGAGCGTCCAATACTCATGCCCGCAGGCTCAAGTTCTGCGCCGGCTCCGATCGAGCCCACGGGGCGCCCGCTTTCTGCGGCCGAGCCAGCGACGGTGCCCGCTCCCGCTGCAGCGCCCGCCGCGCTCTTAGAGGCCAGCGCCGCGACCGAGCCTGCGCCTCCCGCGCAGCCAAGCCCGCCAGCGACGCCACCTCGGCGCGTTCGCCAGCCAAAATCTTCCTCGGCCTTTCGCCCGGCAGCCTCTGCGCCAAAGCAAAGCGCCACGCGACCAAAGTCGCCCACGGATGAAGCCGTCACCGCCGTCGGCAATCTCTCGAGCCCGGGCGATGCGATCCAAGCGGGTGCCCCCGCTTCGGCGAAGGTGAGCGTGAGCCGTGTGAAGCAACCCGTCGCAGAGCTGGATGTGCCGAGCTTCCGCGCGCTGCTCGGCCGCTCGCTCTCGCTCAAATCGCGCGGCACCTGAGCGACGATGTGAACGCGCTCGGTAGATGAGCGAAGAAAAGACCGAACGCGAGCCACGCAAATCGGAGCGCGTACCCTCAAGCGATTCGGATTCATCAAAGCCGAAGGCGCGAAGTCGTGGCCATCGATGGGGACGTCGGCTGACGATCCTCATCTTGCTGCTCCTCGTTTGCGCGACGATCTCGTACTTCGTGACCGCGCCGCTGATCGCCCGCGACCTCGTACGTGACCGCAGCCGAAGCGATGCGCCCGGGGCGCCATCGGAGGTCACAGAGACATTTCGTGTTTCCCGACCGGGAGATGTTTCCCTGGATGTCTGGCGAATCAGCGCACGTATCCCTAAGCCCGAAAACGCGGTCTCCCTGCTGATGGTGCTCCATGGCATCTCTGACCAAAAGTCCACGATGCTTGCGCTCGCAGAGCGTTTCGCCGATGCCGGCGTCGAGGTTGCCTTGGTCGATTTGCGGGGTCACGGGGCTTCCTCACCGAGTCGCATCACCTACGGCGTTCGCGAACGAAGGGATCTCGTCGCGGTCCTCGACGCTCTCGAGCAACGCGGCGCCGACGTCTCAAACGTAGGCGTCTACGGACCCTCCTACGGTGGCGTTGTCGCGCTACAGTTCGCCGGCGTCGAGCCGCGCGTAACGCGCGTGACCAGCGTCGCCGCGTTCTCTTCGTTCCGAGAAATGCTCCGCGCAGCCACGTATTCGGAGTGGCTCAAACCCATGCCGGAATTTTTGATCGACGGCATCGTCGACCGTGCGGGCCTTGAGGGCAGCTTCGCCCCCGATCAAGCCTCTCCGATGGATCTCGCGGCCCGAAGCGAAGCCGATATCCGCATCGTGCACAGCGAAGCCGATGAGATCGTTCCCTTCGAACACGCGCAGAGAATCGCAGACACGTGCGCGCATTGCACCCTCGTGCGGGGCGAGGGGGATAGCCATCTCGGTTCACTCTCGAACTACCCGCTCCGCGCGCTTATCCATGAGCAATTCGTCGGCGAACCCTACGAAGGCCAATAGCTTTCGCAGAAGGCCTCATGCGCTTCGCCCGTAGGAACCACAATATTGTCAGCGTAAGTCGGGGCAACGATATTCGCCCGCGGCGCGATGTCGTTTACGTCCCTTACAAACGCTGGCATCTGAACACCTGGCAAAAGCTGAACCCCTCGCTCCATCGGCGTGAAGAAAAAATCATGATGGGTAGGAACAACAAGACGCGGCCCAAGCGCACGTAAGACGCGCTCGATGTAGCGAGGCGTCGCGTAACGTCCAGCGAGCCCAAGGAGCACGACGTCGGCTTCAAAGGGCTCGACCTCGGCGTCCACCAAATCCGCCGAGCCGTTGTGATAGAGCGCACCTTTCGGCGTGGAAAGCCAGATTCCGAACGCACCGCCCATCTTATAGTGAAAGAAGCGCCCCGGGATTTTCGGTGGCGCGAGCACCTCGCCGGGAATGGGCACCTGGCCGAAAAGCAACTTGCCATGTTTGCTCGGAACAAACGCGACCTCGCTCTCGCCTATCTTCTCTCGAAGACCCGCGGGCGGCACTTCGATGAGCAGCTCTTCGGGCACTCCTTCAGCCCGTGCAAACGCAAGCGTGCTCGCAGAACCAAAGAGCTGCGCGCCGAAGTGCTTCGCGAGCATCGGCGCATCGAGGATATGGTCGAAGTGGCTATGCCCGCAGAAGATCGCATCGACCTTCTTCGGAAGCCACGGGAGGCATTTGCCCAGTGAAGGGACGAGCGGCTTCGCCGCGACATCGAGAAGCCCGGGCCGTGACAGATAGGGATCGATCAAGAATGTCTGCGTGCCGGTTTCAACGACATGCCCCGCAGTCCCCAGCCAGCGGAGGCGAAGCCCGTCGGCATCGTGTCCCGGAACGTCACGTCCCGCGATCGGTCGATGAAGTTCTCCATAGGTAGAGCGAAAGGGCCAGGTCATAGGGCGAGCATGCATGCGAAGACAAGATCGAAGCAACGACGGAACCGCCGGACGCTCAAGAATTCCGATGAGACGGTTTTCGTGCCCCAAACGCATCAAAACCGGTTAGTCTTCGGCCCATGCAGGAACATCAGGAAGCCATGGTGAAGTCTCTTGTCGCGGTCGCTTGGGCCGACGGTCGACTCGACGAAACCGAGAGTGAAGTCATCGACGCGCTTGCCGAAGCCTTTGAGCTCTCGGCAGAGGACACGGCTTCGATTCGCGAGTTCGCCAAAGAGAAGCGTTCTCTGGACGAGATTCCGCTCACCGAACTTTCGGCCTCTGACCGACGCATGCTGCTCCAGCACGCCACCCTCCTCACCCACGTGGACGGCGAGAAGAGCAGCGAAGAAGTCGAGCTCCTGAACGAACTCGTGGAAAAGCTCAAGATTCCGAAGGACGAAGCGAAGGTGCTGATGGAAGCCACGGACCTTCGCGCCAAGCGAATTTTCGCCAGGTGACTCTATGCGTCGGGGGGCGTCTTTTCTAACGGAGGCAAAAGTGCGCCTCGCGAAAACCCCCACTAATCTATCTTTCGTGCTTTCTCTTTCTCTTCTATCGCGGCCGTTGGCTGCCCTCCTGATCCTTCTCGCATTCGCCGGCTGTGGCGACGATGACCGCAGTGACGGTGGCGTGGAGGACGGTGGGTCGGATACATCGGTCGATGCGACGACGGATCCGACGAGCGACGCGCGGCCTCAAAGCCCGGCAACTCTCCGGGTGGCAACGTGGAACGTCGAGAACCTCTTCGATGCGCGAAACGATCCGGACACCTTCGACGATGTCTACAGCACGTCGGAAATGAACGCGAAAATCAATGCGCTCGCCGCCGTACTTCAAGAGATCGACGCGGACGTCGTTGCCCTCCAAGAGGTTGAAAACGAGTTTATTCTCGGCCGCCTCGCCGAAGCGACCGGGCTTGGGTACACGGAGCAGGTCCTCATGGACGGCTTCGATCCTCGCGGCATCGATGTTGCCTGTCTTTCAAAGCGCCCCATCATTCGCGCCGTCTCTCATCAGGGTGAGCGATTCGATAGCCCTGAATCGGATGAGTCCTACTTCTATACGCGAGACGCGCTCGAGATCTTCGTCGATGCCGGTGGCCAAGAGGTCGGTATCGTCGTCCTCCACCTTCGATCGATGGTGGACGGCGGGGACGACCATCGCCTGGCCGAGGCCACCTACACCGAACGAATCGTCTCCCAGCGAATCAGCGCGACGACGCCGAATATGATCATCGCCGGCGACCTCAACGATTTTCCGGACTCGCCCACACTGGATGCGCTGATTCAGGACGGCCCCATGCTCGATCTCACGCTCGGCGTACCCGAGGCAGACCGTTACACCTTCGTTTTCCGCGGCCGGGAACAGCAGATCGACTACATCCTCGGAACAGCCTCCGTTCTCTCCGCGCGCGAAAATATCGAGATCATTCATACCTCTCAGGCACAGGGCGCAAGCGACCACGCTCCGATCGTCGCCGATTTCCGCTTCGAATAGTACGTTCTCCCTTGCGGCCCATCGTTTAGTGTACATAATACACTAAACGATGAACTCACCACTTCTCACCGACCTCTATCAACTCACGATGGCCGCCGGATACTGGCGCGCCGGGGTGCACGATGAGCGGGTCTGTTTTCACCTCTTTTATCGCGTCGGGCCTTTTGGCGGCGAGGGAGCAATCTTCGCCGGTCTCGAGACAGTCCTCTCGTTTCTCGACTCGCTCCGCTTTGCGGAAGAGGACATTGCCTATCTCCGCTCTCTTGGGCTCTTTGAGGAAGCCTTTCTTGAGATGCTTCAGGGAGCGAGATTCGAGCTCGATATCATGGCGCCCAAAGAGGGCAGCTATATGCTCCCCCACGCCCCGCTCTTGCGCGTCGAAGGACCGCTCTGGCAAGCGCAGCTCGTGGAGACGGCGCTGATCAATATGGTCGGCTTCGAGACCTTGATCGCGACCAAAGCCGCTCGGGTCTGCGACGCCGCTCGGGACCGAGATGGGAAGCGCCAATCGGTTCTTGAGTTTGGCCTGCGTCGTGCCCAAGGACGCGACGGCGGCATGTCCGCGACGCGCGCGAGCTATATCGGAGGGTGCAACGCCACCAGCAATGTGCTCGGCGGAAAGAAGTTCGGCATTCCCGTACGTGGTACTCACGCGCACAGCTGGGTCATGCGCTTCGGAGACGAACACCTCGCGTTCAGGCGCTACGCGGAGGCTTTTCCGGACGCGTCGATCTTTCTCGTCGATACCTACGATACGCTTCGCGGCGTCGAGATCGCATGCGATATCGGAGAGGAGATGCGCGCGAAAGGACACGAGATGCTCGGCGTTCGGCTCGATAGTGGCGACCTCGCAGAACTCAGCAAAGGCGCCCGCACGATCCTTGATCGACGGGGATTTCCAAATGCGAAGATCGTCGCTTCAGACAGCCTCGATGAGTATGCGATCGCGGAGCTCAAAGCACGCGGCGCGGAGATCGATATCTGGGGAGTGGGCACCCGTCTGGTCACAGCCAAAGAACAGCCCGCGCTTGGCGCAGTCTACAAGCTCGGCGCCGTTCGAGAGAACGACAGATGGGCACCCCGAATCAAACTCAGCAGCACGCCAGCGAAGGTGTCCATTCCGGGCAGGCTCCAGCTCGTCCGTACAGGGCGCGGAGACGTTCTTGTTGATGAGGACCTTGAGCGATCTACACGGGCGTTCCCACATCAAGGCGAAGGGCTGCTCGAGTTTGACAGCGGCATTTCGATGCTCGAGCCCGCCATGCAGGCCGGCCGCCGCACACACGCGCCAAAGCCGCTCTCTGAAATCAGGCAGCGGGCGCTACGCGAATGGGATGCCCGAGAGAACCATCCAGCGCTCTATCTCGAAGAGCGCCTCCACAACGTCCGAGAGCAGTTGATCGCCGCGGCCCAAAAAGACCCCGAGGAAACCCCATGAGTGTGATCTTATTTTCAACAGAGAGGTACGCCGGAATGGCACGTGCGCTCACCGAGCTCATCCCGATGGCCGAAACCGGTCAGATCGAGCGCACACGCTTCCCGGACGGCGAACACTACCGGCGGCTGCGCTCAAATGTGCAGGGCAAAGACGTCGTCCTGCTGGGAGGCACGGTCGACGAACAAGACACGCTCGAGATGTACGACCTCGCGTGCACGCTGGTTGGCGAGGGCGCTCATATCCTCACGCTTGCGATTCCGTGGTTCGGTTATCAGACCATGGAGCGCGCGGTCTACCCGGGGGAGGTTGTGACCGCGAAGACGCGTGCAAGATTGCTTTCCTCGATTCCCATCGCAGGCTCCGGGAACCGTGCCGTGTTGGTGGATCTCCACTCCGAAGGAATCGCGCAATACTTCGAGGGCAGCATTCGGCCGGTGCATCTCTATGCGAAGCCGATCGTGCTCGATCTAATTCGCGAGCTTGGCGGAGAGAATTTCGTGGTTGCGGCGACGGACGCTGGCCGCGCCAAGTGGGTTGAGTCGCTCGCGAACGACCTTGGCGTCGACGCCGGTTTCGTCTTTAAACGGCGCCTCTCCGGTGACGCGACCGAAGTCACCGCGCTCGCCGCCGACGTCGAGGGAAAGACGGTCGTGATTTACGACGATATGATTCGTACCGGCGGATCGCTTATCGGCGCAGCCAAAGCGTTCCTCGGCGCGGGCGCGAAAGACATCGCCGCGGTCACGACACACGGGGTCTTCCCGGGCAACGCGCTCGATCGCCTTCAGGAGAGCGGGCTCTTTAAGCAGATCGGCTGCACCGATTCCCACCCACGTGCCGCGGAGCTTCTTCATGAGAAGCCCAGCCGAGCCGACTTCTTGAAGATCGTCTCGATCGCAAAACTTCTCGCCCCCGCTGTTCTCAACGCGGCGCGCCCTCACCTTCCTCCCAATGCATAAAGGCGAACCATCATGAGCATTACCCCCTATCGACAAGCTCCTCATCGTATTCGGGTCGCGGTGGGTGTCCTAAACCAGACGCCCTTTGCCTGGACCTCCAATGAGGCAAATATTCTCGCGGCCATCGAGGACGCGCGCTCCCAGGACGTCACGCTGCTCTGTCTGCCCGAGCTGTGCATCACGGGATATGGCTGCGAGGATATGTTTCAGAGTGCGGACCTTCACCGGCGTGCGTTTGAAGCCCTCTTGCGGATTGCAGAGAAGACCACCGGGATGATCGTGAGCGTGGGCTTGCCGGTCGAACTCCGAGGAGCAGTCTACAATTGCGCAGCCGTATGCGTGGACGGAGTCATCGCGGGCTTTGTCGCCAAGCGCTTCCTCGCGGGCGACGGTATTCACTACGAGCCCCGTTGGTTTAAGCCTTGGCCGGAAGCGACGGTGACGACCTTAGAACTCGGCGGCGAGCGCTATCCCATCGGCGACCTGAGCTTCGATATTGGCGGCGTCCGGGTTGGCTTCGAAATCTGCGAGGACGCGTGGGTCGCGGCCCGACCGGGTGCGGCTCTTTCCAAGCAAGGCACCGATATCATCATGAATCCGAGCGCGAGCCACTTCGCCTTCGGTAAGCAGGACGTGCGCAGACAGATCGTCGTCGAAGGCTCGCGCGCATTTGGAGTCACGTATCTCTACGCGAATTTGCTCGGGAACGAATCCGGGCGCGCGATCTATGACGGTGGCGGCATCATCGCGAGCGCCGGCACTGCCATTGCGGAAACGCAGCGCTTCTCCTTCGGAGCCTACGCACTCGCGACGGCCATCGCGGATATCGACAAGACGCGCCTCGAACGGTCGCGCTCGGCGAGCTTCCGGCCCGATGTGCGGGGAGACGACGCAGTGCATCTCGCGTTCGACTACCCAAAGGTCGCGCCAGCCCCGGAGCCGACGATTGCGCTGAGCGACTACTCCAAAGAAGAAGCCTTTGCGCGGGTCATCGCGTTGGCGCTCTTCGACTACCTCCGGAAATCCTATTCTCGAGGCTACGTGGTCTCGATGAGCGGCGGCGCAGACTCGGCCGCATGCGCAAGTCTCGTGCGGCTCATGCACGATATTGCAAAGAAGGAACTCGGAGACGAAGGCTTTCGAGAGCGACTCGCACACCTTGGATTTGAACCCAATCTGAGCACGGAGGCCACCATGCGGCGCCTCCTGACGACAGCCTATCAATCAACGCGCAATAGCGGCGATATCACGCGCGAAGCAGCGAAAGAGGTGGCGCTCGCACTGGGTGCCGAACACTTGGAGCTCGACGTAGACGCGCTCGTCAGCGGTTACACTTCCCTTATCGAAGGAGCCATCGGGCGCCCCCTCGAGTGGGAACGCGATGACATCACGCTACAGAATATCCAAGCTCGCTCGCGCGGACCGAGCGTGTGGATGCTCGCGAACCTTCGGGGACAGCTCCTGATGGCGACGAGCAATCGCTCGGAGGCAGCCGTCGGATACGCCACCATGGACGGCGATACCTGCGGCGGGATCTCACCGATCGCGGGAATCGACAAGGCCTTCCTCCGAGCTTGGCTCCGCTGGCTGGAGACCGAAGGGCTTGAAGAGTCCGGACCGGTCCCAGCGCTCTCTTATGTGAATGCGCAGCAACCGACGGCGGAGCTCCGCCCGGCGGAATCTGGACAGACCGACGAGGGCGATTTGATGCCCTACCCGATCCTCGACGATATCGAGCGGCTTGCCATTCGTGACAAGAAGCCCCCGATGGAAGCCTTCGAGAGGCTATCTGCCGAGCATCCTGAAATCGACCCCGCGCGGCTCCGGGGATGGGTAACGAAGTTCTACCGCCTGTGGAGCCGTAACCAATGGAAGCGCGAGCGTTACGCGCCGAGCTTCCACGTCGATGACAAGAACCTGGATCCCAAAACGTGGTGCCGTTTCCCCATTTTGAGCGGCGGCTATCGCGAGGAACTCGAGGAGCTAAATCGCGATGGCGTTTGAGTACGAATACGCAAGGCCTGCCCTCACCGTCGACTGCGTGGTCTTCGGCATCGATGAACGCGGCCTCGAAGTGCTGCTCATCCGGCGAGGACTGAGCCCCTACAAAGGACGTTGGGCTCTTCCGGGAGGTTACGTTCGTGAGGGAGAGTCGCTCGATCATGCGGCGGCGCGCGAGCTTGAAGAGGAAGCCGGCCTCCAGCCGCGTTATCTTGAGCAGCTCTATACCTTTGGAGAGCCGAAGCGGGATCCACGCGGCCACACCGTCTCGGTCGCCTACTTCGCGCTCGTCAATATCCGAGATCACTCGGTGCGCGCTGCCACGGATGCGAGCGACGCTCGATTCTTCGTCGAGGACGAACTTCCCAAGCTGGCGTTCGATCATGCGTCGATTGTCGCGCGAGCGAAGGAACGGCTGCAGGGCAAGCTTCGCTACCGTCCGATCGGTTTCGAGCTGCTTCCGGATGCATTTCCGCTCTCTCAGCTTCGGCACCTCTACGAAACCGTACGCGGCGAAGAGATCGACAAACGCAATTTTCGAAAAAAGATCCTCTCTCTCGATCTCTTGGTAGAGACCGACGAGCGGACAACGGGTCCCGGGAGACCGGCGCGACTGTACCGCTTCGACCGCGGACGATATCAAGAACTCGAAGAGCGCGGCTTCGACTTCTCTCTTTAGGATTATGTCGAACGAAGAGCGAAGCTCGGATCGGCGTTCCTGGCGGAAGAGGGCTCTTCTAGCGATTTGAACCACACTAGCGACTTCGAAGGACTCACCATGACTCACGCACTCATTGTCGTTGATATGCAGCACGATTTTATGCCCGGAGGACCGCTCGGCGTGCCCGGCGCAAACGAGATTGTTCCGGATGTTCGGGCGCTCGTAGATGATTTCGAGCTCGTGATCGCCACCCAAGATTGGCATCCCAAAGACCACGGTTCGTTTGCTTCGCAGCACCCTGGCAAAACCGGACTGATTGAACTCGATGGGCTATCTCAGATCATTTGGCCGGACCACTGCGTACAGCAAACCCACGGTGCGTCTTTTGTGCCGGAGTGCGGCCTCGATCGCGCGGTCGTATTTCAGAAGGGGCAGACACCAACCGTCGATAGCTATTCTGGCTTCTTCGACAACGCGAAACGAAGAGACACGGGCCTGCACGCCTTCCTTCAGTCGAAGGGTGTCACGAAGCTCTCGGTCTGCGGCGTGGCCACCGACTACTGCGTTCGCTTCACGGTCGAAGATGCCTGCGCTCTCGGATACGAGGTCCGGCTGTGTCGATGGGCAACGCGCGGCGTCGAGCTCCAACCAGGCGACATTCAGAACGCGATCGAAAGCATGCGTGAGCGGGGCGCGATCATCGCGGACAACGGCCGCCCATCGTGAGCTCCTAAGAGCAGTCGCTGCAGTCGGTGCCGCGAGCGCAGATAACACACACCGCTCCCGAAGAACCATCGTCGCATTCGCCGTCATTTGCGAAGGGACAGCTGTCATCGCAGAGGCGCTCGCTCATTCCCTCGGGTCCCTTCGTCGGATCATACTCCGGCGCGGGAGGCGGTGGAGGGGGAAGCGTCGGGAGGTCATCCTCGCCGGCGCCCGGTCCGGGTTCCGGCTCGGGCTCCGGTTCCGGCTCAGGTTCGGGTTCCGGCTCGGGTTCCGGTTCAGGTTCGGGTTCCGGCTCTGGGGTTGTGCCGCCGCGTGGACCGCAATCGCCACAATCGGTACCGAGCGCGCAGACGTTGTAGATCGACCCCGGCCCGCCATCATCGCACTCGCCGTCAAAGGCGTGCATGCAGGTGTTCGTGCAAACCCCGCCCGCCGGGGGCGGATCGGTCGTGCCGCCACCGGGAGGCGTGCCGCCCGTCCCATCGTCGTAGACCACATCGCTTGGGAAGAAAGAAGCGTAGAGGTCAAGACGGGTGTACGCGCCGAAAGCGCGACAGAACTGATCGCCATAGCTCGTCGCGCCGGCGACGATCAGGCTTCCCCCATCATTGATAAACGCGGGCCCGCCGGAGTCTCCGTTGCAGGCACTCCGACCGCCCATGGTGTCGTACTCCCAGACGGTCGTTCGCAGCCGTGCGACCGTGACGCCCACTTCACGCTTGGTTCCGCCCCCGCTTTGCGTGGGACCATCTGAGACACCAAAACCGACCAAGGTCATGTTCGTGCCGATATTGACCGGCTCGCGCCGGACCGGAACCGGCGTCACGCCCGCGTCCTCGCTCAAGCGAAGGTAGGCGATATCGTTCGCGAGAGTTCCCGGATTGTAGCTCGGGTGAGGATGGGTGGTCGCGGAGATGCTGCGTTCGCGAGCGCTATCCGACGCGCCAAAGTTAAAGAAGGCGGATGACCGCCCCGTCACACAATGGGCCGCAGTCAGGACCGTTCGAGGCCCGATCACCGTGCCGGTGCAAAACGCTCGACCGCTAGGACTGCTCGAAAGAAAGCCGACCGCGGGGTAGCCGCTGGTTGGTGAGCCGTTGACGATTGCGTCTTCTCGCGCACCCGTGGAAATCGACGCGCCCACCTTCTCAGAGCAGTAAATGCCTTGTCCGCCCACGGCGACCGCGTTGGTGCACCCCGCAAACGCAAGGATCAGACTACAAAGCAAAGAGCGCGAAATGAATTCCACCTAAATAAGGTAGAGGATCCAAAAGCATGGCGACAAGGCTTTTTTGTGCAAGACACGTACAGGGGGTCAGGTTTCCGTAGGCAGAGCCAACTCCTGCTCAAGCGCTTGAAGCGCGAATTCGGCGCCGGGTTTCCCAAGTTCAACGCCGAGCTGAACCAAGAAATCACTCATGATCTTAATCCGCCGGCGAGCCTCTCGTTGGCCTTTTTGGGTCTGAAACGACGCCGGCAAGCGAAGCAGCTTTTTGAAGAAGTGGTCGACCGTAAACGATCGGTCATCAAGCTCACGCGCTTGTGCCCACGGATCGACGGGGTGGGCGTATTGCGCCCCCATTTTCGCGCCGGTCGAAAACGTGCGGGCGATTCCGATGGCTCCGACCGCTTCCAGCCGGTCGGCATCTTGAAGCGCCGCTCCGAGCGGGGTCTCGGGCGTCGCGCCTCGGCTGAAGCTATGATTGAGGATCGCGCGATGCACGGCTGCCCGCTCGACGGGATCGAATCCGGATTCCGCAAGGATCTCCGCGGCTCGGTTTGCGCTGAGCTCGCTGGCGCTGCTGCGAAGCGGAGAATCTTTGGGGACGTTGACGATGTCGTGAAGAAGACCTCCTGCAAGTGCAAGCTCGACGTGCTCGGTGGGGGCAAGCTCCGCCGCCCACCCTGCGACGCGTAAACAATGCTCGAGGTCATGGCCCGGATCGTCATCCATTTCTTCTTCCGCGACGCTCAATACCTGTGCGAGGCGCGGGAAGGATTCGATCTGCTGAAGCGTAGACTCTCGCGTGACCTTCATTCGTGGAGTGTGCGGAGAAGTCTCGACTCTGGCGAGCTTCTTTTCGAGAGCTGGGCTTGGCGGCTCGTGGATGTACTCCGAATCCTACTTCGCGACATTTTTAATCACTCACACACCCTCCAATTCTTGCCAAATATATACAATATCTGGCTTCGGATCGGACGCATCTGCGCACGCACCACTCCCCCAATTCAGAATGGGAGGAAACCGACGGGGTGTTGGTAAGCCGGGCGTGATTGGGTTCGACGAGCGTTCAAACCTGAGCCAAAAGAACGGCGTTCCGGTCCCCGGGCGCAAAAAGCTCTCGCGCAACATTTGGGGAAGAACTTCTATCCCCGGTCACGTTTCTCCGCGGATGCTCCTACGCCATCCACTTGGTGTTCCCCGAATCCACGGAAAGATCATACCGCGCCGCCTCGGAGAAATATTTCTCGGTTTGATGCCAAGAATTCCAGGCGAAATGTGTACTATCGCCGTGGTGTTCGATAGTCGGAGAGAGCGCGGAGGACGAGTTCAATGAGCGCGCCCCTCACTTCAGCGTTGGCGCTTGCGCCCTTGCGCGCATTAATCGGCCGCGTGCGACGTCGCTGGGCGTTTCGCGAAACGATGGTTCGAAGCGTCTGGGTTGCGGCGGCGATCGTGGTGTTCGGAGCGCTGCTGGCGTGGCTTTTCCCTGAGGTTCCACGCTGGATCTGGGTGACTACGCTCGGCGTGGCGCCCGTGATCGCGTTCCTCTGGGCCATGCGGAAACGGCCAAGCGAACCTCATATCGTTCACTATATCGACCAACGCCTGAAAGCCGACGAAGCCATCGTCAGTGCTTACGAGCAGGGGGACCATACCCCCAAGGCGACGCTCGAATCCGCCGCCCGCTTCCTTCAGGATCCACAGCGAAATCGCAAGGTCGCGCCGCGCGTTTACCGGCGAGAGGCGCTGGGGATCCCGCTCATCGCCGCGGCAGCGGTCGGAATCTTTTTTCTACCGACAAAGAGCGCCGCCGTTGCACATCGAGGTGAGATCGAAGTTCAGATCGATAGCCCGGATGCGCTTGAACGAATCGAACAGCTCACTCCACTCGCGCGCGACGAAGAAAGCCGAACCCGGCTCGAACAACTCGCTCGCGAAGCTCGCGAGCTACGCGAGGCGCTTCAGGAGGGACTCCCGCAACGTGAAGCCCTCGACCGGACGCAGCGACTTCGCGAAGAACTCGCCCGAGAAGCGCGAAGGCCGGAATCGCCCGAATCGCAACGCGCCCGGGAGGCGGCGTCGGAGGCCCTTGCCGAAAGCGAAGAAGAGATGGCTCGCGCACTCGCAGAGCGTGATCTCGAATCGCTCGACCGGGAGGTCGAACGTGCCGCGGCCCGGCGTGAGGAAGCGGACCGCGAGCGAGCTCGCCAAGCACTTCGAGATGCCGCAGAAGCAGCCGAGCGAGAGGGCGACCAAGCACTCTCCCGGAGTCTTCTTCGTAGAGAGAACCTCCTCGATCGTCGCTCCGAGCAAGCGGAACTTGCCCGTCAGCTCGCGGAGGCGATGCCCGAGATGATGCAGGGAGAGCTCGGACGGCAGCTAGAGCGACTCGAACGAGACGGAGACGGGAGTGGTCTCACCCAAGCGACGGTCGACGCGATGCGCGAAGGCTGGAACCGACTCACCCCAGAAGAGCGTGAGCGACTCGCCAATGCGCTACGAAATCAAAGCGCCGCGGAAAACAACGCAGCCCGCGACGAGCAAGCACAGACAGGTGAGTCGTTGAGTGCAGATGAGGTAGAGCGCCGTCTTCGCGAGGCGCTCGATCAGCTCGACCGACTCGAAAATCAAGTTGGACAACAGGGCCAAGGACAACAGGGCCAAGGACAGCAGGGCCAAGGACAGCAGGGCCAAGGACAGCAGGGCCAAGGACAGCAGGGCCAACAAGGTCAAGGCGGCGCGATGCCAATGCCGGGCCAAGGAAACGGAAACGGAAACGGAAACGGAAACGGAAACGGAAACGGAAACGGAAACGGAAACG
>JAHDCI010000026.1:0-15612 GCA_020629955.1 Myxococcota bacterium | reverse complement strand
GGAAACGGAAACGGAAACGGAAACGGAAACGGAAACGGAAACGGAAACGGAAACGGCGCTGGACAAGGCGGCACAGGCCACGGTGGCGGAACCGGTCCCAGCGGTGGCCAGACCGACGCGCTCGGCAATGGCCAGGGCCCACTCGCTCGCGTTCGGCCCGTCCGCGGTGAGGGCAGTCCGAGCCGTTCATGGACCGAATGGGTCGATCCCTCGGGGAGCGCTGCCGATACCGCTCCCGATGGCGCGTCGATGCCGGGCGAAGCTGCGAGTGGCGAAGGGGGTGCTGTCGACCGAAGCCGCATCCCGCAGGATTACCGAGAACATGTACGAACGTTCTTTGGCGACTAGCCCAACGGTCACGTCGCTTGAAGGGCGATCGTCCACCACGAACGCCGATCCATCACTTGATCCCGCACTCACACGAATCGAAATCGTTGACCTCCTCCATGAAGATTTACCACCCTCCCCACGGCGAGCCCCCCAAAGGCACTTCCGTTCAGCGAAACGGCCAGGAAAGATAGAATGAGTAGCACGGAAGAAATCGAGCGATTCAGCCACGCGGCGAGAAGTCTTCGCGACGCAGTCTCTCGCGTCGTTGTCGGCCAACATGAGGTCGTCGAGGAAGTCTTGCTTTGTCTTTTTGCGGGCGGGCACGCCCTTCTCGAAGGCGCGCCTGGACTCGGCAAGACCCTTCTTGTCCGAACCCTCGCCCGCGCGATGTCGCTCGACTTCTCCCGGATTCAGTTCACGCCGGACCTCATGCCTTCCGACATTGTCGGGACGAATATGGTGAGCGTCGACGAGCAAGGCAGAAAGCGCTTCGAGCTTCAGAAAGGGCCAATCTTTGGACAGCTCGTTCTCGCCGACGAGATCAACCGAGCGACTCCCAAGACCCAAAGCGCACTCCTCGAAGCGATGGCGGAAGGGAGCGTCACCATCGCAGGTGAACGCCATCTCCTCGAGCAACCCTTCGTCGTACTCGCGACCGAAAATCCGATCGAGATGGAAGGAACCTACCCCCTTCCAGAAGCTCAGCTCGACCGCTTCCTCTTCAAAATATTCGTTCCTTCCCCCGACGAAAATACACTCGTGGAGATCCTCCAGCGTACGACAGGCAACGCCAACCCCGACGTCCCCGAAGTCCTCCACGCGGCGGAGATCATGCATCTACGACGCGTCGTTCGAGATGTGCCGTGCGCGTCCGTCGTCCTCCGTTATGCCGCGCGCCTCGTCGGCGCATCCGACCCCGAAAATCCGAACGCCGCGAGCGTTGCCAAAGAGTGCCTCCAATATGGAGCCGGGGTTCGAGCGGCACAGGCGCTACTTCTTGCGGCAAAGGTAAACGCCATCCTGAACGGGAGAGCGCACGTGGCGATCCAAGACGTTCAGCGGGTGGCAAAGCCCGCACTCCGGCATCGCCTCATTCTCGGCTTCGAAGCCGAAGCGGACGGCGTCTCGACCGACGACGTGATCGATCGGCTGCTCACCGAAGTTCCCACCGCCGCGGCCGCGACGGAGGCGATCGCGGGATGAACGCTCGCCTCTTCATACTCCTGGCTGCCGTCTTCTCGCTCCCTCGCGTCGCGTCAGCTCAGATCGAGCAGGACCCGGTTGAAATTTCGCTCAGCCCCTATCTCTCCGATGAGTTCATTCAACACGGCGCGGTTCAAATCGTCGCGCGCAACCGCTCGCCTCAAGCATTGACGGGCTCTCTTCATATCGGCGACCGACACACTCGACGCTACAACCAGCAACGCCCCTACGAAATCCCGCTCGATCTCCCGGCCGGCGAATCACGTCGCGTTTTCCTGCCACTCGAAAACCATGATTCTCTCCAGGTCGAATATCGGCAGGACGATATCCGGCTCGGCAGCAATAGCGAGTATCTGTCGAACAACGGCCGCTCCATTGTTCTCATCGCGGAACAAGCTTCGACGCTTCGTCCTCGAATACAAGGTCTGAACGGAGTGAGCGGAGATCGGCTCTTCGTCGGTACCCTTCCCTTCGACTCCAATACGTCCGACCCGATCTCTCCGCGGAGCGCGGAGCTTTGGCAGCAGGTGGAGCTGGTTGTTGCGCACGCGCCCTCGCTCGAGCGTCTCGACCCCACTCAGACCCGGGCGCTCCGCGACTATGTCGAAAGCGGCGGCGCACTCCTGGTGTCGCTCCGAACACCCGAGGATCGAAACGGACCGTTCGTTCGCAGCCTCTTTCCTCAGCTCTCGATGGGATCCGCTGGCGTGAGTCGGCAGAGCGCGCTCATCCCCGGCGCGCTGCGTCCCATGAGCTGTCCAGACTGCACAACGGAGACTTTCGGCGCATCGCGAGATGTCGGCTTCGGTCGCGCGTTCGTGGCGGGCTACGACGTTTTCGTGGAAGACGCGAGCCACGCTTCGCACGTCCGTGAACTCATCAATGCGATTGTACTAAGGCCGCGAATCGAAGGTCACCGTCTTCCGATCTTTCGGCTCGAGACCGATCGCTTGCGCGAACGGACCGCAGAGCGATTGCTCGATCCCAACGCGAACTTCCACATTGCGCTCGTCCCCGTCGCCTTCCTTCTCCTCTTCTACATCATCGCGATCGGACCGCTGAACTTTCACTGGATTCGGAAGAAGGGCAGGCCGCTTCTCGCGACCGTAACGACGCCCCTTATCGCTCTGGCGTGCTTGGGATTGCTGCTTGTCGTGGGTTCGTTCGGGAAGGGAATTCGGATGCGCTATCGGCGAATTGCCATCAGCGAGGTTCGCGAGGGAAGCGACGCCGCATTCACAAGCTCTCTCACCGCTCACTACCTGACGCACTCCCATCGCTTCGCATTGCCGATCTCCGACCGAGGCAGACTCATCGGCTCTGGGGCGATCGGTCATGGAAGAACAAACGTATTGCAGCGTGGGAACGCGCGAACCCTCGAGGGTATCTCGGGAGGGCTCTGGACCACGATCTATACGCGCTCGGAAGAGAGACAAGATTTGAATGGCGGAGTCGTGTTTCAACGTGAAGAAGAGCGGATTCGCACGGTGCAAAACAATCTCGATACCGAGATTCGCGGCGCAGTCCTAATCGATGGCGGCGGCTGGATCTATTCGGTTGGCGACCTTGCACCCGGCCAAAGCGCTCCCGTGCCCGAAGGCGCGACGACGCAACTGGTCGACGAATGGTCGGATGGCGGCAGCTCGAGATTGACGCTGCGCACCCTGCTCGGAATCACCTCGAGCGAAGAGGTGCTGCTCCAAATTCTGGCACCCGAACCAAACTCGTTAACGCTTGGCGTACCGGTCTTGATCGGTCGGCTCCCCGAACGCTGCGAGGAGATTGAGACCTTCTCCTGCGAGGAGGATTACCGCTTCATTCGCGTCGTCCCGCAGCTCGATACCGCGCCTCTCGAGGCCGTTCCAGAAGGCGTGGGAGCCACGGAGGACTGGCGATGATCAAAGTTCAAGGAATCTCCCACAACTTCGGAAAACTAGCGGTGCTCCAGGACGTCTGGTTTGACGTCCCAAAGGGTGAAGTCTTCGGATTTATCGGACCGAACGGTGCCGGCAAAACAACGACGCTTCGAATGATCGCCACCCTGCTCGAACCACAGCAAGGGCGGATCCTCGTAGGAGGCTATGACGTCGTCGATCACCCTCGCCAAGTGCGCCAGATCTTAGGCTTCATGCCCGACGGTTTTGGGGTCTATAAAAACGTCACCGTGCACGAGTACCTCTCGTTCTTTGCCTCCGCGTACGGCATCGATCGGAGTGCGCGGGAGAGAACGGTCCGCGCGGTAATGGAGCTCACCGATCTCATCACTCTGACCGACCGTATGGTCTCCGATATGTCGAAGGGGATGACGCAGCGTCTCGCGATCGCGCGGACGCTCCTGCACGATCCGGAAGTCATGATTCTCGATGAGCCTGCGAATGGTCTCGACCCGCGAGCCCGCATCGAAATGCGTGACCTGATCGAGCAGCTCCGGGGCCTCGGCAAGACCATCATGCTTTCAAGCCATATCCTCACGGAGCTGTCCGATATGGTCACCTCCGTCGCGATCCTCGAGAAGGGGCGGGTCCTCGCGACGGGTGACGTCAACGAAATCCAGCAGAAGCTTCGACCGGAGCGCGCAGTCAAGATCCGGCTCCTGGAATACCCAGAAGGAGGCGAGAGTGCCTTCCTCGCCGTTCCTCAGGTCCGCAATCTCGAGCGCGGCCCCGATGGCGCGCTGCGCATTCTCTACCAAGGAGGCGATGAGGCGGTGGCCGAGATTGTGCGAGCTGCCGTGGACGCACGATTGAGCGTCATTCGTGTCGAACCGGAACGAAACGATCTTGAACATATCTTCCTCGAAGTGACGCGAGGAGAAGTGCAATGAGCACATCGACCGACGCGGCACCGAACGCCGAGATGAATGCGCCCAAGAGCACCAAGCCAGGTTTCTTGGAACGCATGAAGGAGCGCTTCGCCGACCCAAACCCGATTTTGGTGAAGGAGCTGCAAACGCTCTTCCGGCTGAAGCTCTTTATTCGCTTCCTCTACCTTTCCACCGCGGGCCTTGCGTTTGTCATCCTGATGATGGGCGCCAGCACCGCTTCGGGGATGAATCCAGCGAAGGCTGGACAAGTGCTCTTCCAGGTCTTCTTCTCGCTCATCGCGGGCATTGTCGCGCTCGTGGCCCCCGCCGCGGCGTCGACTGCGCTCACGACCGAACGCGAGACCGAGACCTACGAGAGCTTGATCCTGACGGGCATGGACCCAGCGAAAATCGTGACCGGAAAGTTCCTCGCGAACTTCGTCGCATTCACGGTGGCCCTCGTCGCCTTCTTCCCCCTTGTGGGCGTCGGCTTCCTCTTTGGCGGCATCACGCCAACCGATGTGCTCTTTGCATTCCTCGGGATTCTACTCTCCCTCGCAATCGCGGTCTCCTTTGGTCTATCCGTTTCCGCGAGAGTCCGGTCGACTCGCGTCTCTTTGCTCCTCTCGATCACGACATCTGCACCGATATCGATGATGATTTGGGGAATGATCACCGCGATTGGCGAAGCGGTTGATCACGACTGGGAGCTCGTGACCGAAGGCCCCTTCTGGTTCGCGGAGGCGCTCTCGCAGCGTTTCTTCGAGCTCGATACCTTTACGTTCGCCTTCGTCTTCCCAATCTTGCTCACCATTCTTCTGGTCTGGTTCTTTCTCGCATCTGCCATCGCGGGGGTACGGCATTCTTCGGAAGACCGGAATACGCCTTTCAAAATCTGGTCTCTCTTCGCGGTGCCAGTCGGCTGGGCCATCCTCGGCGCCCTGACCGGGGTCCTCCGGCCCCGCGATTGGGACGAAGCGCTGCCGATCTTCTCCTTCTGCTTTGGCTTCTTCATGCTCTTCCTCGCCCTACTTTTCGCGAACGAGCCACCGCTTCCTCCGCGGACCTACGAAGAAAAGGTGGAAGACGGCGGCTTCTGGGTCCGGTTCCGTTCCCGATTCGGTCCCGGTGCTGCACCGACCGCGCGTTTCGCGACACTGCTTCTGATCGCCGCGGCGGCTGGCGGAATGGCGATTCAAATGGTGGTCGCAACCTTCATTGATCCAGCCGCGCTCAGGCATGAGACGGTCCTCGGGAATGCGATGGTCATGGCCGGGAACTGCGCTGTCAGTATCTGGGCGCTCTACTTCGCGAGCTACCTTCGGGTGACAGCACGAAGTGCGGTGCTCTCGCGAGTCATCGTTATCGGGTCCCTCTTTTTGCTCTCCTTGGTCCCGATCTTTTTGCTCGCGACCATGGACCCCACGGCATTCCGAGATGCCGATGATCACCTCCCGTGGGCGATGCGATTTGTGCCTTTCGCACACATCATGACGGGCTTCGAAGCATCCGATGATCGCGACCTAACCCGGCTCATCGAGGGGATCCCGGCGCTCGCGTTCTACGGCGGACTCGCCTTTCTTCTCTTCGCAATGCTCGAACGACGTTGTGCTGCCATCGCGACGAATGTTCGACAATATCGGGCTTCCCGAAATGCCGCAGCCGATGCCGCGTACGCCGCGAGAAACGCGCAGCGTGAAGCCGCGAAGCGAGCACGCGAAGAAGCGCAAGCCGCGATGATGGCGGCTTCTGCGACCCCCGCGAGCGCAGCTTCGCCCGATCCGGCACCGAACCCCGGGTCCTCGGAAGAGCCTTCGACGGAGTCATGATGCGATTCGCGACTGCGAAATCGGACGGGCATACTCTCGCCTTCTACTTCGTGACGCACTCTCCCGTCACCCGGCGGGGACTGGTCACCCGTGACGGTTCCACCTGGCATGGTCAATAATCACGTGACCGAAGTTCCCGAACAGACCACCAAAGCACGGCTGCTCGACGGCGACTTTCTGAAACGACTTCGCCGGCTTCGTTTGATGGTCAGCAAACGCTTCGTCGGCGGGGCTGGGGGTGCGCGGCAATCGCTCCGGCGGGGCTCTTCGGTCGAGTTCGCCGATCATCGCGCTTACGTTCCCGGGGACGATATTCGGCGGATCGACTGGAATGCGTACGCTCGGCTCGATGAGCTTGTGCTCCGCCTCTATGTCGCGGAGGAGGACCTCAGCGTCACGGTTTTGATCGACTCCTCCGCTTCGATGAGCGTCGGAAAACCACCGAAGTTCGACACTGCAAAGCGCGTCGCGGCAGCGCTCAGCTACGTCGCTCTCTCCGGCGGAGAGCGCGTTGGAGTGACGCCTTTTTCCACCTCGATCGCGAGGCCCTTGCCGCCATCCCGCGGGCTCGCACGTGCCCCCCGTGTCTTTCGTTATCTCGAAGAGATGCAGGCCTCGGGGGAGACCAGTTTGCGCCGGAGCATTGATGCGTTCGTCGCCCGCCGAGGACGACCGGGGCTGGTACTCCTCATCAGTGATTTTCTCGATCCTGCGGGCTACGAATCCGCGATCGATCGACTCCTTTCGGAGAAACACGAGGTCTCTCTTTTTCATATCGTCGACGAAGAGGAGCTCTACCCGACCCTTGGCGGTGATCTTCGGCTTATCGATAGCGAGACGGGCGATGCGGTCGAAGTCTCCCTCGACGCACGGACACTCAAAGCCTACGAAGCGCGCGTCGACGCCTATCTCGAAGCGCTTCAACGCTACGCGAAACGACGCCGGGTCGGCTACCTCCAAGTCGGAGGCGGCGAGCCCTTCGAAGAGTCCCTGCTCCGTTATCTCTCGGGCGCCTCCGCGACTGGAATCCGGAGATGAGTTTCCTTTCTCCATGGAGCTTCCTCTGGCTTCTTCTGATCGGGCCGCTCGTCGCGCTCTATATCCTGCGGCGCCGACGACAAGAACGAGTCATCGCCTCAACGCTACTTTGGCAAGAAGCCCTCGCCGACCTTCGTGCAGAGAGGCCGTGGCGAAGGCTCGTCCCGCAAGTATCCCTCCTGCTTCAGATCTTGGCGATCATCGCAGGTTCACTCGCTCTCGCCCGACCTTCCGGTAGCGCCTCGATTCCGAGCGGCGCGCAGCTCGCGATCATCGTCGACGCATCGAGCTCGATGGCGGCATTCGCAAATGGGGAGGAGACTCGTTTCGAGCTTGCCCGGAACGCCGCTCAGGCCTACGCCGACGACCTTCCACCGGGTGGGCGAATGATGCTTATCGAGTCGGGAAGGGAAACCGCAGTTCTCTCTCCGCTCACATCCGATCGGCACGCCCTCAGCACGGCGGTTGACCGACTTCAGATCCGCGGGACCTCCGCAAATCTCGAGGAGGCGGTCGCCATCGCAAGCGAAAGGCTCGCCGACTCTCCCGAAGGCAGCCGTATCGTGATCCTCACGGATGGCTCTCAGCAAGGAGAAGTGGAGCTTCTCGCAGCACTTCCAATCGAAGTACAGGAAGTCACCATCGCGAGCGGTTACCAGGACCAGAACCTCGGCATCGTGGATGCGGATGTTCGCCCGCGCCCAGAAGAAGGTGCGGACCGAGCGGACATTTTTGCGCGTGTGCTCAACCCAAGCTCAGAACCGCGCGATGTTTTCGTGATCGCCGAGCTGATGCCTGGACAGCAAGCGCTCGCATCGCGTCGTCTCCGAATTGATTCCGAGCAATCGAGCGGCGTTGTCTTGCAGGTCGACCTTCCGCCCGACGACCAAGGTCGCGCGGCGCACGTTGGCCTGCGACTGGAGCCCGCCGATGGGCTCCCGGATGTTTTTGCGCTCGACGACCAAGTCGTCCTACCGAGCCCAGGAGCACGAAGACTCCCGGTATTCGTCATCGGAACACCCCCTCAGAGCGTCATGCGAGCCCTGCGCACCGACAGCGAAGTCGAGCTCTTTCGCACGTCTCTTCCCGCGCTCGCGGAAAGAGAAGAGCAAACCCCGCTCGATGGCCTTCAGATTTTCTGTGGCGACGTTCCAGCGGAAGCCCCAGGCGGAGACTCGATCGTCTTCGCTCCAAATCAGAACCAGGTCTTTGAGGCGCGGCTGGCGGATGGAGAACGGGGCAATATCACCGACTGGAGCGAGGCCGATCCCAGACTGCGCTTTGCGAACCTCGGCCGGGTGCGATTCGGCGAAGCACGAGATATCTCCGGGATGACACCTCTGGTTCAGAGCAGCGCGGGCGTGATTGCCGCAGGCATCGAGCGACCCGCGGGCGAAACCACACTCTTTTCGTTTAACCCGGATCAGTCGAACTGGCCGTCCGACCCCTCGTTCGTCATCGTGATGCGAAACTTACTCGAGCGCGCCCGCAATCGGCGCGCGAGTGGAGGAATCCCGGACGGTCCGCTTGGGGAATCACTGCGGGTTCCCGCTTCCGATCAACGTAGCGTCGAAGTTGAGACCCCGAGTGGCGCGACGATCGAAGCCCCCGTTCAAGGCGGGCTCGCGATCGTACCGATTCAGGCGGAGCCTGGGGTCTACCGAGCAGAGGTCGGTGAGCGGGAACTCTTCGCGATGCGCAACCACCTCAGCGAGAGTGAAAGTGATATCAGCCATCGCGCGGTTTTTGTCACCGGCGAAGGGCAGACGCTCGCGGGCGTGGAGGCCCCAGAAGAACGCTCCGATCTGTGGCAATGGGTCGGCCTGCTCCTCCTGCTGATCCTCGCGCTGGAAATCGCTTGGGCGACGCGCTCCGTCTCGGGTCGTCCGAGCGAGCGAAGAAGGCGCGCGGCATGATCCGTTTCTCCTCTCCCTATCTACTTTTGGCCGCGGTCCCCATCTGCCTATTCCTACTATGGCGACTGCGTCAGCTACCGGCGCAGTTCGGCGGCCGGCGACGATGGATTCAGATCGTCAGCGGCGCCGGAGCCGTCGCGCTAACCTGTGCGCTTGGCGGTTTCGAAGCGGGACTCCCCGTCGACCGCCTGGCTGTAGTCTTCGCCGTCGATCGCAGCCGAAGCATCGAACATGCAACCCCTTTGCGCCGAGCGGACGGTAGCGGTGAGGTCGAAGATGCGATTCGCGAAAGTGCGCGCGAAATGGAGGCCGATGACCAAGCAGGGATCGTGGTCTTCGGTGCGGAAAGTGCCACCGAGAGTCTGCCAGCCCTCGGCGCGCCGGAACTGACCTGGACCGCCAGTGTTCCGAGGGAAGCCTCTGATCTTGGAAGCGCCATCCGGCACTCGCTCTCCGTGCTTCCCGAAGGTTATGCAGGTCGCATCGTCGTGATCTCCGACGGTTCCGAGAATCGTGGTGACGCGATCGCGGCGGCACAGGTCGCAGCGGGGCGAGGCGTCGCGATCGATGTTGTACCGCTGGTACGCGAGGCCGAAAACGAGGTCGCCGTGCGCGCCGTGCAAGTTCCAGAGAACGTCCGCGAAGGCGAACCGATCGAGGTTCGAATCGTCACCGAAGCGACGCAGGAGACAGAAGCGCGAGTCCGGGTTCTCCGCGATGGCGTCCCGATCGCCGAGGCGATGGCAAATCTTCGAGAGGGGAGCGACGTTCTTGTCGTTCGAGACGACGCCGATGAGCCGGGGGTCCATCGCTACGACGTACTGGTAGAGCCCACCGCCGAAGGACTCGACCACGGCAGAACCAACAACGAATCTGGCGGCTTCGTCCGCGTCGCCGGGGGTTCACGCGTCCTGCTCGCCGCCGACGAACCGGAGCTCGCAAGCGCGCTCGCGAGCGCTATCGAGCAAGGAGGAATGGAGGTCCATCGCACGGACGCGCTCGGGATTCCTCACGAGACCGGCCGCTTCTTGAGCTACGACTTGGTGGTCCTCAGTGACCTGAGTGCGCGCGCGCTCTCGGAAGAGCAAATGCTCGCAATCCGGAGCTACGTTCGCGACCTCGGTGGGGGCCTCTTGATGATCGGCGCTCGGCGAGCGTTCGGTCTCGGCGGATACGCATACACCCCCATCGAAGACGCCCTCCCCGCGACCTTTGACCTACGCCAGCGACGGGACCGGCTCTCGCTCGCGATGATCATCGCCGTGGACAATAGCGGTTCAATGGGCGCAACTGTTTCCGGAGGGCGCACCAAACTCGACCTCGCCAACGAGGCCGCAGCCCGCTCGGCGATGCTGCTCTCTCAGCGGGACCGAGTCGGCGTCATGCATGTCGACACCGAGGTGAATTGGACGCAGCCCATGGTCACTGTCACCGACCCTGGCGCCATTGCCGCCGCTGTACGACGAGCGCAGCCGGGCGGTGGCGGGATCTACGTCGACATCACACTCGAAGCTTCGTATCAGGCGCTCAACTCCGAGCGCACCCAGCTGAAACATATGCTGCTCTTCAGCGACGGTGAGGACTCGGAGCAAATCGGTGGCTGCCGACAGCAAGTTCGTCGCGCACATCAGCAGGGCATCACGACGTCGGTCGTTTCCATGGGGAACGGCGCAGACACCGCCGAGCTAGAACGCCTCGCCACCCTAGGCGGAGGTCGCTTCTACATCGTTGAGGACCTGCGAGAGCTCCCGCGTATTTTCACGCAGGAGACGATCGAAGCGAGCCGAGCGGCGCTCCGGGAAGAAGCATTCCGGGCGACGCGTCGATCCAACTCGCCCGTGCTCTCAGGAATCAACTTCGAAGAGAGCCCCATCCTCGGTGGTTACTCCCTCGTGAACGCACGAGCACGCTCGAATGTTCTCCTTTCCGCAAGCGAATCCGACCCGCTTCTTACGACTTGGCAATATGGGCTCGGCCGTTCGGCCGTCTTTACGACCGATGCCGGCAGCGAATTCGCACAAGACTGGGTCCCATGGGATGGCTACGCCCGGCTCTTTTCACAGCTCGCCCGCGATATCGTGCGAAACCCTGAATCCCAGGATGCGCAGGTTCATGTGAGCATCGAAAACGGCGTGGGAAGAATCCGCGTCGACGCGATCGGCCAGAATGGCAATTACCGCAACTACCTAAATCTCGGCGGCAGCGTCGCACTTCCCGGTGGAGACCATGCGGATGTCGATCTCGAGCAGACCGGTCCTGGCCGTTATGAAGCGACCTTCGACGCAAATCGCCCCGGCCCCTATCTCGTGAGCGTTGAACAAGATGAGCGTGGCCTCATTGGGAGCGCAGGCACGGTGAGCACCAGCGCAGTTGAACTATCCGGCGCCCCCTCGAACCCTGAGCTTCTTGCGCGCCTCGCCGCCATGACCGGTGGCACGGTACGACCGAACCTCGTTGACGTCTTTTCGACACGTCCCGAGAACCAAGTGCAGTACGTTGCGATTTGGCGAGGACTTTTGATCTTCGCTCTGCTCAGCCTCTTCCTCTCGGTCGCGCTGCGGCGCCTCGTCTGGCCCGAGAAATGGCGACGTCGCGCGCAGACGGAGACGCAACTACCCGTGCGCGGCGCATCGATTGACGCGCTCCGTTCAAGACGAGAAGAAAAGCAGAGAGCGGAAGCTCAAAAGCGGGCAGAACGACAAAAACGTTCCGTGCCGCCGAGGCCGGCAGCAAGCCAAGGTCGAGCGCCTCGCGAACCACAAAGAGACGCAACGCCCGCTCAGAAATCCGGCGAATCGAAAGCCGCGCAGGCGGCGCCCAAGTCCCTTGCGGAGCAGTTGCTCGAAAAGAAGAAGCGAAACTAGCGAGGGACAGGTCCTTCGAAGGGTGCTGCTGCCGAAAGCGATGCAGCGTTAGGGCGAAGTCCTGATGTCACTGGGCTCCACCGTGTCAGGCGCCTCTTCAGAGCCTTGCTCACCCGGTGCTTGCAGTTCCTCCTCGCTCGGAGCCATAGCCTCCACTTCTTCCAAGTAGCGATCGAACTGCTGCATCAAAGCGTTGAAGAAGAGCTCTGCGACGCGCTCGTATCCAGCGGGCGTCGCGTGGCGGAGGTCGGCGAGCGCGAGTCGCGGACGATGTCGAAGCCAGCGGCGCATCGTCCCTTCCCCGCCAACGGCCTCCCAGGTATTGAAGAAAGCGCAGCCAGCTTCCCGTGCAGCGACTTCTTGTGAAGCGACGATATCTGGAATCGACTCCATCGTGACGATTTCACCCCGGCTGTTTCGCTCTGCTTGGTCGAGCGGCGCCATCACCAAACAGCCGATATCGTCTCGCCCCGCACGCATGCGCGCGATCACCTCTTGGTAGCTCTCGGTATAGCGCGCACGGCTAATATTATCGCTCGCTTCATTGCCGCCAAACGCGAGCACGATGAGGTTGGTGCCGCGCATTCGGATCTGACCGGCGATATGTCCGCGGTCATAGTTCAGCAGCCGTGCGGCGCGCGCACCGACGAGGCCGAGGGAATCGTACACAACGCCCGGGACATCGCGCTCCATCGCGACGCCGTAGATCCGCGGCTGTCCGTTTCCACCGAACCGCACTTCGAGTTCATGGGCTCCATCCGGCACACGAATCGTCTCAACGTCATCGACATAGCCCTCGCCCTCCCTGCGGGTCTCAATGACCTGCCGCTCGCCGTCATCAATGGTGTAGCGAATATCGCCGCCGCGATTGTGACGCTGATAGTAAAGAAGGAACCGAGAGACTTCGTGCCCGACGCGCCCTCTTTCCGCGGTTGCAAAGCGTGCCCATTGACGAGGCCGACCTCGGAACTGAACGCCGCCGTAGCCATAGAGTCCGCTGCGAATGTGGTTTCGAACGACCTCTCGCAGTATCCAGCCGTCGCTCGCACTATGCTGAAGTCCTCGATGGCGATAGGGAAGGTAGCCCTTCGCGAGAAGGACAAATCCGTGGCCACCGTCGCCGAAGCGCTGCTGCATGCGCTCGCGCATCGTCGAAGTGATGAGGTCCGTCGCGATCGAGCTATCGCCCCAATGACCGACACGCGTCAGCATCTCCTGGTTCGTTCCTCCGTCCTGCGCGGATTCAAGTCGTGCGCGTGCGGTCTCAGCGAGACGCGCGAAAAACGGCCGCAGGCCTTGCCCTCCCGCGTCAATGATCGGCGTACGCACTTCGTCGTGACGGGCAAAGGGGCGAAGGGATGGAGGCCGGTCGGGGTCGGTCCCCACCTGTTCGATCACCTCGGCGATCGGATCCGGTTCCACCTCCGCGGATGGCTCAGGCTCCGGAAGGTCGCCTTCGTTGCCTGCTCCAGCAAACGCGGGAAGCTCTTCAGCGCTGCTGAAGAGCGTCGCAAGCGGTAGAGGCCCGTCGTGCCGGTAAGGACGAAACGTCTCAAAATCGGAAGCGATGTAGGTGAAGCCGCAGGCGGCGAGCAATACCGCGAGCACCACGCCCAGATGTTGGAGGGCACGGCCGGTGTCCTGGTCTCCCGAATCTTGCGCCGCATCTCTCACGTTCTCCGGCGCTGGTTTCGGTTCCGCCTTCACGCTCCGCTTCGAAGCACGCTTTCGCTTACTCATGCGACCTCCCGGAGAGGGTAGACGAGGCACGTTCGATGCGCGCAATGATCGGAAGGCGAGTCATCAGAACTGGAAGTAGATAAAGGGAACGGCCTCCGCAGAGGCGAGCTTGGAGAGAATCGCAAAGACCAGCGCGAGCGCGAGCGCTTGAGCAACAGCGGGCAGACGGATAAACGCAGACTGCACTCGACCGAACCATTCGCGGGGCGTGTAGTGCGCCGCAAAGGTCAACCCGAGCATCCACCACATGGAGGTCGGGATCTGGACGGTCGCGAAGCGCCACCCTTCGCTGGCCCGTTCTCCATAAGAGAGGTCCAGAATCCAGGTTCCCTCGAGAATGCGGTCCGTAATCGCCTCGGCGTTCTCCATACTCGATGCTCGAAAGAGAATCCGGCTGAAGACAACGAACTGGAGATTCGCGAAGACCTTGAGGGCGCGGAGCGGGAGGGTATCGGTCGAGCCCTGAACTGGGACGCCACGCTCCTGCGCGAGCTTCTCCTTCTGTTCGCGAAGCCGCTTGGACGCGCGATGCACGAAGCGATGCGCTACCATCGCGGCGGTCTGCAATAGCGCGTACCAGAAGAACACCGTGAAGTTTTGCCACCAGCCATGCCAGATCCCCACGAGGAACATCGTGATGGCCAGATTGAGGTACGCGCGGAAGGGGCCCTTTCGCGAGCCGCCGAGCGGGAAATAGAGGTAGTCCCGCAGCCAGCGACTGAGGGTCATATGCCAGGTACGCCAAAACGCCGCGGGACTCGTCGCTTGGTAAGGCCGATCGAAGTTTCGGGGCAGCTCAAAGCCCATCAGCATCGCCGAACCGCGCGCGACATCGGTGTACCCCGAGAAGTCGCAGTAGAGCTGCATCGTGAACGCATAGAGAGCGACGACCACCTCAGCGCTCGAGAAGAGATCCGGGCTCTGAAACACCCGGTCGACGAGATTTACGGCCAAGAAGTCTGCGATAGCGACTTTCTTCACCAGGCCGGTGCCGATCAGGAAGAGCCCTTCGCTCACTTTGTCGGTCGTCAGCTTCGGCTCCCGCTGAAGCTGCGGCAAGAGCTCCGACGCGCGAACAATCGGCCCAGCAACAAGTTGCGGGAAATACGTCACGAAGGCACCAAACTCGACAAAGTTCCGCGCGGGTGCGAGCTGCCCGCGGTAGATATCGATGGTGTAGCTGAGCGTTTGGAAGGTATAGAAGCTGATGCCGACCGGCAAAGCGGCCTCAAGCAGCGGCATCCCCGCATGCATCGCGAAGAAGTTGTAATACTTAAACGCGAAGAGAAGACCTAGGTTTCCGGCGAGGGATAGCCCTAAGAGAGCGCGGCGTTTTCGGGGATCTTCTTCGACGTGAAGAGCGCCTCCCACCCAATAGTCGAGCACCGTCGAACCGAGGATCAGGAAGATATACTCCGGCTTCCACGCCATGTAGAAGGCGCAACTTCCAAGGAAGAGGAGCCCCAGCCGAAGGGTGAACCCAGTCCGTCGCGCAAGCGCCCAAAACCCAGCGACCATAAGCGCCAGGAAAACGATGTAATCGGGTCGGTGGAAGAGCATGGAGAGAAGGCCTACAGGCCAAAGAGGCGAGACTATGGCCTGGTTTTCTGCCACGTCGAGCCCACAGATGGGCGGCATTCCGAAATCGACAGGATGGGAAGCGCGATCTCAGAGGTTTTCGCCGCTTCGTCGTTTCTTGGGACAAAAACTCCCGAGAAAAGGTAAGGAAACAACCGAAAGTGAAAGAACATTCCCAGTGTCGTTCACCTCATCGTAAAAATTTCGTATCCTTGAAGGTACGAGGGCAATCGAATGGTACGACGTTCCACACTTTGGGCGCGCATGGCGCTATGTTTTCTTATTCCGGTCGGGGCATGCGACTGCGGCGA
>JAHDCI010000224.1 GCA_020629955.1 Myxococcota bacterium | reverse complement strand
CGCTCGAGGTGAACGGAAACGCGATCCCAAGGCACCTCGACCTTAAGTTCGACGACGACGGGGGAAATCTGATTTAGCTCTGTCTGCATGAGTCTGTGGACCGTGAGGTTTGAAATGAGCCCGGAAGCGCGCGTTTTGAATCGCCGCGAAACGCCAAAAGCCGGGTGCCGAACGAGGCGGACCGCGGGGTCTACCGCCGTGGTGAAAGACTCGCAAGCAGAGAAGCGGACCTTCAAAAACAGCCGTCTTCGACCAGAACCCCCAGAAGCGTCTTTCCTCAATCTTTCCCGAAACATGAGCACGTTGAAAAGCGCCGGGAATCGGCTGTCTAGGGACCTCTTTGGGCGCCTATCCGCGGGCGCTCCCGAGCCGACGAATGCAACAAGCGGGATACTCATCACATGAGTCGCTTTTAATGTGTGGCGAGAGTGTCGTACACTCCAAGGTCTGTGGCCGATCTTCCTGTTCAGTTTCGAGATGTCCTCCGCGCGTGGCCGGTGGTACATCGCTACATCAAAAGCACCCCACTCTACCGCTATCCGCTTCTCAGCGCGCGTTTGGGGTTCGATGCCTACGTCAAACACGAAAACCACCTGCCAATCGGTGCGTTTAAAGTTCGTGGCGGCATCAATCTCTTCGCGAACCTCAGCGAGCGTGAGCGGCGCCGAGGCGTCATCACCGCCACGCGAAGCTCTCATGGCCTCTCAATGGCCTTCTCTGCACGAGCGTTCGGCAGCCGGGCCGTCATTTACGTCCCCAAGAAGAACAACCCCGAGACCAACGCGAATATGGAAGCGATGGGGGGAGAGCTTCATACCCACGGAAATGACTTCGATGAAGCGTTCGCGGAGGCGCGCGCCCGCTCGGCGAACGAAGGTCTTCGTTTTGTGCACGTCGCGAATGACCCGATGCTGATCGCGGGGGTTGGTACGTATGCAATGGAGATCGTGCAAGACCTCCCCGATGTCGACGCGGTGATCGTACCGGTTGGCGGCGGGAGCGGCCTCGCAGGCGTCACGATCACGATGCGTGCTCTCCGGCCCGACGTCCGGATCATTGCGGTCCAGTCAGAGCGTGCCAATGCGCTAGCGCGATCGATTCGAAGTGGGAAGCTCGAAACGACCCCCGACCGAGCCGATACGTTTGCGGACGGCCTTGCTACCCGAAGCGCGTTCGAGATCCCCTTCGAGATCGTGAAGGACCACGTCGACGAAATCGTCGAGGTCACCGAGGAAGAGATGAAGAAGGCGGTTCGAGTTGCACTCGAAACAACGCATAACGTGGCTGAAGGCGCTGCAGCGGCGGCCTACGCTGCCGCCGAGAAGCTCAAGGGTTCGCTTCAGAAGAAGCGCGTCGCTCTGGTTCATACCGGGCAGAATATTGACCGCGACACCCTCCGTTGGGCGCTCGGCCTCTACGACTTCGACGCGTAATCCTTCGCTACTCCGGGCAAGGACGCCCCGAGGACGGCTCCGCCTCGCAAAGCCCGTCGACGCATGCCCATACAATTCCGCACGCGGCTCCGAGAGGTCGGCACTGGTCATCCGTTTCGCAAGGAATAGCCGAATCCGCCGCAGGTGGTTCCACCGGCGCCACAGGACAGCCCACAACGAATGAAAGTGAAATCGCAGCGCAGGCGCTGCGGAACGTGTGCTTTAGCGGGCTCACAGGATGTCGTACTCCTTCAGTCGTCTGTAGAACGTGCGGCGAGGAATGCCCAGTGCGCGCGCGGCTTTCGCCCGATTCCATCCCGTGGCCTCGAGCGCTTCCAAGATTTTGGAGCGCTCTTTCGACTTAAAGTCATCAAGGTTCGTGGACAGGTTCTCGGGATCCGGCGGCGGGGCCTCATCGGGTTTCTCCGGTCCGATCGGAGCAAGAACGGCCGAGCCGGACTGCGCTGGGGCTCCCGAGACCTGAATGGGAAGGTCATGCACCTCGATGGTGTCGCCGTCAGCCATGACAGCAGCATTCGTAAGCAGATGCTCGAGCTGCCGCACGTTCCCCGGATAGTCGTACTTACAGAGTTCCGCGAGTGCCTCCCGGGATAGACGGCGTCGCCGCATTCCTTCTTGGGTCGCGATGCGCTCGAGAAAGTGTTCCGCGAGCAAAGGCACATCTCCATCTCGATCTCGCAGCGGCGGGATACGCACCTCCACCACGTTGAGCCGGTAGTACAAGTCCTCGCGAAATTTTCCACTCTTCACAAGCGCTTCAAGGGATTTGTTCGAGGCGCAAACCACGCGGGTGCTGAACGAGACTTCATCTTCCGCGCCAACCGGCCGCACCTTCGACTCTTGAAGCACACGTAGGAGATCGACCTGCATCTTCATCGGCATATCGCCGACCTCATCGAGGAAGAGAGTCCCGCCATCCGCACGAACCAGGACACCATCCCGGTCGCGATCCGCTCCCGTAAATGCGCCCCTGACATGGCCGAAAAGCTCGCTCTCCAGCAACGCTTCGGGCACCGCCGCACAGTTCAGCGCTACGAAGGGGCCCTTCTCTCGCTTCGAACTGTAGTGAATCGAACGCGCAACCAGTTCCTTCCCGGTCCCGCTCTCACCGAAGATTACGACGGGTACGCTCGAATCGGAAACGCGAGAGAGAACCTGAAAGAGCCGGCGCATAGGTTCACTGCGACCAATTATGCCGTCGCGATTAAACGACTCGCGGAGTGCGTTTCGAGTCTCGTCCAGCTCGCGTTTGGCGTCGGCGAGCTCCCCAGTCCGCATCGCCAACACCCTCTCGACCTCGGCCCGAGCCAGCTCGACTTCTTCGCGCTGCCGCTCCAACTCCGCGGCACGACTTTCGAGTTCGGCCAAAAGCCGCGCGTTCTCGAGCGCAATTCCGGCCTGGTCTGCGAACGCAATGAGAAGGTCGAGGTCCTTTTCCGCGAAGCGTCCACGGCGCATTCGATGCTCCAAATAGAGCACGCCAACGACACTGCCCGGGGCGACAATCGGGACACACGCCACCGACCGAAGCATGAGCTTGTGCACCGAGAGATATTCCGAGAGACGCCCATCGTCACCGGCATCCATTGTCAGGATCGGCTGACCATCGATGAGAACCGCCTCGGCGATGGACTGCGAGAAGGCAACAGACGGGTCTTCCTCGCTGCCCCTTGAGCGAATCAATCGAGGCTGAAGTGTGCCGCTTTCATCGGGTAGAAGAACAAACCCTCGTTCCGCGCCAAATAGCTCGACGGCAGAATCCGTGACTCGCTCGAGCAGACGGTCGAGGTCTCGCTCAGCGACCAATCGTTTGAGCAGCTCCAGCACGCGCTTCATTCGAGGATCGACGTTCTCCTCCTCCGCAGCACGGGTGATCGAGAGGGTCCGTTCCGTGATATTCGATGCCCGGAGACGCAGCGCTCGACGACTCGGATCGGACCAGAACGCATCGCGAAGGGACCGTGGAAGTTGGAGTGCGATTCCTTCAAGTGTCTCCACCGCTTGAAGCTCGGAACGTCGCGCTCTTACGTCCCCACCTTCTCGACGATGAATGGTTCCGAGGAGAGCGGCCGCTCGCCAAAACGCCTCCGGAGAATTTTCGAGGTTCGTTCCCAGTAACTTGGAAGCAGCCTCCCTCGCCGCATTCCAGTTCCCATTGGCCATTTTCGCCCGGATCAACATGACCTCAAGGGTTGCCTCGAGCCCCTGAAGAGACTGTTCCTGGATCGTGGCTCTGGCAGCAGCAACTCTTGCCACCGCGGCAGACCCGTCCACAGGACCATCGCGATCAAAGAGTACGTCGGCGGCCAATATCTCGGCGCGGGCCAACGCATGAAAGTCGCCCGCATCTCTGGCGCGAGCGGCGGCGTCGTCCGCGCACATCAGCGCGGGCTCGGAGTCTCCGCTCAGTTGCGCCAGCCTTGCTCGGACCAGGGGTTCCCACGCGGAAACCGATCCTGGCGTCAGCGCCAAGACCTTTTCCTCCGATCCGATTCGCGCGAAAACCCACGCTCGAAGCGAGACATCGTCGACGGCTTCGAGCTCGTGTAGGGCGTCCCCGAAGCGACCGTCGGCTTCGGAGCGAAGAAGCGATGTGCCTGGTCGTGCCATTTCGCGACAGTACAACCTTTGGCACTGCGATCAAATCTTCGCTTTCGTCGGCGCGGCTTGAAACCGGCTTTTGAAACGAAAAAAGCCCGCCGGAGCGGGCTTTTTCGCACTTGACGCGATCTTAGTAGAAGAGTCGAACGCCGAGGAAAGCTTCAAACTTGTTGAAGTTTGCGGGGTCGAGCCCCATCGCACCACCGCCAACCGGCGAACCGATGTACTGGAAGTCCGTGAAGTTCCCAGTGTAGGAAACGGTCGCGTTGAGACCGAGATAATCCGTGAAGCGGTACTCCGCGAAGATGTTCGCTGCGGCCACGATGTCGGTGCGGTCTTCCTCTGTGCCAAGCACGCTTCCGTCCGGAGCGAGGAGTGTGCCGAACTTGAGGTGGGCAAGCCAAAGGTGGGTGCCCAACATAAACGAGCGACCGATCAACCAGTTGAAGCGGAGGTATCCGCGGTCACGGACACGCCAGTTCCCGAGAAGCGATCCCAAGAAGTCACGCTCGTAACCCACAGCAATGTTCGTGGTCACGGTCGGCCGGAAGCGAAGTTCGGCGCGAGCCAAGAGCGTGTCAAACTCGCGCAGTCGAAGCTCTTCCCCATCACGGACATCATCCGTCATGAACGCTGCGCCATACCCAAGGGCGGCAAGGAACGAAATTTTCGGAGTAAGCGCTCCGTTGACACCCACGAGCGATCGCAGACGCGTATTGTTGTTCGTCAAGAGGGCAAGGGGAACGTCGGACGTTCCTGTGGTCGCCTCGTTCTGATACGTCGTGTGGTCAACCGTGAGCTCGTAGACCAACGCGGTGCTGGGAAGGAACTGCCAGTTGAACGTCGCGGACCCACGGTGCGTGAAATTGTTCGCGAACCGGAAATCACCTTCTTCGGCGGACGTTCCCTCGAAGAGATTGAAGCGGAAGCTGTAACCGACGCTTCCCGTCACGATTCCACCGCGGCTCGCGAAGTTTAATCGGAGACCAGCATCGTTCGTGTTGTTCGCATAGTTTGCGCCGCGCTGATCCGAGAACGCTCGAATGCGACGATTGTATTGCGAGTAGATCGTGAAACCGAAGGGTCGCTGCGGAAGCACATTGAGCTCGAAGTTCGCGTTGATCGCGACGTCGTTACGAGCTTCGTCAGCGAGGAAGATATAAAGCGAACCGCCGAGCCCCGCGTTGAATGTCACCGTAGGAGGTGTCACTTCGCCGTCATCGTGCGAATCACCGTCGGTGGCGCGCGATGTCAACGTCGAGATGTCGATGTGCGGGGAGATGCGGAAGAGAACGCTCCCCAACGGGTCCGTTTCTTCGAGGAAGACGTTGGTATCGTATCCAACTTCAACACCAACGCCGGGGTGGAGTTCAAGGTTTCCGATACGGAAACCCGGTCCTTGCCGAGCCTGTCGGTCTTCGAGCCAAGCCGAGGTCCCCGTCCACTGAGCAGACGCAGGTGCGGCAATGGCGAGCGCACCCAGAAGGAGCGCGAGAACGCGAGTATTACGAGACATAAGAAGTGGCCTTTAGTTGGCTATCAGGGCGCGCGCTAGCGGTCCGGGGTGCCGGGGGCGGGCAAAATCGGGATGCGCGGGTGCATCGGAGGGATGGCACTCGGATTTTCGACCGGCGCGCCCGGGTCGATTTCAGTGATGACGCGAGTGGCGCCCGTCTCGTAAATCTCGTTGCCGATGCACTGCACGGCTTCGCGATCCAAGACGACGAACTTTTGACCGAGCACGATAATGACGGTGAACTCGTGATTTCGACGACCGGAGTCTTCCGCCGCGATAGCATCTTCGAGTTGGCTGATGCGTTGCTCCGCGGTGCGAAGGTTTGCGTTCACCTGAGTTAGCTTGTCGTTGATGCACGTGACACGAATGATATCGCGCTCTTGACGAGCTTCGTCGAGCATCGACTGTACCCGGCGGCTGAGGTCTTCACCCCGAGCGTAAATCACGCGGGCTTGCTCAAGCTGCTCTTCCGGGGTGAGGTCAGCGCGCTGACGCACATCCATTTCTCCCCCCTCGGGCGCATCTTCCATCGTGCCCTCATCCTCGTTCTGAGCGACGGCAAAACCGAGACCGCCTCCGAAGACGATAAGTGCGAAAATTGTTGCTGAAAGAGTCCTGACGGACATGGGTCCTCCCAAAAGTTGGGCCGAGTATAACGTGGAGTGAAGGGGTGTCAACGACTCCCCGAGGATTCACACAGTGTGTTGCAGCCCAGATGCACGACATTCAGTGCGTGCAGAGATAAGTTCGATCAAAGAATAGTGTTCGTGATAGACCAAATTGGTGAGATGAAGATTCACCGAAATCGCCCTGAAGGCTAACAAAAAAAGGGCGGTTGCACCGCCCTTTTTTTCTCTTTCTGAGAATCTTTAACCTTGAGGCGCAAAGACGAAGGGATAACGGAAGCTGACGCTGCCCCCTTCTGGCCCAGGATTAAAGCGGAATCTGCGAACCGTGCCAACGACACAGGAAGCGACGGCAGGCGATCCGGTAGTATTCTCTACAGATCTGGCTCCGGACACAGTGCCCCGCTCGACGATCGTAAACTCGACGGTGACCTTACCCTCAAGGGATGGATCTCGTGAGAGTTCGCGTTCGTAGCAGCGCTGAATCGCGCGGAGCCGTCGCCGGATCTGCGCTTGAACAAGGCGCGCATCGAAATCACCCGATCCTCCGGTGTCGCCACCGCCATCGAGCCGAATGCGACCGCGAACGCGTCGCTCCATTGTTGCCGCGCCTTCGGACGCCGCCATTCCGGCGTTGCCGGAACCACGAAGCTGGCCGAGCATGCCGCCCTGCCCAGAACCGTCTCCGCCTCCACTGGTCGCACGAAGCGTTCCGCCACTACCGGCTTCAGCAACGCCAACGCCGGTCGCTTGGGCAAGGATATCCGCCGCGTTGCCAGTCGGCGCTCCGCCGGCAAGGACGTCGTCAAGCGCACCACCCGAACCGAGCGCACCAAGAACCATTGCCTCGGCCGCTGCCGCCGCTTCTTGAGCAATTCGAGCACGCGCGTCGGCGTTCGTATTCAAGTTGTTCGAGTCCGAGTTTGAACTCTCGCCACTCGAGTTGGAGTTGGAGTTCGAGTTCGTATTGGAAGGTGTAGGCACATCTTCCTCGGCGACCTCTTCGCCTTCGTCCGTCTCCTCTTCTTCGGTCGTATCCTGTTGTACCGGATCGGGAGGCGCAGGCGGTTCCTGAAGCTGCAGACGTGAAATCACCTCCGGCGCGATCGCAAGATTGTTCTCAATCTCCCAGTCAGCGTTTTCGAGGTAAATCACCAATCCGAAGAAGGTGAGGTAGCTGAAGACAACGAACGCCGTAAAAAGCCAGTCAATTCCGGCCACGAAGCCACCACGGGCCGCCGCTGGAAGCTGAGGACGAGGCGTGACTGGAGGCGGCGGGACGAACTGAAAGAGCACCATTACGTCGCCGAGCTGGATTTTGCCCTTCGAGTTGGCATCGAGCTTGACCTGCCAATGTGTTCCCGCGTTTCGCGCGCCGCCGGAAGAACGCAGCTGCTTCAGTTTCTGAACGCCGCCCGGCAGTCCAACTCGACCCGTCATCTTGTCGTTGAAGTTCAAGATGTAGTCGTCATTGACGAGTTGAAAGAGGTCAAAACGCGCCGGGATATCACTCCCCTGCACGATGAAATGGTTGCTCTCCGACGAACCGAAAGAAACCGTCTCGCGCTTTCGCAAGACACGTTCTTCGATGCCACGTCCATTCTTGAAGAGAGCGATCCGCAGTACGCGCGGACCCGCGGTCGGTGTGGGCACGGCCTGCATGGCCATGGTCATTGCCCCGGGCCGACCGCCCCCTTTTTGTTGTTGCTTTCCAGCCATCGCTTGCCTTCTGTTCCCTTCGCGCGGTGAACCTGAGCGGCGATACACGCCGACCCATCCTAGACACCTAAAACTCGGAGAGGTTCCCTCTTTACCATTTCACGGGGTAAAAAATCCAGCCTCTGTTGCGTTT
>JAHDCI010000025.1 GCA_020629955.1 Myxococcota bacterium | reverse complement strand
TGGCGCCATGCACCGCTTTGCCGCGCACATTCAGCGAGTTCTGGAGCTTGCTCACCACGTACTCCGGCATGAAGACGTTCACTTCGCCTGCGAGTTCAATGAAGCGTGGTGCCGCGCCGCTTTCGCGTGCCTTCCACGAGAGATAGAAGGGATCGAGCGGGATGCAGTGGCCGCCCCAGCCGGGGCCGGGATTGAAGCGCATAAAGCCGAAGGGCTTTGTTTCCGCGGCATCAAGAACTTCCCAGACGTCAATGCCCATGCGGTCGTAGACAATCTTAAGTTCGTTCACGAGCGCGATGTTGATCGCACGGAAGATGTTTTCAGTGAGCTTTGATGCTTCGGCGGCGCGTGAGTGGGATACGCGGACCGTTTTGTTGATCACCAGGTCGTAGAGCGCGACGGCGAGATCTCCGCTCGCTTCGTCGATGCCGCCGACCACCTTCGGGATGGTGCTGGTACCGAAGTTCTTGTTGCCCGGGTCCTCGCGTTCTGGCGAGTAGGCGAGGAAGAAATCTTCGGATGCCTTCAAGTTCGAACGTTCTTCCAGGATGCCCTTCAGCAGCTCGTCGGTCGTGCCTGGGTAGGTCGTGGACTCGAGGACAACCAGCTGCCCCTTACGCAGTCGTGGCCCGATGGCGTGCGCCGTGGACTCGACATAGCGCATATCCGGGTCGCGGTGCTTCGTGAGCGGCGTGGGGACGGCGATGAGAATCGCATCCGGCTCGTTCAGGCGGGAGAGCTCATGCGTTGCCTCGAGTTTTCCAGCGTCGACCGCTGCTTTGACTCGGCCCTTGCCAATATGAGCGATGTATTCTTCACCGGCGTTGATCGCGATCGCCTTCTTCTCGTCGACGTCGAAACCGAGGACCCGGACGCCCTTTTCCGCGAACGCGAGAGCGAGGGGAAGACCGACATATCCCATGCCGACAATGCCAACGAGAGCGTCTTTGCTTTCGATCTTGGCCTTCAGTGCTTTGGCTTGTTCGTTCATTTTAGCTTCCTCGGACGCCGATGCCTTCGTAAGTGAACCCCTGCGAGCGGAGTCCATAGCCGGACCATACGTTCCGGCCGTCAATCAGTAGAGGTGAACGCATCAGCTCTTTCACCTTTTCGAAGTTGGGGTTCTGGTAGAGACGCCATTCCGTAAGGAGACAGAGCGCATCTGCGCCCTCTGTCGCCACGTACGGGTCGGTGGCGAATGTGACCTTCCCCTCGTACCTTTCGCTCGCGTTCTCCGCGGCTTCCGGGTCATGAGCAACCACTTCTGCACCCTCGGCGATCAACGCATCGATCAGCGTCAGGGAAGGGCTTTCGCGGATGTCGTCGGTCCGCGGCTTAAACGAGATTCCCCAGACAGCGACCTTCTTCCCGCGGATGCCATCCGGCATTGCGGCCTTCAGCTTACGGAAGATGACCCCCTTCTGACGGTCATTGACGCGATCGGTGGTCGCTGCGAGCTCGAGTTCAAGGCCGTGCTCACGCGCGGTGTGAACGAGCGCTTTGACATCCTTCGGAAAACAGGAGCCGCCATACCCCGGACCGGCGTAGAGGAACTTGGGGCCGATTCGTGAATCGGAGCCAACGCCGTGCCTTACCGAGTGCACATCTGCCCCGACCTTTTCGCAAAGACCCGCGATCTCATTCATGAACGAGATACGCATGGCGAGCATGGTGTTGGAGACGTACTTGGTGAGTTCCGCGCTCGCGGGATCCATCCAGACGATTCGCTCTTTCGACAGGCAAACCGGGTGGTAAAGGCGCGACATCGTGCTCTTCGCGAAATCGTCGTCTTCGTCACATCCGATCACGACTCGGTCGGGGTGAAGGAAGTCGTTGACCGCGTCGCCCTCTTTCAAGAATTCAGGGTTTGAGACGACGTGAATTTTATGAGCGGCGTCTTTCACGAGATTGCGAACGCGCGCATTGGTTCCCACGGGAACAGTGCTCTTTAGCACGAGGACACACTCGCGAGTCGCGTGCTTTGCAACCGTCTCCGCGACCGCATCGACGGCAGAGAGGTCCGCGCCTCCATCGCCTCTCGGCGGCGTCCCCACCGCGACGAAGATCGCAGTCGCGTCGGCGATGGCTTCGGTCACGTTTGAAGTAAATCCGAGGCGCCCCTCCGACACGTTGCGCCGGACGACATCATCGAGACCACGTTCGAAAATCGGGATCCCTCCGTCTTCGAGGACCTTGATCTTCTCAACATTTACATCCGCGCACACCACCTGTTGGCCCGTCTCGGCGAAGCATGCTCCGCTGACAAGTCCTACATATCCGGTGCCGACCATGCACAGTTTCATCGTTTACCCTTTCGACACTCGAATGTGTCCGTGAGGCTTTACTCGTGCATCCGATGCGAAGCAAGGCCGGAGTATTCAAATCCAAGGCCAAAGATGACCGCATTGGTGATGCGTCCCAGGACATTCGGCGGTACGCGAATCTGTGGCCTGGTGTTGGTCCGTGCGCTATACGAGCGCCGAGGATGGTAGATTAAGACCGGTGCCGGAATATTTTTCGCAAAAATCAGCGCTAGCGACCCTCGCTCGCTTCACCATAGAAGGACGCGAGCAGGCGCGAGACCGGCTGGCCCTCGCGCACCGTCGGTTCTTGGCTGCCGAGACGCTCTGGCAGAACGGCCATAGCGAAGACGCTCACGACTTGATCCAGCGAGCCCTTTCGGAAGGGCACGAGGTCGTCGACATCCTGCGCGAGCACCAGGTCGAGGGAGACGCAAGCGAACTCAAAGACTTGCTCGGTCTTAGCACCCACCAGGTCTCTCTCTTCGAGAATCTAGAAGGCAAGAGTGAGCCTTCCTATCGCGAGCTTCGGCGAGCGACCACCACGCTTCTCGGCAAGTTGAGAGATGCCTCCTCGAAAAAGGGCACGATCCGCTGGCGAAAGGTTCGGCGCGCGCTCGGCGCCTTCTTGCTTCTTGCTGCCATCGGGACGCTATCGGTGCATCAGGGTTTAAAGGCACATGCGTATTCACAAATGCCGTGGTCCGTCGAGTTCTATTCCGGAACCGCGCTCCAAGGGCCAGCGACGTATATGCGAGCGGAGAAAATCGCCTACCGCTGGGGTACGGATGCTTCGCCCGTTGGCAGGGATAACTTCTCGATGCGCGCGCGTTCCTGTCTCCGCCTCGCCGAGCCGCAGGCGGTGCGATTCACCGTAGGCGGAGACGATGGCTATCGGATGCGGGTTAACGGCGAGCGCATCATCTCTGATTGGACCACCCACCCGGTGACCTGGAGTCACGAGACCGTCGAACTACCCGCTGGCGTTCACTACGTCACCGTCGAGTACTACGAGGCGGGTGCGGCTGCGGCGGTCCACGTTCAACTCGATGGCTCCGCCGTCAACGAGAACCTCTTCCGTCCAAATCAGGACGGTACGTGCGACGGGGCCTCCTAGCAGTCGATTGATTAACTCCGAATCCCGCTTCGCGGCATTTTTACGCACTCAGACGCCATCCAATTCTTGCCACGTATGTACACGCACAGCGGCGTGGTGAATCGCGATCGATAATGCCCGAGATCGCTTGAGAAGTTCCGAATCGTTATCTTCGGAACGAGTCGTTTTTGTCTTGAATCGACAGATAATGTGACAGCTTTGCTTAGGGACGAATGGGTTCGCTTTGAGGCTGCCTTCTTTCCCTATCGCAGCACGCTCGGTTTTCTCGGCAAAAACGTGACATGACCTCTGCGAAATGAGGGCAAAAGTTCGAAGTTCTTGCAACCGGCAATTCGGCTGACTATGGTCCCGGAATCCCCACTTTGAGAGGTTTCGATGGCGAACGAAGAAGAAGGAACCACAGATTTCCCGGATGTTCTCCCGGTATTGCCCATCCGCAATGCGGTGCTTTTCCCCGGCGCGGTAGCGCCATTTGACGTCGGCCGACAAAAGTCTGTCGCCCTCGTCGAAGATATTGAGAACCTTACGTCCCGCGTGATCGCGATTTTCGCGCAGCGTGACCCTTCCACGGACGACCCCACGCAGAGCGATCTGTACCCCGTTGGTGTCGCGGCACGCGTGCTAAAGGCGCTGAAGCACAGCTCCGGCAACTACAGCCTCATCCTTCAAGGATTGATGCGAGTCCGCCTGGAGGCCCTCGTCGAAGAGAGTCCGTATCTCAAGGCGCGAACCTCCAAGCTTGAAGAGCCGGCGTCGGGGGATGTCGAGGCGGAAGCGCTTGCGATGAGCCTGCGCGATATCGCAAAGCAAGTGATTCAGCTCATGCCGGAGCTTCCGCGCGAAGCGGGCTCGCTGATCGATTCGATTCAGGAGCCTGGACAGCTCGCAGACCTCGTCGCCTCCAACTTGGATGTTCCGGTCGACGAGAAAGCTGAGCTTCTTGAGACCCTCGAAGCGAAAGACCGCATTCGTAAAGTCCTCAGGCTCCTCACCCGGCAGCTCGAAATCCTCAAGATGCGCGAGCGAATCAACTCGCAGATCAAAGAGGAGATGGGCAAGAACCAGCGGGAGTACGTCCTTCGCCAGCAGCTCAAGGCCATTAAGGAAGAGCTCGGAGACGAAGACGGTGACTCCGGCGACCTCGAAGTTCTCGAAGAGCGCATCGCGAAGAACGACCTTCCGGGCGAAGCCGATAAGGTCGCCCGCAAGCAGCTCAAGCGCCTCCGCGCAATGCAGGCTGGCTCCGCCGAATACACCGTTGTTCGGACCTATATCGATTGGATTCTGGACATTCCGTGGAAGCGGGAGACGACGGACAACCTCGATATTGCGCAGGTTCGCAAGGTTCTCGAGGAGGATCACTCCGGTCTTGAGAAGGTCAAAAAGCGCATCGTCGAGTACCTCGCCGTTCGCAAGCTGAAGAAGGATAAGAAGGGCCCGATCCTCTGCCTGATTGGACCGCCCGGCGTTGGTAAAACCTCGCTCGGTCGCTCTGTCGCTCGGTCGCTGGGACGCAAGTTCCACCGCATCAGCCTTGGCGGCGTGCATGATGAAGCTGCGATTCGTGGTCACCGACGAACCTACGTCGGCGCGCTTCCTGGGCAGGTCATTCAGGGAATGAAAAAGACGGGCACGATCAACCCCATCTTCATGCTCGACGAAATCGACAAAGTTGGACGCGACTTCCGTGGCGACCCCGCGGCGGCGCTCCTTGAGGTTCTTGACCCGGAACAGAACGATACGTTCAGCGATCACTACCTCGAGATTCCGTACAACCTCTCGAAGGTCATGTTCATCGCGACCGCCAACGTCGGCGATACCATTCCGGCGCCACTTCGCGACCGTATGGAAATCATCGAAATTCCCGGCTACACACGCCGCGAGAAGCTCGATATCGCTCGCGTGCATCTTCTTCCGAAGCAGATCGCGGATCACGGCCTCAAGCCTGATCAGGTGACGGTTTCGGACGAAGCGCTTCGTCTTCTCATCGAGTCGTACACTCGCGAAGCTGGTGTTCGTAACCTTGAGCAGAAGGTCGCGAGCGTGGTTCGGGGCATCGCGGTGAAGGTCGCGGAAGGGAACGAAGGGCCCTTCGAGCTCAACACCGCCGATGACATCAAGGAGTTCCTTGGTGCCGCCCGTTTCACCAGCGAAGTCGCAGAGCGTACCAGCGAGACGGGTGTCTCGACGGGGCTCGCATGGACCTCGGTGGGTGGCGAAATCCTCTTCATCGAAGCGACGCATATGAAGGGCAAGGGCAAGCTTCAGCTCACTGGGCAGCTTGGAGACGTCATGAAGGAGTCGGCGCAGGCCGCTCTCAGCTACGTCCGTACCCGCGCTGAGGACTACAAGATCGCTCCCGATTTCCTCGAGAAGTACGACCTTCACATCCACATTCCTGCGGGCGCGATGCCCAAGGATGGCCCAAGCGCTGGCGTCACGATGATGACCGCGCTGGTATCTCTCCTGACTGGCATTCGCGTACGTCATGATGTTGCGATGACGGGTGAGATCACGCTTCGTGGTCGCGTGCTTCCGGTCGGCGGTATCAAAGAGAAGGTGCTTGCGGCGCATCGCGCTGGCATCAAGCGCGTCATCCTTCCTGAACGTAACGCGGTGGACCTTGAGGAAGTGCCGGATGAGATTCGTCAAGAGCTTGAGTTCGTGCCCGTGAAGCGCATGGACGAGGTGCTCGCGAACGCGCTGACGGACGCCGACGGCCTCACGCTTCGCCTCGCAGAGGAAGAAGTCGCTGAAGGACAGCGCCAAGACGCGCCGCGCCCCTAGAAAGAGCTTCCCCTTCGACAAAACGCCTCGCCTCGTGCGGGGCGTTTTGCGTTGGGCCTCACTCTCGTCGAGTCCGGGTGGTCTCGATGGCCTTCTAACCCGCGTTTGGTTGGCCTAGGAAACGAGCTCTTACCGGAATATCGCTTCCATATTGGAACTCGAGAGATGACAAAATTCGATCGAGCGGCTGCGCGTTTCGCGGGCAATGGAATGAGCCGAAGTTCGCTTAAGGTATTCTCTAGGGCCGTGATGCGTTCTCTGATTCTCTTCGTGATTCTCGTGAGCTTCTCCTGCGGAGCGAGCGAGCACAGGCCGCAACGCTCGATGCATACCGGTCCACAAGCCCCCGAGGTCGTCCGCGCCAGCTCCGAGACTCCCACTCCACCGGAGCTCGGGGCGCGCTTAAACGAAGCGCGTATCACAGAGATCAAAACCCGAAGAGACGCCGGGTGGACGCTGCATCTCGTGGAGGTTGCCGGTTCGGGACCCGAGCCGATCACCGATCCGATGAGCAGGCACGCGTGTTTGCTTGCCGAATCGTTCCGCGAATGCGTCGAGCTCGCGGAAGTTCCAACCTCGCTCGAATACCTCGTCGTTCGAGAGTTCCCAGATGGCGTGGAGGCTCAGTTTGGCGGGCCGATGGAAGCCGAGGGGCCGATTGCAATATCCTTGCGTCTTCCGCAGGTGGGCGCGCCCGAGATTGGCGTCATGAGAGAACAGATGCTTCCGCCGCATCGTTCCCCGTTACCGTCCTTTTTCCGAGGCCGTTCGAACTCCGGATGGCGAGACTTTCGCGAAGATAGCTTCCGCTCCGTTACTCGTGTTGACCCTCCTCATTGGGCGAACTTCTCTCAAGGTACGGGATTTGGCTCCACCTGGATTGCCGCCAGTCTTTCGTCCGATGGAGCGCAAACGAGACTGTGTCACCGGGGGGAGTATTGGCGTTGTACCGAGCCTCGCGCAGCCGAATACCGCGTTCATGATGTCCTAATCACAGGTGACGTAATCGGGCTCTTGGCGGATAGCGATGAGGATACCTTTGTTCTTGATCTCTGGTCGCGTTCGGAGATGGATTTCGTGGGCCGGGTGCTTATTGGCTCTCGTTCACGAGAGGAACGGGAGGGCGCGCAATTCGAACTGCGAAGCCGTCATGATGTATGGCCCGAAGGGGATTGCCTTCGCTTTGACCACGCTTGGGCGCATGAAGCTGCGGTGGATCCTTCATCGGACCAGCCGATGAGACGCGGCTCCCAGCGCTTTCTGCCCGGTGCCGGAGAGCGAGTCTCCTTTGGCCCTGCGAGTCCACTCCGGCATAGCCTCGCCGGTCTTTGGCGCGTCGGTGCAGAAGGGCTCGAACGCGTGCAGCGGTGCGGCTCGGTCGAGGCGTCTCTTCCTCCTGTGCCGAGCAGTCTGCCCGCAGAAGCCCGCGAGTGCCTCGAACGCGCGCAAGAGCGCGCACGCGCGGTGCTTTCTCTCCCTGCCGAACCCGTGGCAGCGCCGGAACTCGAAGGCGCACTGAGCGCCGGCTGGAGAACGCGCGGACCGGACCGTATTGGGCTACGAGTACACCGACCGGATTCCTTCGAGGATTGTATGACGGGTGATCCGTGGGACCCCGACCGTCTCGTATATATCGAACGACACGAGCCTCAAGGACCGCGCCGTCGACGGGTAACGCGTGATGCCGTTCAGTTCATGAACGGTCAGCAAGACTGCGTCGGAAATGACGTGGAACGATGGACGCTAAACGCCGCGGGGTGGCCCATTGCGATTCGCCATTTCTCTTCCCCCTGCGAAGGAGAAGAGCGGCGCTGGGGCCCGACCGTGTTGCAGTACACGCAGCGAGAACAGTTTGTCGAGGAGCAGTCGTCCGCCCGGCCAAACGTGCGGCGCTACCTGGCGCCCAGTCCTTCGGAACCGGTGATGAGTGCGACCTGCGAAGATGATCGCGTGTGCCGATGTGAAATCGAAACGCGTGACGCGGCGGGAGCGCTTATACTTCAGCTCGAGACCTTACCGATAGCGCGAAGCCGGAGCTTCGGACCGCTCCTCTATCAGCACATCGTCACTCACTACCATCGACAAATGAACGTAGCGGCACAAGACGATACGCCAGCGGAAAGACGACCTGAGTAGCTCAGCGCCACATCTTTCGGTCTTAGCGTGGTGCTCAGAGATGCGTCCGATCTAGAGGCTGACATCGTATCGGTCGGAGCGATTGAATCGCGTCGGAGTGCGGCAACGTACCGCGGCAGGATTCAGAAGCGCGCGACGGCCCAACGGACTGTTAGTCTTCACGGATGAAACACGAAGAGTTTTACGGGGCGCTCGTACCGGCGGAAGCGATCGAAGCCGAAGACCAAGGGCTCGCTCAGTATCAAAACGACTTGGTCGCTGCGCATCTCTCGCGAAATTACGCGTACTTCGGGGCGATCGATAAAACCCTTTCGGGCTTCATGATTCTGAACGACGAGGGGGACGACTACCTCCTCTTCGACCTCCGTGATCCGAAAGGACCGATCTACTTTCAAGACCACGAGGAGCGCGAGTGCTTTCCGAAGTTCGACTCGCTGAAGGTCTATAAGAAGTTCCTCGCCGAGTGTGCCAAGCGGCAAAAGCGTGATGATGATTTCTACTCGGGCGACCTCTACGAGGAGAAGTATCGACCCAAGAAAAAGGCATCCAAAAAGGGTGGGCCGAAAAAGAAAGTCGGCGCGGCTGCGCCGAGCTCGGCCGAACTGCTCCAGCGCTACCAATGGATGGTTTGGTTTTTCGCGCAGCCAATGAAGACCACGACCGATCAGAGCCCGCAGCACTACGGGGGCTATGCGGTTGGTACATTCGAGCACCACTTTAAGAACGCGGCTCGGCTCGAGAGGCTCTTTGAGGCGGAGCTCCCGCTCGTTGCGTCGGATCCTCATCTCGCCATCTATTGGCTCCTTCACGCCACCGTTCGTTGCGAAGAAGAAAGGCGCACCCGCGTACTCGAAGCTGCCGCGGCGTTGAGCGTTCCTCTGTGGCAGGCCTTTCGAGCCACCTTCGGCGAGCTTCCGCTCGATGGCGAACTTCTGGTCCTTCCGAGCTTTCGCGCGCGCCGCGCGGACATCTCGCTGAGGTGGGCCATTCGAAGTGATGCGCCTGTGACCCGGCTGCTTCAGACGCTAGCCATTGACCACCACGAGGAATCCCTGCTTAAGGCGCTGTGGCTCAAGAAGGTCGCAACCGAGAAATCGTTCCCCGAGATCGAGGAAGGGCTAAAGAAGCTACGTGGCGCTTCACCTGGCGTTCGCTTTCTTCGCGCGTTGCTCGACCTCCGAGCTGGGAAGAAGAAGAGCCGTTTCCTCTCGCCGCTTTCAAAGTCATTCGGCAAACGCGGGGTTTCCTCGGAGCATTTACTGTTGGCGCTTCATAAGCTGCTCCCGCTCGTTGAAGCGGATCCAAGTGTTCACGCGCGCGTATGCGAAGGCGCGCTCTCGATGTTGAACGACAAACCGTTCTCTTCGATTTGCCTCGAGCTGCTCGCGGTCACATCGCCGTCCCCTGCGGAAAAGCGAGGCTACGAGAAGAGAGCGAAGGCGGTCGAGTCGATTCAAGAGACCATCGCCGCGCTGCAGTCGAAAGACGAATCCGAACTTGCGAATGCCAGGCGCGCGCGCGGGAGGTTGTCGAAGACCGTCCAGCTTCTGCTCGCCCGTAAGATCGCAAGCGACCCAAGCCATTTTCAGCCCGACGATCAGCAGTGGGCGCTCCAAACGGTATCTGGGTCCAAGTTTCCGGAGCGAGTTACGGAGCTCACGGCTGCGCTCGCGAAATCGAATCGCTGGGTTCGGGAGCCCTTCATCAAGAAGATGGCGCCGAAGTCTGCCCGCGATTCGAACACAGAGGTTTTGCTCCGCATACTCGAACTTCCCGAGCTCGACTCGCAAGAGAACTTCTCGACGAAGATGAACATCGACAATCTCAAAGAGATCGCATGTCACGCGCTCTCTGGAGTGGCGACGAAGCCCGCGGTTTTCGAGCGGTTAATGAAGGTGATGGATACACCGGAGCTCATCATCGGACGGCATCAGATCAGTGAGGAGCTCATTGATACGAAAGGGGACTATACGAAGTTTGCCATCCAGCATCTGCTGAGCAACGAGCAGGCGGCGGAGGCGGCGAAGCGAATGATCGCGCAGAAGCTCTCGGGAGAGCCTGAGCACTCGCTCTACTACTTGCGTCACAAAGGTGCGGAGTCTGTTCTGATCGAAGCGCTACGAACCGTGACCCACGAGGGCACTGTCGGTGCGCTTTACTCTGCGGTTCGCAATATGGGCACGCCGCGCGCACGAGAAGCGATCCTCGAGAGGCTCTTCGTCGACGAACCGAGCATCTGGCGGCTGCTCGATGCCATCAAGGATATCTGGAGCGCCAAGGTTCGGAAAACGGCGCTTCGGATGATGAAAGAGCGCGAAGATCATGCAGCGATCAATCGTTATATGTGGGGGCTGGTCGATTTTGTCGGACAACGTGAACCCGCGATCGAGCTACTCGAGTTCTCGCTGAGTCTCCCAGTGAAGAGCGCCGAAAACCGGGCGTTTAAGAAGTTCGTGTTGATCGAAGGGGCGAAGCTTGCGCTTGAGCGCTCGGACCTCGCACTTGCCGGACGTGCCTGGCGAGAAGCCGAACAAATCAGCGAGCCGCCGCGCTCGATCTATCACGAGGTGCGCAAGCAGACTTGGAAGGACCCCTTCGAGGACGCGAAACTCCGGGCTCAAGTCGAAGCTGCGCTGCAATCGCTATCTGATACGAGTGCGGCGGGCGACGGCGCTCAGGCGAAAGCTCGGCCCGCGAAGTCCAAGAAGCAGAGCGCTCCGGGACTTGCAAAACTCGCGAAGTCTCCGCTCTACGCGATTGTGCTGCGCGATGGTCATCGCGCGCTCTTTCTCGATGATGAGAAGAAGCTGCACTACTACGACGGCTTTGAGCTCGGCGCGCCGCCGTTTGAGGCGATCTCCGGTCACCCGATGGTGCTCCGTCCGATGCTGAAGAGAGTGAAGCGGGTCGACGAGCGCGTGATGTTCTGGAAAGGCGGGAGCGCGTTTGTCGAGTGGATGCGCGCGGGCCGATTCGTATTCAGCTGGGCGGACCTCAATAGCGGCGGGTTCCGAAACGTTGCAACGCCTTACGGTATGTGCTGGGCATGCGGGTTCGCGTTCAAAGACGAGTCGAGCGCCATCGCGATGATGGATGCGGCGCGAAAAGATCGCCCTGCGGGGATGAAAGAAACGGACCCGTTCTATCTGGAGAAGAAGGGCGCGATCCTTCGAACCTATTACGACAAGAATGGGAAGCGCGAGTCCGGTGCACGCGTAGGGCCGCAGACCACCTACGATCGCCAGGTGCACGCGAACGAGGCTGCGGCCGCGGCCGCGTACGCGGAGTGGGAAGCGAAGCGCTTCCGGGCCGGTTCGAGTATTGGCTGCATCGAGTGGTCGAAGGGTATCCGCAAGACAGAGGATATGAGCTTCTCCGAATTTTGGCAGCAGCGTCGCAGGAATGACTCGGAGAGCGCTGTTTGGCATATGGGCTTTTTTCCGGAACTCCGCTCCTATTTGAGGCGGACCAAGCTCGACAAGAAGGTCACTGGGCTCTCGATCAAAGTAGGCCGCGGCGCCTCGCCAACGGATATCGACAAGGTCGAGACGGAGCTGAAGTGTAAGGTTCCTGATGCCCTTCGTGAGGTCTGGCTCGAGTACGGCGCCATCTCTTGGACCGTTGGTGATCGGGGCCTGCGATTGCTCTCTCCAAAGCAGCTGCTCAGTCGAAGAGCCCGGCAGCAGGCGTGGAACGAAGATGCCATCGCGAACAAGATGTCCCCCGCGGAGCGGAAGCGCCTCACCAAGACGTTCCGGCGGCTTGAGGTCCTCGTGGAAGACCTCGAAGGAAACCCGACGACGCTATGGTGCGCTCAGAAATCAAAGAAGGGTGACGTCTTCACGCACGTCAACTGGAAGAAGCCAACAGAGAATCTTTGGTGGGCACGGCTTGGGTGGACGCTCTGTACTGAGTTCAGCCGCGACCTGATGGAGGCGCTCGAAGCCGAGCTTGGCAAGGCGGAAATGAAGAAGGCCTACAAGCCGAAGGGGCTGTAGGCCGTTTACGAAACATGTGTGCTCGCTTTGCCGGGCACATGCCGAAGAGACGACGCGGCCGGCAGCTCTGTGCCTTAGAACTTGCCGCTATTGTTCCATGATTCTTTGGGACCAATCTTCTCCATCACGTCCCAGTGCTCCACAATCTTTTGGTCTTTGATTCGGAAGATGTCGAAGACGGCATGGTCGGCTTCTCCGACCCGGACATGGCTATAGGTCACCACGAAGTTCCCTTGGCCGATGAGCCGGTGCACTTTCACGTACTCAAGCACTTCGCCTTTCGCGCTCGCTTCCGCGAGGTACTTACCGAAGCCCGCGAGTCCATCGCCGACCTGAGGGTTGTGCTGGTCGTACTGGGTCTCGGAGATGAACTCCGTGACCTTTTCTCCTCGGCCGCCTTGGAGAACTTCCTCGACGAAGCGTTGGACCAACGCTTTGTTTTCTTTCGTGAGGTGTAGGTCCTCTACTTCGGTGGGCCCGTCGACCATGCTGCGGCCCGAGACCGTTTCTTCAGCGAACTCTTGAATCACATCCCAATGCTCGATGATTTTGTCGTCCGCATCCGTATCAAAGAGGTCCGCTGTCACCCACTTTGCTTCGCCGTTGTTGAGGCTCTGATAGACGTGACAGAAGACATATTGTCCATCCTCGATGGAGCGAACGACCTGAATATCGCGGATGGGATTTCGCTTGAGAAAGGGTCCGAAGAAGGCGAGGAAGCCTTCTTTTCCGTCGGCGACGCCGGCGCTGTGCTGCGTGTATCGCGCGCCAATATACTTATCGAGCGCTTGCTTCATATTGCCGTCGCGGATCCCTTCGAGATAGAGGCCGGTCGCGTTTTCGATCTTCTTGCTCATCGTATTGCCTTGTATGGGGAGATTCGGAAGTTGTCTCGCGTCGAGCGACGCATGCGTGGCCATATATCCCCCGCTAGACCCATCGGATCAACGAATGTAATCTTATATCTCTTATGAGCGATATCGATTGTTCCTCCCTCGATGGACGTTCACTTCAGGTCTTTCTGAGCGTCCTCGACGAGGGCTCGGTGACTCGTGCCGCACGGCGGATTGGAGTTAGTCAGTCAGCGGTGAGCCACACTTTGCAGAAGCTCCGCGTCGTACTTGCCGACCCCCTCTTCGTGCGCTCGGGGCAAGGAATCGTTCCGACAGAACGGGCTCTCCACCTTCGTCGGCCGATTCAGGGAATCGTCGATGCAATGAAGCGGCTCGGAGAAGAACGAGCCTTCGATCCGAAAGCGGAGGAGCTTGAGTTTCGAGTCGCTGCAAACGACTTTCAGCGCGAGCTATTCTTCCCTCCTCTGCTGCGCAAGTGTCGTGAGATTGGGGTGTCGCTTCGGCTGGTTTTCCTGCCATCTTCTGTTCCGGATGCGGCTCTGCTCCAGGGTGGGAACTGCGATTTGGTGATTACCCCATTTCCACCCGATACGACTGATGTTCTCCAGGTGACGCTCTTCGAAGACGAGATGGCCTGCTTTTTTGACGCAGACGAGCGTGATGCTCCGAGGACGTTCGAAGAGTTTGTTGAATCCGACCACATCGAGGTGCGGTTTCCGGATCATACAAGCGCGACAACTGCTCTCCGAGGGATCGATGCGTCGAAGCTTTGGAGGCCAACGATCGCGGTCCCAAGTTTTGGAGCTATCGCACCCTTTATGCGCGGTACGACACTCATTACGGCGCAGCTCAGCACCATGCAGCTTACTTCTCTTCGGGGGTTCGGTGTCGCGCCTCTGCCTTTCGAGAATCCGCCTTTGAAGCTCGCGATGGCTTGGCATCGCCGAAACCACAACGATCCGGCACAGCGTTGGCTACGAGCGCAGATTCGAGAAATCGCGTCCTCACTTCGTTGAGAATGGGTGCAGCGTTCTCTCGCTCGTGGGCCACGAGAAATCTACGTTTGTGTTAACGCGTCAATCAATCTGCGGTGAGGAACCATAGGCCAGTGACCATCGCGCCGAATACGAGCGCCCACAGGCCAAAGAGAGCGGCGCGCATCCAGGTTGGCGCGACATCCCCAAAGGTCTTTGAAAGACCGACCTCTGGATCGACCGTGACGTTTTTGGCTCGAAGGTATGAGCGCATGAGGAGGGAACTCGGAAGGAGAGCGACGGCCATTAACGCGCCGTATAGAAGTACTTGAAGCATTCTCGTGGTACGGGATGTCGCAGCGTTTCCTTCCCCTCTCTCTCGAGATTCGTACTTGAATGAGCGCCCGCTTGAGTTCAGCGCGCTAAGCGCGAGAAATCGCAGTGCGGCAGTCTGGTGGACCATCGTTCGAAGTGAACAACGGAGTGTTGAACTTTTACCGCTTAGTGGAAATCGCGAGAGACGGGTTTGGGCATGGGGGCGTTGAGTTTCGGAGCGAAGAGCCTGTCGGCGACGAGGTGGGTCGTGCCCTCGGCTTGTTGAATCGTTCCGGCGATCCCGAGAACGCTGGCGGTCTTGGCGAGCACGAGATGTCGCTCAAAGACGTCCTGCCATACGACAACGTTTACGCTCCCGGTTTCGTCTTCGAGCGTGAAGAACGTGACCCCGCTGGCGGTGATGGGGCGCTGCCTGCAGATGACCATGCCGACGTGAGAGACGCGCGAAGCATCCGGCATTGCGTTGAGCTCTTTTGCCGAAGGGCGTCGCTGTGCGCGCAGGAGATTTCGAAACTGCGCCATCGGATGTCCTCGGGCGCTGTGTTGGCTGGAGCGGTAGTCCCAGAGGATTTCCTCCGCGGCCATTAGTGAAGAGAAGGAGAGCTGCGTTCCTGGCCGCGCTGCGGCGATACTTGCCTCGCGGATCGCATCGGCTGCTCGTGCTTCCCAGAGCGCGTCTCGTCGCCGCTTAAAGGAGCCAAACGCCCCCGCCGCTGCAAGGAGTTCGAGAGGGCGCTTACCGAGCGCCGCACGCCGAGCGGTATCGGCGATGCTCTCAAAAGCGCGCTCCTCGCGTGCTCTAGAAAGCCTTTCCGTCTCCGCTTCTGAGAGCCCCTTGATCAGACGAAATCCCATTTGAAGTTCGAGTGCGTCATCGTGTCCCCGAACCAACGTATGGTCCCATTCGCTTTGGTGAATATCGATCGGCCGAACGCGCACGCCGTGACGCTTCACGTCCTCGACAAGTGTTGCCGGGCTGTAGAAACCCATCGGTAAGCTGTTCAGAAGAGCGCAGGTGAAGGCGGCCGGATGATGACAGCGAAGCCATGCCGTGGCGTAGGCGATGAGCGCGAATGACGCGGCGTGGCTTTCCGGAAAGCCGTATTCACCAAAGCCCCGAACCTGCGAGAAGACCCGCTCCGCGAACTCTTCCTCGATACCGTTTTGAATCATCGCGTTCACCATGCGCTCGTGGTGTGCGTCGATCTTGCCTTTGCTTTTCCAAGCGGCCATATCGCGCCTCAGGCGGTCCGCCTCACCGGGCGTGTAGTCCGCAACCTCCACCGCGACCTTCATGACTTGCTCTTGGAAGATGGGAACGCCGAGCGTTCGCTGCAAAACCGGCTTCAGTTTGGGGTGGGGGTATTCAACGCGCTCTTTGCCGGAGCGTCGGCGAAGGTAGGGATGCACCATATCGCCTTGGATAGGGCCAGGGCGAACGATGGCGACTTCGATGACAAGGTCGTAAAAACATCGCGGTTTCAGACGCGGGAGCATCGACATCTGGGCGCGGCTTTCGATTTGAAAGACGCCGATCGTATCTCCTCGGCTCACCATCTCGTAGGTCGCGCTATCCCCCTCCGGAATGGTGGCGAGTTCGAGCTCCAGGTCGTTGTGCTTTTCGAGTAGCTCCAGGCTCTTACGAACGCAGGTGAGGGCGCCAAGGCCAAGAAGATCGACTTTAAAAAGACCGAGCGCTTCGACGTCGTATTTGTCCCACTGAATTACCGTCCGGTCGACCATCGTCGCCGGTTCGATCGGCACAAGCGTATTCACGGGGCGATCCCCAAGTAGAAAGCCGCCCGGGTGAACGGAGAGATGACGAGGTGCATCGCGGAGTTCTCCGGTGAGTCGCATCAAGTGCTGGACCAGATGACTATCGCTCTTCAGCCCTGCGCTTTCGAGCAAGCGCTCGTCGATGGCGCTGCTCCCATAGTGTGAGAGCAGTTTCGAGAGAGCGTCGAGGTCGGAGAGCGGAACGCCAAGCACTTTCCCAACCTCTCGAACCGCGGACTTTGCGCGATATCGGATTACATTCGCGACCATCGCGGCGTGGCTTCGGCCGTATTTTTGATAGACATGCTGAATCACTTCCTCGCGCCGTTGATGCTCAATATCGAGGTCAATATCTGGCGGCTCCGCGCGTTCCACGCTCAAAAAACGCTCGAAAAGAAGGTCCATCTTTTCGGGGTTCACGGCCGTAATGCCGAGGCAAAAACAAACTGCGCTATTGGCCGCGCTGCCTCGGCCCTGACAGAGGATGCCTTGCTGGCGGCAATACTCGACAATCTCCACCATCGTGAGGAAGTAGCCGCCGTATCCGAGCGTTCGAATCACATTTAGCTCGCGTTCGAGTTGTGCTCGCACCTTGGAAGAGATGCCTTCGGGGTAACGCTTACGTGCTCCTTGGAACGTCAGCTCACGGAGCCAGGATTGCTCCGTCAGTCCGTTTGGGATGGACTCTTCCGGATAGCGATATCGCAGGCTATCGAGTGAAAATTGGCAACGTTCGAAGAGAGCCACGCTGGCGTCGAGCAGCTCTGGAGCATCGGAGAAACGAGCGCGCATTTTTTCGGCGGAGAGAAGCCCATGCTCGGCGTTTGGGCGAAGAATATTGCCCGCAGATCGCAGCGTGACTCCCTCGCGAATACACGCGACGACATCCTGCAAAGGACGAAGGGCGGCGTCGTGATAGAGGACCTCGTTGCCGCCCACCGGGGTGAGCCCGAGTGCCGCACCAAGCTCCCGGAGCGCTCCCTCGCGGCGCTTATCCGGCGCCTCCATATGTCGAGCGCAGTAGGGGTGCAGGGCGGTGCCAAATGCTTCCCGTAACATGAGCAGTGCGGAAGGATCCGCGGAGAGAAGCTCGAGCCCCTCGGATGCTCCTTCCATGTCCGCGATGCTCAGGAGGGCATCTCCCTTATCGCAGCGAGCTTGTCCCCGAGAGAGGAGCTTGCACAGATTGGCGTACCCTTTTTCGGAGGTTGCTAGCGCGACAATCTTTGCGATCCCCTCATGCGGTATGGGGGTGGGCGGCTCTTCCCATGGATTGCGCCTTTCTCGATCAAGAGGGCCTTTGGCGACATGAAGCTCGGCCCCAAGAAAGAGCGGAATTCCGAGCTCCTTGGCCCGAACATGGGCGCGAACAATGCCATAAACACCGTTTCTATCGCTCAACCCGAGTGCCGGAAGATGGAGAGAATGCGCGCGTTCCACAAGTTCTTCCGGGCTGCTTGAACCTTCAAGAAAGGAATAATGACTTTTGACCCAAAGGGGTACGTATGTTCCTCCGCTCTTTCGCAATTTATTTTGCTTTTAATGATGCGAATTATCCGCACTCGCCTTGCCGAAACCAACGCTTCTTTTTTTTGTTGAAGAAGACCCACACAAGCTCGCCTGAGCTGAGTTCCGCGTAGAAGTAATCACGTTCTCTTTCGCTGAGCTTTCCATCTTCAGAAATCGCGCCCCACCATCCGCCGCTAATCCGATGCGGACCGTAAAGTGCGACGGCGGAGGCCCCGAGAACGGGGCCTGTCTCCTCTGTGCCAGGGACCGGTTGGGGGGCGTGCAAGCGGCGGCTGAGTGGGCTTGGAACAAAGGTCGCCGAAGGTGCTTCCGAATGAAGTTCTGCGGCTTTTGAAGGAGCCTCTTTGTTTTGTGAAATCGGAAGTTTGAGCAGTGTGTGATGAGCCGGCCGGCTCTCCTCTTCGAGGACATAGGAGGTGCGTAGCTCCTTCGCTTCTCTCACCTGAACATTCGACAAGACACAGGCATCTTCGCTGAGAAGGGCAAATCTTCCTTCCGGAAGATGTGCCTCTCTCAGTTCCGCTCGAACAACGCTTTGCTCTCCAAAGGCAGCACGAACTCTGGCGAGTGCGCGTTCTGCCGCTTCGATATCTCGCGCTCGAGGTCGAACCAGATTTTCCGCAGAGAGCTGTGTTTCTTCACTCGCTTGGCCCGAAGCCTCAAGGGAAATGTGTTCAATCTTTCGAGGGAGATGAATCTTTTCAAGTTTTAGACGAAGAAGCTCTTCAACAAGAGTGACCGATGTTGAAGGTGAAGCGGGCTCAATTCGGATCAGGATCTCGCCCAAGTCTGGGTCGCTTTGATGTTGCTCGGGGTAGAGGTTGATTTCGAGAGAGGAGAGACTCTTTCCCGAACGGTTAAGATCCCCCATGAGGGAAGTCGCACCTTCTAAGATCTGCGCTTGCAACCGAGATGCGTTTTGGATCGGGGTGTCGAGATCGATTGCGATTCGATAGAGTGATTCGAAAGGGATCGCCTGAATCGGAATCTGACGCGATTGCGAGAAGAGCTCTACCCATTCCACGATATCACGACCGAAGCGCGTCTTTAGTTCGCCTACTGGGAGCTGAAGAAGCTGGCGAAGAGACTCGACCCCCAAGCGTTCGAGAGCGGCTCGGGTTCGATCGCGCATTGGAATTTGGTCGAGGGATAGGCCTCCAGAGAGTTCCGCCTCTTCCTGCGCATTGCGGATGAGAACAACACCTTCTTTTTGATGGGCGATGGCAAGCGCTCGATACGCATCAAAGCCGATCACGAGTCGAGAGCGTAGCTTTCGTCCGCGTAGGTAGCCGCAAAGTGCTGAGCCCCACGCTCGCATGCTTCCAAAGAGCCCTTCGAGCCCTCGCGGATCTAGGAGAAAACTCCCTGGGAAACGTCCTCGTTCAACTTTCGGGGACATCACCTGAAGGGAACGCGCGAGTTCGTCTGAGAGTTCGTCCTCATCCTGCTTGGAGACCTGCGCAATCCGAATATCTGGAACCAAGTTTCGAGCAGCGCCCTGGCTCATTCCGACCTTGAGCCCCGCACGGGTTGCGGCGTAGTTCAGTTCGATCAGAGGGGCGGAAGGGCCGGTTTCCTCGACAATCGCAATCGCATCTCCTGCCCACTCCGGGCGCCGCTTTTGTGCGAGCTGCAATCGAATCGATGGAATGATGAGCGCAGCGACGCGATCTTGCTTCGGCCAAAGAAGTTCAGCTTGCGATGGCATGACGGCTCTCCTTGGTTCGGTTCAAACGGTGCGCGGAACGATCCGCGAGCGAAGCCCCATCCGGGACATCAAAGAGCATCGGTTCGATCGTGCCGAGCTGACACTTATCCCGAAGCACCTCAAACTCGACGAGGTACTGCTCGCGGTAGCGCCTCAGGTGAGTCCGCAGACGAGCTGCAATAGGAGCGCCAAGAGAAGGCGTCGAAGCAGGGGTATCGCGTAGAAAGAGTAGGCGGGCGCCGTGCGAACGGGCGAGCGCACGAAGGCGCGCAAGCGCAGCGACCTTTACCGTATTGGCCCAGGCATTGAGATCGACCACGAGCAGTTCAAAACCGCCGCTTCGGAGAAGAAGCTCCGCGGCCTTGAGTGCATCTTGAAGAGACTCCACACGCACCCAGCGATGGAGCCCAAGGTCCACCCCCGCGTTCGCGACATCCGGCGGAAAGAGTGGGGCGCCCACATGCTGAATCGTCGCCACCGCGCCGCGATGTTGGGCGAGGCGCAGAAGATAGTTGGCAATGCTGTTGGCAGCCGGCCCGCCCATTTCGAGCAAGGTTCCCTGAGGCCAGGCGGTCGAGAGCGGCGCGGAGGTGATGGTCGGTGCGATGGAGGGAATCATTTTTGTTACCTTACTGAACTCTTGATCAGTGTCAATGAGTGCTGTGGTTTTGTTCAGTAGGTTGTACGGACCCCCTGTGACACGAATCGCGTGTCTGTGTCCTCCAGAGGACAAAAATGTGGCTCTGGTGACTCTTGATCGTAAACAAAGTTTTGAATTTATTGAAAAAATATCAGGCGCAGAACTTGAAAAGAAATTTCGCATGATGTTGTTGATGCCCATCCTTCCTCTCCTCGCTGTCGCCATTATCTTCGTTCGGACCCTCTCTCTCGGCGTCTGACGCGACTCTCGAAAAAGGCTATTTCTGACAAAGACACTCGTGATAGCTTCCGCCCCCTGACGAAGACGGAGAGATTATGGAAGAGAGAATTCACGGATTATCGCTTGAGGACTGCGCGGCCATTATGGCCAAGCACTCAGCGCTACAGGCTCAGTACGGCGAACCCGCCTTTAAGCCTCACTTCCTTCAGTTCCTGGCGTCACGAAACACAGACGAAAACACGTGGGCTCACGCGTGGAATGGCTGGCATACCCGGATGGAATCGGACCCTTCGGGGCAGCTCTACGGTCACTTCTCCACGCTTCAACGCAAGTACGTCGCCGCGGCGCATACCGCCGATATCCCGGACGCGAGCCAGCAAGAAAAGGCAGGCGTCTCTCTCGAGAAGTACGCGAAGATCATGGCGGAGATCGCGGGTGGCGGTGACGCGAGTATGATCCTCGCCAAGAACGGCATCCTTGCGGAGGCTCAGTGGCAGCAAGCTCAGGCGGAGTGGAATGCCGCGATGGCTGCGGATGTGAATCATCATCTAACCACGCAGTATGGCGAGCTCTACGCGAAGCACTCACCAGGCTTTCAGCAGAAGATTGAGGCTCAGACTGCCGGAATCATGGCGGACCACTACGCCGAACGTGCCGCGGGAATCGATGATGAGCCGGAGAAGGAATACACCTTCGATGAGATGGTTCAGGAGATGCAGTCTCCGAAGCCGCAGACTCGCTGGACTGCTGCGCACCACGTTTGCAACGCCTGGGATGTCGGCGAACGAAACGACCCGGCGCTCGATTCTGCCGCACGTCGCGCCTACAACCTCTGCCTGGAGTGTTGCGAACAGCACAACGAGTTCACCGTCAGCGAAGCGGAGGCTTCGGCGGAAGACCTCAAGATGTTCGCCGCTGAGGGCTTTTTGACACCTGAGCAGGCATCCGACGCGGAAGGTGCGATCGGTCGATGCTTGGGGCGCGGCCGGGAGCAACTCGCGACCTTGCAAGCCGCGTTCGCACCCATTGCGAACAAGGCGGTGCCCGAGCGCGTGAAGATGCAGTCGCAGATCCAGGACTATACTTCTCTCGTAGAGACCTTGTCCGAGATTCTCGAGGAATGGAACGACAACTATTCAGCGCCGTCTGCGTCGCCGGCGATGCCCTCGTTCGGTGGCGGAGCCCCGAGCGCTCCGACTGGGATTCAGCCAGCCAATGGTGGCGGGGATGGCGGTATTCTTGAGCTTTTGAAGAGCCTGCCGGTCATCGGAAACATCCTCCGTATGCTCGGTCTCTAGCCGCTCGAACGCGCCGATGTCGGTTTCAAAGCCCCTCTTGCACTCTGTGTTTTGGGGGCTTTTTTCATTGTTCTCGGCGGCCTCGATCCTGACGCGCTTCGATCTTTTTGCCCCGTATATCCCGAGCCACCTCCTTTCTTTTGTGCTCTTTTTTCATGGCCCAATCGTGTTCATGACCGGTTACCTCGAAGCGAACGTGCACGCGGAGGACCACGACCTTCCTCGTCTCTTTCGTCTAGCGGTGACACTCGCGTTTACGTTTCTAAGCGTTGTTTGCTTTCAGGAGCTCGATATCGGCTTCGGTCCGATCGATCCGACGCCTCCGGCAGCTTTCCCACCGCTTCAACGTCTTGCTTGGTTTCTCACCTTTTCGTTCGGGATGGGTTTTGCGAACTTCATGGCAGCAGACAATCTCCTATTGCCTGTTGTTCGAGGTCTGGTGCGACCTTTCCGAAAAGCGATTCTTCCAGTCGGTCTACTTCTTTCAGGGACGATGGGCTTCGTGCTCGCAATGGTCCTTCGTCTGGTTTTTGCGGGGTCGATCTTCGCTCGCGCAGAAGAATGGATCGATCGGCTCTCCAGCCCCTGGGTCGCGGTTGCGGCCGGGCTCCTCTTCACGGCGCTTGTCGGACGGCTCTCCAATCGAGAGTAAGCGCAGCCACGGGGGCACCTTCGGATCTCCCAAATCCCCGCGAATTCGAAGTACCAACGGATAGCGACGACCGGACGCAAGCACCGCTCGGTACAGAAGTTATGCCCGAAACCTGACCGCCACATCGCGATATCTCAGTGCGATGGCACGAGAAGTTCCTAGAAAATGGGATCACGGTTGATTGCGAAAAGGGGACGCGGTTACCATCCCCAGACCCCGCCTCATCGGCGTGGTTGAGTGGCCAAAATCGCGTGTTTTTTCGGGATTGAAAGGCCCCTCAGGAGGAACAATCGAAGCTATGTCGTCCCCGACGGTGTCCAGTTACCTAGGAACGCTCCAGGCCGAGCCCAACAATACCGAAGCCTTCGAAGGTATCGGCCAGCTTTTGGCGGAAGGTGACGTTGAAAAAACGGGTGAGCAGCCACTTCGTCTTCTCGAGGTCGCTCGACATGGACATGAGCAGCGGGGCGAATATTCAGCCGTCGCGAATCTCATCCAACTTGAGCTGAACCTCGTCGACGATGACCCTGCGTTCAAAGCGGTCCTCCTCCGCGAGCTTGGACGCATTTATCGGGACGAGCTGCTCCAGGCCGACGATTCGCTCGATGCTTTCCGGAAGGCGCTTGAGATCGAGGCCGATGAAGAGGTCGAACGACAGATCGAGGAGCTCGAGCAGCTGAAGGAAAAGTGGCGCCAAATCGCGGATCGCTTTGTCGAGGAAGCTGCAGACGCCTCCGATGCCACGCTGAAAACCTCCATGCTCGTTCGCGCTGCATCTCTCGTCTGGCAGTTCAAGGAAAAGAAGAAAGCCCGCGAAGTCGACACGCTATTTAAGCAGGCGCTCGATAGCGACCCGGGCGCCGTACGCGCAGCGCGTCTCTATTGCGTGACGTTGCGTGAGCGAAACCGAGCGAAGGATATTGCCCGCGTTAAAAAGAACACCGCCGACTCGGCGCGCGGACGTGACGAGAAACTAAACCTCTTCGTTCAGGCTGCACGTTTGTACGCGAGAGAGCTTGAAGAGAGTGAGAAAGCGGCGGAGTGCTATGCGCGCGCTCTCGATTTTGCTCCGGGGCACGAAGAATCGCTCAGCTACCTCGTTGAGTTCTACACGGCCGCCGAGGATTGGGACAAGCTCGTCGCGCTCTATGAGGAGGCTCTGCGCGCGCGTCAGAAGCTCGACAGCGAGACCGGGATTCTGCTCCAGCTCGGGATGGTCCACTGGCGTATCCGTGAAGATGCGGAAGCGGCGGAGCCCTACTTTTCGCGCCTCCGAAAAATCGACGCCGGGCACCCCGGAATGCTCGGTTTCTACCGGGAGTATCTCAAGACCGAAGAAGATGGGGAGCAGAGGTTGCTCGCCATTCTCGCCGATGCCCAGCGGGTCACGGAGGGAGAGGCGCACGTCGAACTCGCCGTCGAGGTGGCAACGCTCGCCCAAGAAGCGGGAGCGACCGACCGAGCGATCGAAGCTTGGAAGACAGTGGCGCGTCTCGATCCTACGAACGAAGACGCCAGCGTTGCGCTGAGGAGCCTCTACCAGGAAGGACAGCGCTGGAACGCGCTGGTCGAAGTCATGCGTGGCGAGCTCAACGCCCTCGAAGGCGACGATGAGGAGACGCAGGCCCGGCGTCGATCCGTCATCAACGAGCTCATCCCGATTTACCGGGACCATCTCAATCTCGATGCGATGGTCGTGAGCTCTTACAAATCATTGCTCGATATGAACCCGGGCGATACCGACGCGTCGGAACGGCTCGCGGATACCTATGAGTCGATGGGTCGGTGGAACGATCTCATTCAGCTCCTCTCGGAACTCGCGGAGAAAGAAGAGGACGAGTCCCGTAAGATCGCACTTCGAATGCGGATTGCCCGGCTCTGGATCGACCGGTTTGCGAACTACAACCAAGCGACCAAGCCGCTCGAATCGATTATCGAAATCGACCCCGAGAACCGTGACGCGCTCGGCCAACTGAAAAAGATCTATTCGAAGAAGCGCGCGTGGCCCGCCCTTTACGAGGTCTTGAAGAAGGAATCGGTCCTCGCGTCAGATCCAAACGCGCGCCTTGAGATGAAGGTGGAACTTGCGGAACTCGCGGGTGGCAAACTCCACAGAAACGATGAGGCGATCGAGCTTTGGAGCGAAATCGTCGACGAGGAACCGGATCGCGAGGGTGCGCTTGATCAGCTTGAGCGTCTCGCCGATCGCGAGAAAAACTGGGCGGCGCTTGCGAAGGCGCTCGAGCTTCGGGCGCTGCAGGAAGAGGATTCTGCGAAGCTTGTCAAAAACTACCAGCGCCTTGGTGTGGTGTATGGCGAGCATCTCGACGACCAGGCGAAAGCCGCGGAATCGTGGCGTAGCGTTCTCGCGCTTGAGCCGAAGAACGGTCGCGCGCTCCGAACACTACGCGATAGTTTTCTAAAGGGCAGCGACTGGGATGGTTTGAGGGCTCTCTACGAAGACGCGGGTGACTTCGAAGGCTTTGTGGAGACGCTCGGCCGCGCGGCCGACGAATCGAAAGATGATGAGCGCACGAAACAGTTGAGCTTCATGGCCGCTGCGGTCTACGAGAATGAGATTGGCGACCCCGAGCGCGCCTTCCGAAGCTACGAGCGCGTACTCACTGTTGACCCCGAGAATGCTCAGGCAGCGGATGCGCTTTGCGGCATCTACCGCTCCCAAGAGAAGTGGGCACGCCTCGTGCGAATGCACGAGATCGTCCTCGGGACGTTCGAGGCTGGATCGCCCGAACATCTTGAGCGAATCGACGCCATCATCGACGTGAACCACAACCGCCTGACGGACGATAACGAAGCCCTTCGATTCGCGAAGATGGCATACGATCTTCAGCCGGAGTCGGATGCACGACGAAACCAGCTCGAGGAGCTCGGCGCGAAGGCGGGCCGATACGACCTCGTGGACGAGGCGTTTAAGCTTCGACTCGAGTCGGGCGATTGCTCCGACGACGAAACGCTCACCTTGCGCCGAAAGCGTGCGGTCATCGCGAGTGAGCATCTGGGGCAGACCGACGAAGCAGTTGCTGCCCTTAAGGCGGTTCTCGAATCGCGTCCGGAAGATGTGGACGCAATGGACGCTCTCGAGCGCCTCTACCGGGAGAACAATCGCACGTCCGACCTTCGAGAGATTCTCCTGCATCGATTTGCGCATGCCCAAGGCGATGACCAACAGCGAGACGCGCTCAACGCGCTTGGACAACTCGAGGAGGACGTCCTCGAAGACCTCGATTCTGCGTGCGAACGCTACCGCGCCGTGCTCGGACTCTTTCCCGAGGACGAGACTGCCCTCGTTGCGCTTGACCGAATGCTGACCCAGCGAGAGCAGTGGTCTGAGCTTGCGCCCATCCTCGAAAAACGACGCGAGCTCTCTCGGGGCAGTGATGACGAACTTGAACTTTGTCTGCGTCATGCTGACCTTCAGCGAAACGCCCTCGAAAATGTCGAGAGTGCGCTCGAAGGCTATCGGGACGTGCTCTCGCTTGACGGGATGAACGCGCAGGCGATCGCGGGGCTCGAAGCCTTGCTCGAACATGAGGCCGTCGCGGACGGGGCAGGGCGGGCCCTTGAGCCAAGCTACGAGGCGAACGGTGAATACGAAAAGCTCGCCGGGGTTCTTTCGGTTCGGCTTCAGAACATCGATGACGCGGAGGAGAAGCGAGAAGTTCACCTTCGGCTCGCCGAGATGGCCGGCGCCACCGGTGATAACGCTGCTGCGTATGCAGCGCTCGAGGCGGCCTTCCTTGATCGGCCAAACGAGCCAGAGCTGTGGGACCGACTCTCCGCGACCGCCGACGCGGCTGGAAAGCACGCGGACTTGGCCGCGGCCTTCTCGACGGCCATTGAATCTGGCGGGCTCGAGGAGCCCGATATCGTCGAACTCTCGATGCGTGCCGCAGAGGTGTACGACGTGCTCCTCGGTGACCCGGCATCGTCCGAGGTCCATCACAAGCGCCTGCTTCAGATCGATCCCCTTCACGAACGCGCGTTCTACGCATTGAAGGAGTTCTACACCGAACAGGAAAACTGGGAGAGCCTTCAGCAGCTCTATCGAAATCGCATTGCGGAAACCTACGATCAGGACGCAAAGCTCGAGCTTCTGCAGCAACTCTGCTTCCTCTTCGAGGAGATCCTCGAGGATCGTGACCAGGCGATTCGCACCTACCAGGAGGTGCTGGAACTGCAGCCCGACCATGGCCCCTCGCGTCGCGCGCTCGAAGGCCTCTTCCGCAGCCGAGAACGTTGGCGAGACCTCGTTGAGCACCTTCGCTACGACCTCGATAACGCAGAGAGCGACCCGGAGCGTATCGAACTGCTCTTTACGATCGGTAAGCTCCACGAGAGCAACCTCAACGAACCCGCGTTTGCCGTGGACCGATACGAGGCGGTGCTCGAACTTTCACCAACGCATGTTCGCGCTCAGGATTCGCTTCGTGGGTTGTTGGACGAGTCGAGTGAACGACAGCGGGTTGCGACCATTCTGGAGCCTCTCTACGAGGGGCAAGGTGCGTGGCCGGAACTCGCCAATGTCCTCCGAGTTCAACTCGAGGCGTCTACCGAACCTGGCGACCAAGTCAGTCTAAATACGCGACTCGCGAAGCTCTATGAGGAGCGAACCGGTGAACCAGAGCGCGCGATTCAAGCGCTTGGCGCTGCCGTTCTCGCGGACGCGGCCGACCCGGGATTGCGAGAAGAGCTCTCGCGTGTGGCCACGATGACGGGGGCTTCCCAGAAGCGCGCGGAGATCCTCGAAGAGGCCATTGGTTCGGCCGACTCGGACCATACGCGCGCCGAGCTGTTGCTCGAGGTTGCGGAACTCTACGATGCCGTCATCGGTGACCATGAGGCTGCAGAGCGTTCCTATAAGCAGCTGATTCAGGTCGACGGCAATAACCCGGATAGTGCGCTCCCAGCCGCTCGAGCTCTCGAGCGGATTCATATGAACGCCAGCGACTACGAAGCGCTCGTGGAAGACCTGCGCCTTCAAATTCGTCTCGAGTACGAGCCCGAAACACGCGCCGAGCTGCTCGGGCGCCTTGCGCTCTTGCTGGAAGAGCAGCTCGGTAACCCTGAGGCCGCGATTGCTGCGCAGCGCGAACGTCTCGAGATTCTCCCCGACAGCCGTGACACGCTCTTCTCGCTTGAACGGCTCTATGAAAAGTCTGGCGATTGGCAGCGCCTCATTGGTGTCCTTCAGCAGCGTGACCAGGCTTCGTCCGACGAGCTGGAGCAGACCGAGATTGGTCTTCGGGTGGGAGAACTTTACGAGAGCAAGCTCGAAGACCCTGGAAATGCGATCGTTGCGTACAATGATGTGCTCTCTCGCTTTGGGCCGAGCGAGCCGGTGCTGAATTCGCTCGAGCGCCTTTACCGCTCAGAATCGCAATGGGATGACCTGCTCGAGATCATCGAGATGAAGCGCGATAGCGCCATGGATTCCGAAGCGATCGCTCGCCTCTGGGTTCAGACGGGCGACGTTCAGCGTGTGAACATGAGCGAACACGATCGGGCGGTGGAGGCGTACCAGGAGGCTCTGAATATCCACCCAGACTGCGAAGGCGCGGTCTCGAGCCTCGAAGAAATTCTCACCGACCCAGATTCACGCTCTCGGATCGATGCTGCACGCGCTGTCGTCCCGTTCTACGAGGCGAACGCAAAACACGAAGAGCTGGTTGGAGCGCTCGAGACTCTTGCTGAGTCCGAAGATTCGGTCGAAAAGATTGGTTCGCTTCGCCGTGCCGCCGAGATTGCAGAGCTAGGCCTTGAGAAGCCGGAGGACGCGTTCCGTTTGATGGGGCAGGCCGTGCAAGCAGCGGTTGGCGAAGAGGACTTGCCGCACATGCTCAGCGACTTTGGACGCTACGCTCAGGCCGCCTCGAAGTGGAAGGAGTACGTCGACCTGATGGAAGGGGTGACGCCGGAGATTTTCCAGGCCGACCTTCAGACCGAGACGTGGTTGACTGTTGCATCCAGAGCGCAGTTCGATTTGGAAGACCCGGAACGCGCGAAGGGGCTCTACGCGAGAGCGCTCGAGTCGCAGCCCGATTCCCTAAGTGCACTTGAAGCTCTTGAGACCCTTCATCGGGACCTCGGAGAGCATGCTGAGTTGGTGCAGATCCTCGAACGCAAGACAGAACTCGCGACGGACGGCGTGGGCCGGATTGGACTCCTCGAACAACGCGCGAGCGTTGCCGAAGAGCACCTCAACGATTCGCGTTCTGCGGCCGATGCCTATGAGCAGGTGTTGCTCGAAGACGAGACGCATCTTCCGGCGTACGAGGCGCTCCAGCGTCTCTACACGAAGGATGAGCGGTGGGATGATCTGACCGCTGTTCTTGAGCGGCAGATCGACGTCGGTGTTGGCTCTCAGGTTGCTGCGAATCATGCGCTCGGCGAGGTCCATCGGCTTCATCTATCTGACCTTCACCAGGCGCTCGATCACTACCGCCAAGCGGTCGAAGCCGATGCCCAGTTTGACCCGTCGATCGCAGCGCTCGCTGCGGTCATGGAAGGCGAAGAACTTCGAGGCGAAGCCGCCGAGATTCTCGAACCGGTTTACCTCGCACGGATGGACTGGCCTGCGGTGAAGACCGCACTCGAAGCGCGCTTTTCGACGAGTGATGACCCCTCCGCGCGGCGCGATATCTTGCTTAAGCTCGGTCAGATTCACGAGGACTACCTTGAGGACCTTTCGGGCGCGTTCGGTCAATACTCGAGACTCTTCGATGAGGATTGGCGCGATCGAGAGACGTGGACGACGCTCGGGCGCCTTGGACGCGTGCTCGAAGACCACCAGCGACTCGCCGATACCTACGCTCGACCGATAGCGGAAGAGGGGGTCTCGGATGACGATTCCGCCGAACTTGCACGTATGGCGGCGCGTCTTTATCAAGGCCTCGACGGACAAACGGAGAAGGTGACGAACCTCTTCGAACAAGTCCTTGAGTTTGATGCTGCCGATGGCGAGGCATTCGAATCGCTAGAGCGCGTGTACGCCAGCGAGAACGCGAATCTTCCGCTCGCGAAGCTGTATCGCGGTCGTGCTGATGCGGTTTCGGACGAGGCGGAGCGTGTCGATTTGCTTCATCGTCTGGCGCGATCTCAGCGCTCGGCCGGCGCGATTGACGATTCGATCGAGACTTACCGGGAGCTGCTTGGGGAAGCACCCGAAGATGGTGACGCAAACGAGTCCATCGAATCGCTCCTCCTCGGACGCGAACGGTTCGAGGAGCTTGCGGGACATCTTGAGCAGCGCGTGGACTACGCCGCGAACCCGACGGATCGAGCGGTGTTGAAGCAACGTCTCGCGCTCGTCCGATTGGAGAATCTCTCTGACCCGGATGGTGCGATGGGGCTTCTCGAGGAGATCCTTGAAGAGGTTCCGAATACCGATACGGTCGCGGCCCTCGAAGGCTTCTTCGACGATCCGGAGCGCAGCGTGCGCGCTGGTGAAATTCTCGAGCCAATCTACCGCGCGGATGATAACTGGCAGCGGCTTGCCCGGGTTCTTCAGGACCGGGCCGATAAGACCGACCCTCTCGACGCCATACCTCTCCTCTCGGAGGTTGCGCAGATTCGGGAGAATCGTGGTGGAGACGAACGTTCCGCGTTCGCGATTTGGGCACGGGTGATGCAACTCGATCCGCAGGATTCGACCTCCGCCTCGGAGCTTTCGCGCCTCGCTGCCGCGCATGAGATGTGGGGCGAATACGTTCAAGCGCTTGAGGGCGCTGTTCAAGGTTCAGAAGACCCGGATGCATCTCGCGCATTGCTCGAGACCATTGCACAGGTTCACGATGCGGAACGCGGGGACCCTCGAGCCGCGATTCAAACCTACGAGCGTATTGCCGAGCTCGACCCGGACGATATGGCGCCGCTAGACTCTCTCGAAGGTCTGCATACGATGGTCGCCGATTGGAAGGGCATGGTTGCCGTTCTCGAACGAAAGGTGGAGCGCTCGTTTGACCCGGTGGTTCGCGCAGAGTTTCTTCGCCGCGCCGGATCGGTACAGGAGGAGCTACTGGCGGATGTAAATGGCGCGATGATTTTCTTCGAGCGTGCCGCGGAGGAAGACCCTTCCGATCCAATTGCCCTTGAGAGCCTCGACCGAATCTATGAGTCCGCCTCGGACCACGAATCGCTCGCCCGGGTTCTTCAACGCCGGTTTGAGGTCGAAGGAGACGACGCACTTCGCGTTGATATTGGCCTCCGGCGAGCAAGCATTCTGGAGACCCAGCTTGGGCAACTCGACGAAGCGATTTCGGTGCATCAGGAGATCCTCGAAATTGAGCCCTCTCAACGTTCCGCCATGCAGCGTCTTGGCAACCTCTACGAGCGCCGCGCCATGTGGCCGGACCTTCTCGAGAACCTTCAATCGCAGGCGTCTTTGGTCGAGACGGTGGACGATCGCGTGGCCCTGGTTCAGCGCGCGGGCGAAATCACGGAGCGTGAGCTCGATGATGTTCACGGCGCGATTGACCTCTACGAGCAGGCACTTGAACTCGACGCACGACATGAGCCCGCGCTCGGCGCGCTGATTCGAGTCTCTCGACTCGCGGACTACCGTGGCCGCGCCGCCGAACTTCTCGAACCTCGTTTGGTGGTCCAAGAGCGCTGGGAAGACCTGGCGGAACTGCGTCACTTAAAGGCCGAAGCCGCGACAGACCCGTACGATCGCAAGGCGGAGCTGCTCGCTCTAGCGGAGGTATGCAGAGCCGGTTTGCGGGACAATACGCGAACCTTCGACGCGCTTTCCGCCGCGCTTGTGGAGGATGGGGCCGATGAGGACGTTGCCGCGCAGATCGAGTCGTTGGCGGCGGAAATGGGTGCCTTTGAGAAGGCGGCCGAGACCTTTAATGCTCGAGCTTCCCACGCGCTCGACCCGATGGTCGCGCGGGCGCATTACGAGCGCGTGGCGCGTATCTCCGAGCTGCACCTTGGAGATAGTCCTCGCGCGATTCGAGCGCTTGAGCGAGCGGTTGAGCAAGTTGGGGACGAAGCGGAGCTTCTCGCGTCGCTTGACCGTCTCTACACCGATGCAGGCCAGATGGGCGATGTCGCCCGCGTGGTTGAACGACGGGTGCATCAATCGTCGGATTCTGGGGAACGAGCGTCGCTGCTCGTACGTCTTGGGAGTCTGCGCGCCGAACACTTTGGTGATCTCAGAGGGGCTTTGACGGCGTTCCAGGAGGTCGTCGAGGACAGTCCAGCGAACGCCGAAGCGATCTCCGGTCTCGAGTCGCTTACGCAGCACGAAGAGCTCGCGCTTGACGCGGCGGAAGCTCTCGAGGCGGCCTACCGGGCTACCGGCGAGCAGGGCAAGATCGCGGGGCTTTATGATGTCCGCGTCCGTCTCGCGGAGACCGACGATGAGCGTGTCCGGCTTCTTACAGACGCTGCACGCCTCTGGGAAGATGAGCTCGGGGATCCGGCCGCGGCTCAACGCGCATATCGTCAGGCCTTCGAGCTAGATCCGCGCGATGAGCAGACGCTGGATGCGGTTGAACGGCTTACTGCGATGACGGGCGATTGGGAATCGCTCCGCGGGATGGTCGAGCGGGCCAGTACCTCGGATCTCGACAGTGTTCGTCGCCGGGATCTTCAACTCCGTGCCGCGAGTTGGTACCGAGATCGTCTAGGCGATATCGACGCTGCGGAGGCGAGTCTTCGCACTGCCATCGAGGTCGACCCAGAAGGCACGACGCAGCGCGAACAGCTCGTCGACCTCCTTCGCGAGTCGGCCCGACATGAGGAGCTCTGTCAGGCGCTCCGTGATTGGGCCGAGGTTGAGTTTGACGTGGGAGCGAAGATCGATCGACTTCGAGAGGTCGCTGAGCTGAGTGAGCACATCCTCATGAATCAGGGGTTGGCGATCGATGCGCATGAGCGGATTCTCAACTCGGACGCCTCCGAGCTGCACTCGATGAACGAACTCATTCGACTTTACCCGAGCGCGGGCAAGTGGGCGGAGACGGCATCGCTGCTCGAGCGTCGCATCGATGAAGAGATGGATCCCAACGTACGACTCGACCTGCGTCGTCAGTGCGCCGAGATCTACGCGGGCCCGCTCGATAACGCGGAGCGCGCGACGGCGACCTTTGAAGGCATTCTGGAAGAGAATCCGGCAGACCTTCCCGCGCAGACCGAGCTTCAGCGTCTCTACGAAGAGGCTCAGCGATGGGATGACCTTGAAGAACTCCTCGGGCGCCGCCTGAACCAAGCAGAGAACACTCAGGACCAGATTTCCGCACGCGTTGCACTCGCTCGACTCGCCGAAAAGGCTTTCGGTCGAAGCGGCGACGCAATCGCGCAGTTGAACGAAATCCTCGCGATCGATCCAAACAACCACGAGGCGCTCGAAGAACTCGACCGGCTCTACGGAGAGACCGGTGAGCTGGCGAGTCATGTCGAACTCTTGACTCGCCGCGCCGACCTCGCGTCGAGCGTCGCGGACAACGCCAGTGAAGTTGGTTTTCTCGTTCGCGCGGCGGAGATTCAAGCCGGTGATTTGGCCGACCCCGCGGGGGCACGTGACTCGCTGCTTCGCGCTCGGGTGGTCGATAGCCAGAACCTTGGCGTGCTTCAAGGCTTGGCCGGGTTGCTCTCGCCTGAGACCGATCCAGAGGCCCTTGTCGGTATCCTCGAGGCGCAAATGGGCCTTGTTCAAACAGAGGAGATTCCTGGGCTCGCGCATCGCGTTGCGGAAGTCTGCGAGCAGAACCTCGGGGATCCGCAGCGAGCCGCGATGGCGCTTCGTCAATCGCTGAACCAAGTGCCCACTCCGGAGACGCGAACGCTTCTGAAGTCGCTCTACGAGCGGCACGAAGCTTGGCATGAGCTCATCGAGCTTCTCGATGCGGAAGTGGAACTTGCCCCGAGTGACGAGGAGAAGGTGCTTTCGTTGAAGCAGCTCGCCGATATTTCTGAGCAGCGACTCGGCGATCCCGCCACCGCCGCTCAGTTCCTGGAGCGCGCATCTCAGTTGGCTCCGGAAGACCGCGATGTCTTGCTCCCTCTCTGCGACCTTTACATCGCTGCGGGCCGTCAGCAGGACGCGGTGCCGGTTCTTGAACAGATCATCGCGTCGTACGGGAACCGTCGCTCGAAGGAGCTTGCGCAGTTCCATCATCGCCTTGGTCGCGCCCTTGAGGGCATGGGCAACGCCGAGGGAGCGCTGCAGCATTACGACTCGGCTTTCCGTATCGACCTCACGAGCGTTCCGGTCCTCCGAGATCTTGGTCGCCTTTGTTATCTTCAGCAGAACTGGGAGCGTGCTCAGCGAACTTTCCGCGCCTTGCTGCTTCAGAAGCTAAAGCCCGAAGATGGAATCACGAAAGCAGACGTTTGTTTCTACCTCGGTGATATCACGGCGCACCTCGGCGATACGCGGAAGGCCATCAGCATGCTTGAACGTGCGCTAAGCGAGGACCGCGAACACGCGCAGGCGCAGGCTCGCCTGGCGGAGCTGAAGGGTTGAGCACTTGGGTCTCGATCGACTCGACGATTTCGTCGATCGAGACCGCGCGCGTCCCCGTGACCGATGCTGGGTTTCTCTACGGAGATTCCGTCTTCGAGACATTTCGCACCTACGGAGGCGAACCGCACGCACTAAGGCGCCATCTCGATCGCCTCGACCGCTCCGCATCCGCCGTCGAGATCGAGCTTCCTTCGCGAGAACAAATTGTTGGTGACCTTCGCGAACTGCTTTCGAAAGGCAAAGGGGATCGTCGCGTTCGATTGATGGTGACGCGCGGCGACGTGGACAAGATGGGGGGCACCGCAAGCGGCCGCTGCGTGATCCTTTCGAGCGAGCTTGTCCCCCATCCAGCGACGTTCTATTCAAGCGGGACCGCGGCGATTCTTCACGAAGGCCGGCGCGGTCAGGCGAGCGTGAAAGCCGGCTCGTACCTGGCCAGCGTCTTGGCGACTCGCGCCGCTCGAAAGGCCGGCGCGCATGAGGCGCTGTTCTGCACCGAAGAAGAGGTGCTGGAGGGGGCGACGAGCAACTTGTTTATCGTAACGCAGGGGAAGCTGCTGACGCCGGCGCTGGGGGCAGGAGAAGACGCAGTGGCCCTCGGCGGGATTACACGTTCGATCGTCCTTGAGCTTGGAGAAGAGCTGGTGAAATCCCGGGCGCTGACGAGCGTGAAAGAAGCGAAGGTTTCCCGGGAAATGCTTCGGACCGCGGACGAGGCGTTTATCACCAGTGCGACGCGAGAGGTCATGCCGCTGTCGCGAATCGGCGAGCGATCGCTTCCCGTGGGGCCATCGACCAAGCTTCTCCTCGAATCCTATCGAGCCACGCTGCCAGAACGATGCGGCTGGTTCTGAGCCTTTCGCTGTTCGGCTTGGGGGTAGCGGGCTGCTACGTCTCACATGAGCTTGAGGATTCTGCGCCAGAACTAGATTCGGGCGCTCTCGATGGGAGCAGACTCGATGCTTTTACCGATACGCGGACCGATCCGGAAGCCGATGCGGCTTCGCGGGATGCCTTTCGCGAAGACGCGATGTGCGGCGATGGAACGGTCCCGGCTGCGCCCAGCGGATGCTGCGAAGTGGACGGCCAACCGTGTACACGAGACTGCGGCTCGTTCGTGATGTTTTGCAACGAAGGCTGCTGCGTTTACACCGGCCCTTGATAGCGGCGTTGTGTCTCCTCTTGGGACTAAGAAGGTAGAAACACCCTGTGAGCGACTTTTCGCCGTGACCGGCGGCCCCTCCCGTCCCATGCTCGCCCGCGATGCGTTTCGAGATTATCACTCTCTTTCCGGAGATCACGCAGTGGTTCGAGGTCGGGTTGCTTGGAAAGGCCGCCGAAAAAGGGCTGCTATCGTTCGTGACCCACTCGCCCCGAGAGCACGCGACCGATAAGCATCGCACTGTCGACGATGCGCCCTACGGCGGCGGTAGCGGCATGGTTTTGAAGGCCCCTCCCGTTGTTGCGTCGCTTCGACATCTCGACGCTCTTCGTGGAGGCCCCTCGCGAAAGATCATGCTGACACCTCAAGGGGCCCCATTTCGCCAGGAGACCGCTCGACGACTGGCGAACGAGCCCGCACTGACCTTCCTTTGCGGTCGCTACGAGGGATTTGATGAGCGGATCCGCTCGCATATGGATGAGGAGCTTTCGCTTGGCGATTTTGTCCTCTTCGGCGGCGAAGTCGCGGCATTTGCCATGATCGAGGCGGTCGCTCGTCTGCTCCCGGGGGTGCTTGGCAATAGTGAATCTCCGGTCGAGGAGTCCCATTCTACGGGGTTGCTGGAGTATCCCCACTACACGCGCCCGGCCGAGTTCGAGGGAGAAGGCATTCCTCCCATTCTGCTCTCGGGAAATCACGCGAAAATCGCTGCGTGGCGAAGGGAGCAGGCAATCCTTCGGACACGCGCTCGCCGTCCCGAGCTTTTGGACAACGCTGACCTATCGGAACAAGAGCGCGAGTGGCTCCGAAACCACCCGGAGGAAGAAGAATGACGGTTCATGTGGCGCTGGTGCATCACCCGGTGCGCAACCGCGAGGGTGAAGAAATCGCAACCTCGGTCACGAACATCGACGTTCATGACCTGGCGCGAAGCTGCCGAACGTATGGCGTTGAGAATTTTTGGATCGTGACCCCGATTACCGCGCAGCACGCGATAATCGAGCGGATCCTGTCTCATTGGAGCAGCGGGGAAGGGCGCCGCCGCGTGCCGAGCCGGTGGGAAGCGCTGTCTCGTGTTCGGCTGGCGAAGAGCGTCGCGGAGGTGAAGGAGCTCACCCAGGTGGATCGAACTTGGGCTACCGCAGCAGATCCTCGTGGAAATTCAGTGCTTTCGCTCGATGCGGCGAAGACGCAGCTAAAGGAAGATCGCTCCACGTTGCTTCTTTTTGGCACGGGGCATGGGCTCGCGGATGATCTCGTCGCGGGCTGTGAAGCGCTCCTTCCCCCTATTCAAGCGGGAGATTATAACCATCTATCGGTTCGCGCCGCGACGGCGATCATCCTCGATCGACTCTTTGCACGAGACCGCGCCTAAAACCCTTTGCATCGATTCCGTTGACCTTGTCGACAGCGCGTGCTAGCTCACGCGTCCACTTTGAGAAAAAACCATGCATACCGTTCCACAAATCAAAGCCATTGAAGACGCTCAGCTCCGTAAGGTTCCAGCCTTTCGCGTAGGAGACACCGTCGTTGTCCATTTCCGCATTCGCGAGGGCAACAACGAGCGTGTTCAGAAGTTCCAGGGAGTTGTCATTCGCCGTAAGGGCGCTGGCCTCCGCGAGACCTTTACTGTTCGAAAGATCTCCTTCCGCATTGGCGTGGAGCGTATCTTCCCGGTTCACTCGCCGCGCATCGAGCGCATCGAAGTCACGGCCCGCGGACACGTTCGTCGCGCGAAGCTCTACTACCTCCGCGACCTCCAGGGCAAGAAGGCTCGCCTCCGCGCCAGCACCCGTCACGGAGCAGAGGCCGCTCTTCGCGCGCTCTCCGAGGACAACTCGGGCGGCCAGTCGAAGCGCCGCAAGAAGCGTGGCAAGAAGCGTAAGGCTTCCGCGAAGAACGCGGAATAGCGACACGTCTTTCAGCGAAATTGAAAAAAGCTCCCCACGCGGGAGCTTTTTTCAATTGGAGCAGAGGCTTTATCCTTTTACGCAGAGGATCTGTTTTAGCTCGTGTTCCACCGAGACGAGGTCTCGCTGGTTTTCCATGACGGCGTCGATGTCTTTGTAGGCGCCCGGGATTTCATCCAGCACGGCGCGGTCCTTTCGACATTCAACGCCATCGGTCTGAGCGGCGAGGTCTTCGAGCGTGAACCGGCGCTTCGCTTCTCCGCGGCTCATCCTTCGCCCCGCACCGTGCGACGCGGAGTTGAACGAGTTCGGATTACCAAGGCCGCGCACGATATACGAGCGAGTTCCCATGGACCCGGGAATGATTCCAAGCTGTCCTTCGCGAGCGCTGATCGCTCCTTTTCGGGTGACGATCACCTCCTCGTCGAAATGGACTTCCTCCGCCACGTAGTTGTGGTGACATTCGACGGGCTTCTCGAACTGCACGTTTGCAAAGATCGACCGCATCGTATTCTGCAAGATTCGCAGCATCACCCGGCGATTCTCTCGGGCGTAGCGTTGCGCCCAGAAGAGGTCCCGGCGGTAGTGCTCCATTTCGGGCGTGCCACTTAGGAATACGGCCAGATCTCGATCGGGCAAAGCGCGGTTGTGTGCCAGCCGCTTGGCCCGGCCGATATGGATATCGGCGAGTGTCTTACCGATGTTCCGCGATCCAGAGTGAAGCATGACCCAGACCTGGTCTTCAGTGTCGAGGCAAACCTCGATGAAGTGATTCCCTCCGCCAAGCGTTCCCAGTTGTTTTCGCGCCTTTCCGCGAAGCTTCTGGGTCTTGATGTCGAGGTCGGCGAAGTCTTTCCAGATAGGGCTCTTTTCCGATTCCTTCGGGATCTTCTTGTGGCTGTTGAAGCCCACGGGGATGTGTTTTTCGATGCGGTGCCGTAGCAACGCGAGCGAGTCCGGAAGGTCAGATGCCTTCAGGTTCGTCTTCTGAGCGGCCATCCCACAACCGATGTCGACGCCCACCGCTGCCGGCGAGATGGCATCTTTCATCGCGATCACCGAGCCCACCGTTGCACCACGTCCGAAGTGGACATCGGGCATTGCGGCGACGTGATGTACCACCCAGGGCAGGGCCGCGATATTCTTCAGCTGAGCGAGCGCTTTTCCTTCGACGTCGTGAATGTCCGACCAAATTTTAATCGGGACATTCGCCCCTTTGATTTTTGCTTTGCACATGGGATTTCTCCGCGGCGTCTAGCGCCGAATCTTCTTCGATCGGCTCGGTCTCCGCGAACCATGCAGGTTCGGCGACGCGAGCAACCAATATGGTGAGAGTGGGCTCATCTGGGCGATGATTCTGAGATTCGTTGCGCCAAGATGGAGGAACGGCGCGCGTGAAATCTCCGGCGAGCTCTCTCTCTTCGAGCTCGGTGGAAACGAGGTAAGCCCAGCGGGATTCTTGTCAACCCTTTGAAAGGGAAAAACTCTCGCGACCCGCGCATCTCATGGCGGAATCTTGTATTCTCGCGGGATGACGATTTCCGCCGGCTCTGGCATCAGCACTCACGTAAATATCTCCGAAGCAATCGAGGAGGCGTGGGCGCAGATTCAAAAGACCCTCAAGGGCGATCCGAGTGTCGTGATCGCTTACGTCGGCGTGGCGCATGAGAGACAAAGCACTCTTAACAGCCTGCGGGAGTTGGTGGGCCCCTCCGTGCCCGTTATCGGGGGTTCGAGTCAGGGGGCGAGCATTGGTGGAGAAGCGCTTGAGCAACCGCGCTTTCTAGCGCTGGCGGCCATCTCGGGCGTGACCGTCACCACGGCGAGCGTGGACGATATCTCAAAAGATAGCGCGGCCTCTGGCGCCGAGCTCGCCGCCGCGCTTGGTGCGCCGCCCGAGGGGCCCCACGCGACCGTTCTATTCTACGACCCGCTCGGAGGAGTCAACGCTCAGGCGCTCGTCGATTCACTTGCGGATGGCGGGTATCCGCATGTCTACGGCGCCGCGACAGGCCAGCCATGGGGCAAATTTGTCGGCACCTATCAGTTCGCTGCAGACCGCGTCACCGAAAAGGGGGCGACCGTCGCTCGAATCGATGGCGTCGAGGTCATCGCAGAACTCACGCACGGCGCAGAATCGCTTGGTCTTGAGCTCGAGGTGACGAAGTCCGAGGGAAATATTGTCTACGAGCTCAACGGTCGCCCGGCGCTCGATGTCTGGTGCGAGCAGCTCGGCGTGGAGCCGGAAGCGGATGTTGAAAATAGCGCCAACTGGGCGCTTGGGATGACAATGCCCGCTGGGACCAATTACGAAGGCCTTATCACGCGAGCGCCTTTTTCGCTGGATAACGAAGCGCGCACGCTTGTCTTCCAGGCGCCGGTTCCGGTGGGGGCCTCGGTTCAGGTCTGCATTCGCACCCAGGATGCGGTTTACGATCGCGCGCTCGATATGAGTAAGCGTCTAAAGAACGCGCTCACGGCAGCCGATCCAGTCCTCGCGCTCGGGTTCGAGTGCGGGGCACGGCCAAGCCCCTTTCTCGGCGCGGAAAAGGCCAAGGAAGAGGTCTGCGCGATGCAGCAGACCATTGGCGTCGACACGCCTTGGCTCGGTACCTACGCCTGGGGAGAGATCGCGCCGGTGGGCGACCGAACCTATTTCCATAACTTTACGTTTCCCCTGGCGGTTTTGGTTCGGCCAAACGCCTGACTTCATTCGTCCTTATGACCGATAGGAAGGACAATAACGCCCTCGCAGCGTTTTACGCGCCCAAGCTGCAACTGTTGATTCGGCGTGAGCGTGAGATTCATTCGCTCATGCAGCGCGCTCATCGCGATACACGCTGGAACAACGCCACACTTGCGCTGGCTGCGCGGATCAGCTCTGCGGAGAGTCCCGAGGAGGCGCTTGCGTTGGTTTGCAAGACGCTCGTCGAAATGGATTTCGACGTCGCGTTCGTCGAGGGACAAGAGATCAAATCGTCGTTTCCGGATCTAAGCGCGGCGGAGCGCGAGGAGCTTGGAAAGTTGCGTGGGCAGGGCGAATCCTCTGAGTTCGGCCAGCTTATCTCACACCAGGTCTCTGTTGGAGATACGCCGGTCACTTTGGGGGTTGCGATGAGAGCGCACCGACTCGCGTACTCGCAAAACGGCGAAGCGGATGCTCGCGAGCGATTCGTTCGACTCTGTGAGACGCTCGCTCATCCGCTGCACGCGCTGCACCTTCGAGTCGACTTGAAGCAAGAACGAGACTCGCTTCAGGAGCGCGTCGCGGCGGCGACCGAAGAGCTTCGGAGTGCACTCGAACTCGCCGAGAGTGCCCGTGAAGAGGCGCTTCGAGCGGCACGCGTTCGCGCGGAATTCCTCGCGCATATGTCCCACGAGATTCGAACGCCCATGACTGCGATCTTGGGCTACGCGGAGATCCTTTCGCAGCGTGACCCGGAGCGCACCGAGGCAGATAGCCAGCACTACATCGATATCATTGCGCGTTCGGGCCGGCACCTGTTGCAGGTGCTCAACGATATTCTCGACCTCGCACGTATTGAGAGCGGGCACGTTCGCCCGGATCCCGTCGAGGCTTCGGTCAGCCAGCTCTTATTGGATGTGCTCTCGCTCTTTCATGCTCGCGCCACCGAGAAGGGGATCGCGCTCAAATTGAATGTCGATGGGGTGATCCCCTCGAAGGCGATGGTCGATGTTTCGCGTCTTCGGCAGATCATCCTGAACATTACGAACAATGCGCTGAAGTTCACGCGCGAAGGTCAGATCGAAATTCTGGCGTACTCGGAGCGCGAGGGGAAACGCCTCACCGAATCTGCGCCAGCGGGACCCGCGGATTTAGTGCTTGAAGTTCACGACACGGGCTGCGGGATTTCGGAAGAGGCGATGAGCCGCATCTTCGACGCCTTTGAGATGGAAGGGCAGCGCTCGCCCGAATCTGGAACCGGTCTCGGGCTCGCGATTTCACAGCGTCTCGCGCAGCTTCTCGGGGGAGCGATTACGGCATCGAGTGAGCTCGATAAGGGCAGCATCTTTCGGGTCTGTGTGAAGGTTGACGCGGACGGCGAATGGGTTCGCGACGCCCGCGCGATGAAGCGAGTTGAGGAGAGCCGCCTTTCAAGCCTCCCGGTATTCTCGGGTCGCGCGCTTCTGGTCGAAGATACCGCGGTGATCCGGTTGATCGTTCTTCAGTGGCTCAAAAAGCTTGGGCTCGAAACCGAGTTCGCGTGCGATGGTCAAGAGGCCATCGACATGATTGAGAGCACCGAAAGCCCCTTCGATATTGTGTTCATGGACATGCAGATGCCGAATAAGAATGGCTATGACGCGAGCCGGGAACTGCGGCACAAAGGATTCCAAACTCCGATCGTGGCCCTCACCGCACATGCGATGGCGGGGGAGCGCGAGCGGTGTCTTAAGGCGGGGTGCAGCGATTACCTATCGAAGCCGGTCGACCAGGAAGACCTTATCCGAGTCCTCACGACATACCTGCGCGGCGGCGAATAAAATCATTTTCTGAGAAACTGGAACTCTCCATGGCCGATGAGAGGGAATGCACCCTCTCACTCTCGGCTTTCTCGAACTTCTCGCACCGACGCATTGCCCTGGCTGTGATACGCCACTGCCGTGGCGGCAGGAAGGATTCTGCACGGTATGCGCGCCGCTCCTTGAGCGCCGAAAATCTGGACCAGGCGCTTACGAGTTTGGCGGACCGATGGCCGATGCCGTTCGCCGATTTAAGTACGCGGGACGTCTCGACCTCGCTCGCCCGCTCGCTCGCTTGATGGTCCCGGCGCTTCGTCGATGGGAAGGGAGTGACCTGGTGATCTCGTTTATCCCTCTTCACAAGACCCGTCTTCGGCAGCGCGGATACGACCAGGCTCAGTTGCTCGCCCGCGAGCTCTCGAAACACCTGGAACTGCCACTCCAACCAACTCTTGAGCGAGCTCGGTTTCGCTCTCCGCAGGCCGTGCTCAGCGAAAAAGCTCGCGCCACCAATATCCGCGGCGCGTTCAAATCGCTCCCCGATACGCCGAAACGGATCGTCCTCATCGACGATGTGTGGACGACCGGCAGTACTCTGACAGAGGCTAGGCGTGTTTTGAAAGAATCGGGCGCGGAACTCGTCGTCCTGAGAACGCTGGCCACGGTTCCGGAGTAGTCGACCCCCCATTTTTCCGATCCTCTGTGACGTACTCAGCCTACGAATCCGAAACTTCCTTGAGCAAGCGGTCGCTCGCACGAGAACTTGTTCGAGGAGAGAGGGGCGAAAAGGTGATCGGAGCACGACTCGAAGCGCCTGCTGAGACGTCGACGGGAACTAGGAGAGAGGGGTTTTTACGAAAAGGTGTTTCCGAAACCCGATGATCGGAGCACGAATCGAAGCGGCTGCGCT
>JAHDCI010000223.1 GCA_020629955.1 Myxococcota bacterium | reverse complement strand
GCATCCTCCCGCGCCTCGAAGAGACCATCGAGGAAGGCAGCGAGGTTGTTTCGCTCGTTGTAGGTAGGCGTGATGACAAGGTGCTTGAACATCGCGAGGCATATAGCGTTCGGGAGCGCCGCGCGCACCTCGAAGACGATCGAATCCGAAAGCCGCGGATTCGGCACTTGCCGAGGAGGTCGGTACCGGCTCTCGAAAACGGGTCGAAAGGACCAAAATCCCGACGTGCCGACCCGAAATTGGCGATGATGCACGCAATGCACCGCCCCATCGAAATCGTGGCCCTGCACGGCATGTTCGGACGACCAAGCTTTTGGGACCCGAGCGAAACCTTTCTCCGAAAGACGTGTAAAAGACCCCATCGATGGCAAAAGCTCGACCTATGGGCTTCGAGTTGGGACCTCGCATTCGAGAACGTGGGCCAAACGCTCAACGCGCTGACTCCCGGTCCTCGCGTACTGCTCGGCTATTCGATGGGTGCGCGCCTTGCACTTCACGCGCTCATTCGGGAACCCTGGGACCTTGCCATCCTGATCGGCCCCAACTTCGGACTTGAAAGCGAAGCCAAGCGCAGCGAAAGACGAAAGCATGACGCGAGGTGGGCCGAACGTCTCGCGACGCTCCCCGCTGAATCCTTCTCGGAGGAGTGGAACGCACAGACTGTCTTTGAGGGCGGCCGCCCGGTACCGCTGAAGACATCGCCGGCCATGGTTCGTGGATTCACGCGTTGGTCTCTTGGGAACCAAGTCCTAACGCAAGAGAATCTGCGTTCGATCGCCTCACGCCTAATCCTCGTTGTCGGTGAACGTGACGCGAAGTTCCGCTCGATCGCCCGCGCGGCGCTACCGCTGCTCTCCAACGCGACGCTCAACATCGTTCCCGGCGCCGGACATCGAGTCCCGATGGACGCCCCGAAAGAGTTCGGCTCCCTCCTCGCGAAAGCGGTCAACGAGTTATGACCTTTGGGAACCGGCGAGTTGTGTCGGTCTCGACACACACGCGTTCCGTCGCGAACACATTGGGCTGTCCAATCGAATGAAACTCCCCCGTCACCCGCGCGTATTCCGCACAACGATCCTCTGGCAATAGATTTGCATCCTCGAACGTCGCGTTCTGGCGCGTGCTTCCATTCACGAGTTCACGCGCTCCTTTCACACTGAGCTCGCCTCGCACCACTCTCCAAGGATTTTCGATGTCTCCCAAACTCCGCCTCTCCCTCGCGTTCCTATTGCTCCTCGGATGCGGGGAATCCTCGACGTCGATGGGCGCCCCAAATGCCGAGTCCTCGCCGGCGGAGTCGACTCAAGACAATGCGGTCGAGCCTGGCAACGCAACGGAGCTGGTTCCGGCAGAGCCCGAAGAAGAGCCCGAAGCCACGTCCGCGCAGGCCCAGCCCGAGCAGGCCGATTTGGAAGAGTCCGAGCAGCGCCCCGCAGAAGAGGAGCCCATCAACGAAGAAGCCGCTCGATGGAATCGACGATGGGAGGAGGCAGCGTGGACCGAGAGGCTCACGCGCGCCGAAAACCTCTTTCGAGCCCGCCGGTTCGCCGAGGCCGTTCAAGAATACGAGCGCGTCGATCGCGCCATTGGTTCATGGGTCTACGGAGATGATCTCGGCTGCCCTGCGGGACAAGAGCATCCAGATGGATGCGGCGATGCAAATCTCCCTACGAACTTGCGAATCTTGCGCGCGAGCTACCAATGTCGATGGGCCATTTCCGAAATCGTCAGCGGAGAACATCCAAATGTTGGCGAAGGCGAGCAGGCGATCTCACCGGAGCGTCGCGCTGCCCTCGGCTGCGAGCGAAGAGAGTGGGGCACATTCGCCATGGTGCGAGAATCCCCAAACGCGTACGAAGCGGCGCTCTTTCTACGTCGCCGAACGCCCCAAGTAGACCAAGAGGTCCCCGAGGCCGCGACGCGTTTCGCCGCTGCGCTTCGAGAAGGTCGATGGGAGCCGACGACATCACGAGACGACGCAATCGCGAGGGTGGAGGCGATCGCGGTGACCTCACTCGGCCAGGGCGCAGGGTGCGGCGCGGAATCCCCTCCCGAGTTCGCCGATCTTCCCGAGGGGGAAAACGCACCGGTTTGGATCTCTTGCTTTCGAGAAGAACCCGACAGCCCCTATAGCTTTGATTCCGGTCTAATGGGCGGGAACAGCCAACACTTTGTCGTGCGGCAAGTGGACGGCGCATGGAACTTGATCGCGCGCACTCCGCGCGGCAGCGATGGTCCCTGTGCGAATAGCTCCGAGATATTGACGGACATGGATCTCGTGGAACGCGACGGTGAATCGGTCGTCGCGCTCCACTTCACTGCTGGAGACGGGACCGAACTTGGCGGACCGGCGATCGGCAACACGACTCTCTGCCATCAACCGAGCGGACGCTGTCGCAGCTTTGTTCGAACCAACTCGACCACGCTCTACGACGAAGAGCAGGATGAGGAGAGGATGACGGGGTTCACTTCGCGAGTCGATCTCTCGGGCTTCGAACTTCATCTTCGCGATACCGAAGGAACGCTTCCCGAAGCGCTGACGCGGCTGGATGGAGCGCCCCTCTCCGCACGGTTCTTCCAGCGCGGAGAGCGAATGCTGACGCTCGGTCGTCCGCGGGAGCAATAAAAAAGGCGCACTCGATGAGCGCGCCTTCTTCGACGAGGAAGTTCTCTAGATCAGCGTGTCACAACCGATGACGATTTCCACCGTCGCGGACTCATCGAGGAGCCGGTCGCAAATGCCGCCCTGGATGATGATCGCTTCCGCCTCGCTCGAGGTGTAGTCCCAGGAATCCGTCGACGAATCCGAGCTGCGGCGAAGCACCGTTCGCTCTTCGCCGTCGAAGGTGACGCCAACGTTCACGGACGTCGGCGAGAAATCCGAAGCCGGGATATTAAAGACGCAGCTATCGAGAAGCCGCGCGGCAATCTCCGCAAGCGCCGCTTCAAACTCGGCCTGGAAGCCTCCTGCAGCGACGTTGTAGTGACAGCAATCGGTCGGCCCTTCACAGGCCGGGTCCGCGCAGAGGTCCGGCAGAATCAGACACTGCGGTCCGGTCATCATCTCGCACGTCTGCTCGCCGACGCAGTGCGAATCGTTCGAGCAACCGCAGGTTCCCGGAATCGGGAACGCGGGCGGAATCCCGGGAAGTTCGATCTTATTGCAAGTGCCGCTCGCACAATCCGTATCTTCGAAACACTCCTGGCTGGTGCAGATGGCTTCGCACGTATCGTTGCGGGGGGTACCACCTTCAAACGCGATGGATGAAAGCGTATTGTTTGCGAAGTCGAGCCCGACCGCGAAGGTCAGGCGGTCCTTCGTCTCTCGCTCTTCGCGAACGCGCGCGATGATCGCGTCTTCCTCTTCGTTGCGGCAGGTCTCGCTACCGTCCGAGACGAGCACGAGGCCGCGCTGGCCGAGCGTGTCGAGAGAGTCGAGGTAATCATAACCTTGCTCAAGCGCCGTAAAGGCCGGCGTCGTGCCACCGGAAGGAGTTGCGCTCGCGAGCGCCGATTCGATCTGCGCGCGAGAAGTCGAAAGCGGCGCGACCGGAACGGTCACGCTGTCGACTGAGCAGTCGGAGGAACCGGGGAAAAGCATGAGCCCGGCTTCGAGCTCTCCGGATACCGCAGCGAGCGCACGGTTCATCCCTTGCACCGCAAGGTCCCACTTGGTCGCGCTACCGCCGCCGACTTCGCTATCCATCGAACCGGAACGGTCAAAGAGAACGAGCAAGCTACCGGGGACACGCTCCGTCTCGATCGCCGATGCCCCGCAAGCACTGTCGGGATCGAAAGGATCGAGCACCGGCACATCGGGCGGGACCACCACGTCCGGAACGTCGGTATCGCCGCCGGTATCAAGGGTTGCATCGGGGGTCGAAGTATCGGTTCCGCCGCCATCGCGTACTGGGGGACGGTCGTCATCGGCGCCGCAGGCCATCAGTCCGAGAAGGACACCTAAGAGAAGAGCGTTTCGCATGCGTGAAAAGTGTACGCAAAACGAACACCATTCAACCCTCTCGTGCGCGAATTGCCTTCGCACCTTCGCACAGCGTTTTCGCAGACGGGCCAAACGCGGGTTTCGATCGGAGGTCTCGTCGGGGATGACTTTCGGTCGGTCGATGCGCTAACCTCCCGCGCGATGACGAAAAAGTCGGTTTGGTTGTGGCTCGCGGCGATTCTAGCGCTCGGAGCTTGTGGAGATGACGAAGACGAAGCGGCGGCCGAAGAGGTTGGGCCTTTGCTCGGCGTAATGGAGCTTCCGCTCTCGTTCCGCTACGACCCCGCGCCACCTTCCGGGGCGGCGAATGTTGAGGTCTCGCTGAGCGAGCTGCGCGTCAACGGGCAGACATTGCTCACGCTCGAGAACGGCAGTGTCGCGGAGACCGCCCTGAACGGAAATGAGATCACGCCCGTCTCGGGCAGCCTCGGCTCGGCGACTTCCGCGATTTTGCGCCTCCACGCGAACACGCCGTACAAGACCACGACGCAGCTCCTCCACACGCTGAAGCGAGCAAACGTGAATCAGATCGCGCTCGCCGTACGCCAGGGCGTCGGCACCACCGAAGGCTTCCTTCGAATCGACAACTACGATGTTCGGGAGCAGTCCGATGAATGGGCGCGCTTCGAAGGCCCGGCCCAACGCTCGTGGGACGAGCTCGACCCGATTTGGCAGGCGATGTACGACGCATGCCGCGAAGGACCCTACGTGGATTGCGCCTTTAAGCCGACGAATATTGCGGACGGCGGCCAGATGCAGATCGAACTCTTCCTGCGTGGAAACGCCGTCAAGATCGAGTTTGCGCAGTTCGATGCGCCAGAAGCCGAGGCTCCTGCGGGTGGCGCAGAGATGATCGAAGGCGTGCCCACGCCGCCCCCCGGTTCCGACGAAGCGGAAGAAGGAACACCCGCGACGACGGGCGCATTCACTTGGCGTTTTGCAGCGACCACCGAGGAGCCCTCCTCCGTGACCGCGACCATGCGCCCCCTCTGCGGCATGGGGAACTGCGGCGTTGTGATTGAAGCGGAAGGTCAGACCGCAACGATGCGCCTTGCGAGCTTTCTCGGTGCCGCGTTCCCGAACGGCACGACTGCACCGAACGTTCTCTTCCAGATCCCCCCGCGCTAATGCCTCGGTTCCCGAATGTCGCAGCGACCTCCACAACGCTCTCGGCGCGCGTCTTCAGTGATCTTGCAGCCAGAGCGCAGGAAAAGAAGGCCGCAGGCGAGGTTGTCTTGCCGCTGCATGTTGGGGACACCTACGAAGAGCCGCCAGAAGGCTGCCGCGCCGAAAATCAGGTGATCAGCAACCATCCCGGTTTGCATCAATACGCGCCACCCAGGGGCATGCCTTCGCTGATCGACGCCGTGGCCGAGCGCCTCGCCGAACTCGGCCGCGAAGTCCCGAAACAGAATATTCAAGTCGTTAGCGGCGCAACCTCGGGTCTTCATGTCATCGCCGAAGCCCTGCTCGAGCCGGGCGATGAGGTGCTCCTACCTTCCCCGTTCTGGCCTCTGATTCGTGGCATCATCTCGGGCCGCGGCGCGACGCCCGTGCAGGTCCCGATCATGCATCGCCTCGGCGAAGTTGATATTGAAGGAGAACTCGAAGCGAGGGTCACCGAGCGCACCGTCGCGCTGTACCTCAATACGCCGCACAACCCAACGGGCGCGATGCTCAGTGCAGCCCAAGCAGACGCTTTTGTTCGCGTTGCGAAAAGACACTCGCTCTGGCTCATCTGCGACGAGGCGTATCAAGATATCTATTTTGGGGAAACGCCCTCGCCGATCTGGACTCGTGACGATGTCCAAGAGCAATACGTCGCGTGCCATACGCTCTCGAAGAGCTATGGCCTCGCTGGCGCTCGGGTCGCATACGCTCACGGTGCACCTTCCGCGATGCGCGCGATCCGAGGCGTTCAAACATTCTCCACCTACTGCGCGGCAAGACCCATGCAGCTCGCCGGAGCAAACGCTCTCCGGCTGAGCCCGGAGTTTCTTGCGGGGAGGCGAGTGCGTTTCGCTAAGGCCGCGCAGACCGCCGCTTCGGCGTTTGGTCTCGCAGCGCCTCCCGGAGGGACCTTTCTCTTCTTCGATGCCAGCCCATACCTGCGGGAGAGCGAAGAGAACGCGCTCCCCTTCCTGAGCCGATGCCTCGAAGCGGGCGTCATGCTGACTCCCGGCGCAGCGTGCGGGGAGGGTTTCGAAAACTGGGTGCGGCTTTGCTTCACGGGTGTCGATCCATCGACCCTCGAAGATGCTCTTGGCCGGCTCGCGCCTCTTCTGAACCGATAGTCGATGGCTTCGCTGACCCAGCTTCGATACGCGCTGGCGGTCGATACCCATCGGAGCTTTTCACGCGCCGCCCGCGCATGCGCCATCTCTCAACCTACCCTTAGCGGACAACTTGCAAAGCTCGAAGATGAACTAGAGCTCAAGCTCTTTGACCGAAGCAAGAAGCCGATCGTACCCACCGCCGATGGCATCCCACTGCTCGCGCAATTTCGCCAAGTCATGCTCGAGTACGAGCGAGCGATGGAGCTCGCACAAGAGCTGAACGGGGGCGTTGCCGGGGAGTATCGGCTGGGCATCATTCCAACGATGGCGCCCACCATTCTCCCGCGGCTCCTTCCTACGTTCGCGCAACGATTTCCGGAAGTCACCCTGCGCGTTGAGGAACTCACGACCGACGCGATCATTGGACGGTTGAACGAAGAATCCCTGGATGGGGGGATCCTCGCCACTCCCCTCAAGGATTCTCGAATCGCAGAGCTTCCTCTCTTTCAGGAGGACTTCGTGGTGGTCCATCCGTCGGCCGTCTCAGTGTGCACCGATCGCCACGGACGCGCCGCCCTGCGCGATCTCCCTCTTCAATCTCTCCTTGTCATGAAGGAAGGTCATTGCTTGCGAACGCAGGTGCTCGACCTGTGCGAGTACGGTCGCGAGGCTGAACTCGAACGCCGTTTCCAGCTCGAAGCCGGCAGCCTTAGCACCTTGCTCCAAATGGTTCGCCGCGAAGGCTATGTGACGGTCTTGCCGCGCCTCGCCGCGGAAGACCTTGCAAACTTTCCCGACCTCAGCGTGACCGAAATCGCCGGGCCCCTTCCCTATCGCGAGGTCGCGCTGGTGTCTTCTCGGCGCGGTCTCCGTAGAGCAATTCGAGACGCGCTCGCCGACACCGCCAGAGAGCTGCTTCAACCCGTAAAAAAGAGCCGCCGGAAAAGGCAGGCCAAAGCCCGACCGCCGCGTTAGTGCGAGGTTCACATCGACGGAACGGATGATCTTCCGTCAGGAATGCCGATCCGAGCTTCGCTCATCCTTCGATATCCTTGGTAGTCGGCATACGCTCTTGAGCCAAAGGACGCGGCGCGGTCTGAAAAGAGGCGCCCTATCCCGCGAAGGGAATGAGCGCGCGCAGCTGCTTGACGCGTTCGCGGGCGAGGGGAACGCGCGCACCGTCCGGATGTTTCAGGAGCAACGTGTAGGTCCCAGTGCCACTCGGTTCGAGGCTCTGAATGCAGTCCAGTCGAACGAGGCTGCTGCGATGCGAGCGGAAAAACTCTTGTGCGGGCAGCGAGCGCTCAAGCGCGGTGAGCGTCATGTCGAGGTTGTAGCGGTCATCGGCGGTCTCCGCCCAGACGAGCTCATCTTGCACGTGGAAATAGATGATATCGACGACATCAACGACCACGTAGCCGCCCCGGCGTTTCACCGCGAGTCGATCGAGCGGCTCGTCATTCCGAACCTCCGGTCGCTGGCGCACGCGATCGATTGTCGTGCGCAGCCGTTCCAACCGAACCGGCTTTAGGAGGTAGTCCATGACCTGCGCTTCGTAGGCACGGAACGCCCCATCGTCGTGCGCCGAGACAACCACGACAGCAATTCCAGGATGCCGAGTGCGAATCGCATCTGCGAGTGCGATTCCATCCGGACCGGGCATTCGCAGGTCGACAAAGACGACGTCGGGCGACTCTTTGTCGAGTAGGTCGAGCGCCTTGGTGGCACCATTCGCTTCACCAACGAGATCGACACCGAGCTCGCGCAGAAGAAACCCGAGCTCATCGCGAGCCAAAGGTTCATCGTCGACCACCAGCGCCCTGAGTTTCCTCTTCGACACGGAGAT
>JAHDCI010000222.1:6456-8152 GCA_020629955.1 Myxococcota bacterium | reverse complement strand
CGCATGCCCTGCCCAAGCGCCCAGCGTCCATTGCCATCCATAATGATCGCGACGTGCTTGGGAAGATAAGTAAGTTCGGACATCGAAGCGCCTTGACTATCACGTGCCCGCGGGGCGTTCAAGGCAAAGTTCTTTTGAGGAAATGGACATAAGTGGCTCATAAGTGTGGAGTTGTGAGTGTTTAATGGCGTTTGTGAGGTTGTTTCGAGACCAAAATCGATTTCCAGCGATCTTCGTTGGCGGTGAACGGTGTGCAGGTGACGAGTTCTTCGCGAATTGTGGAACGCGAGCTATAGTCTCGACCCGCGGTTCGATCGGGGTTTGGGAGAGATGAGCGTGAGTAACTATTATCGAGTTCTTGGTGTTTCTCGGACGGCATCCGAGTCCGAAATCAAGAGCGCGTATAAGAGGCTTGCGAAGGAGCTCCATCCCGACCGGAATCCGGGCGCAGACGCCGAGGAGAAGTTTGCGGCCGTCGGCGAAGCGTTTTCGGTGCTCTCGGATTCGAAGAAGAGAAAGCTCTACGATGAGTTCGGGGAGGCGGGGCTCAGGCCGGGCTTCGACCCGGGCCGTTACCGCCAGGCACAAAGTTTCGGAGGCTTTGGAGGACAGCCGGGCGGGTTTCATTTCGACGACCTCTTTCGAGCGCGGGGTGCGGCGAGCGGGGGCCGGACTGCGGGGAGGCCAGGGCGGGACGTCGAGGCGAATGTTGAGCTCAGTTTCATCGAAGCGCTTCGCGGAGTAGAACGCAAGGTTCGGCTTCGCATTGGAGACCAAACGCGCGTTGTGAAGGTTCGTGTTCCCGAAGGGGCAAAGAAGGGCGACCGTCTGCGGATCCGCGGCAAGGGTTCGCCCGGTCGTCGCGGAGGACCTCCGGGTGATCTTCTTCTCAGTGTTGAGGTTCGGTCACATTCCGATATGCGTTATGCGGGTGACCATCTCGAGATGGACTTGCCGCTCACGCCACTCGAGGCCGCCGAGGGAACGGTGGTCGATGTGGAGCTTCCTGCGGGTTCTCGGAAAGTCACAATCCCGGCGGGTAGCCTAAAGGGCGGGAAGCTGCGGCTCCGCGGCCAGGGCCCGAAACGCTCCGGTCGACGATGCGATGTCTTGCTCGTGCTCCAGGTCGTTTTGCCTACAACGATAAATGATGCAGTGCTCGAAGCGGCGAGGACGCTGACCGAGGCTTTGGGGGATACGAACGTCCGCGCAGTAAAACCCGGTAGCGCGTAGAAGCCTCCTTCTCTGCCCCGGTTCGACCGTTTCGGAGCGATGTTTCACGTGAAACACGCGGAGTGGGACCTTGGGCGCTGTCGATAACTCGATTTCGGCGAGCAGGTTAACGCGAGGAACACTCCTTCACCGGATGGAAATCCGCGGGTAGCAAAAGTTCACCTGCTTTTCCAGTTCGTGGCCGACCGTGGTTGTTTCACGTGAAACGGCCTTTTGCGATGGGCTGGCCGTCACGTACACACAAAACGTGGAGACCCTTGAAACGCCCCTCTCGCGGTGAAGCGGTCAACATCGCCAAACCTACGCCTGGCTCACGCTTTCCTCCCTTGAGAAGCGCGCTCGGTGTCTGAGGGAAGCTGTACGAATCCTCCGCGCTCAACGCCCTACGCCCTACAGCCCTACACCCTACACCCTACACAAAGGGACACCCACATTTCCGCGGTCCGCTCAACGCGCTGCACAA
>JAHDCI010000222.1:0-6356 GCA_020629955.1 Myxococcota bacterium | reverse complement strand
GCCCTCGAACACGAGTACAGACCAAGCTGTTGAAGATGTCGATGGAAGATAGTTTCACGTGAAACCGTCGTTGTAGCGTCCCGTATGGGAATCTGCGCCATGGGAGGAGACTCTTGGTTCCTCTCAACGTCGCGAAGGATGCTGGTTCTCGACGTTGGTCTGCAACCGCACCCAAAGCACCTGGCGCTCTTGCCGCGCACGAAATCTATCCGCCGTTGCGCCTCCCCAAAACGCAGCGTTTCACGTGAAACGTCACAAGAGTTCTTTGAGCGCATCCTTCAGCGCCCGAAGCTCTTCCTCACGATGATCCGCCCGAATCGCGATTCGCAGCCGACTCGTACCCTTCGCGACGGTCGGCGGTCGGAGCGCAACGCACAGGAAGCCTCTGTCTGCCAAAGCCCTCGCGATCTGAACACAGCGCACCGCGTCCCCAACTACAATCGGAAAGATCGGGGATCCGCTATCACCAGGAAGACCCAGCTCGTGGAGCGCGCCTGCGAAGAAATCCACATTGGCGTTGAGTTGGGTTCGAGCCGTTCCCAAGCGCAGCTCACGAAAGTTCTCAAGCGTAGCGTTGACCAGGAGTTCGCTGATGCCCGTGGAGAATACAAAGCTCCGAGCTGCGTGAATCATCCAGCGCCGAATCGAACTTGCGCCGGCCACAAACGCGCCTTGGCTCCCAAAGGACTTACCAAACGTGCCGATCGTCACATCGACGGGAAGACCGAAGCCGCGACCCTTTCCATCAACACCGACTGCGCCAAGCGCGTGGGCTTCATCAAGATAGGAGAAGGCTTCGAAACGCGTCGCCACTTCGACCCAGCGCTCGACATCCGGACCATCGCCGTCCATCGAGAACACGGACTCGCTGACGACCCATTTCCGCGCGTTCGAAGGAGCCGCGGCAAGCTGGGCTGCGAGGTCGTCCAAATCGCAGTGCGCATATCGATGCACCGTACCCTTCGCGAGTCGGATCCCGTCAATGATCGACGCATGATTCAGCGCGTCCGAAAACACCAGATCGCCAGGTTCGATCAACGCCGAGAGCACGCCAACATTCGCCGCGTATCCACTTGTGAAGAGAAGCGCGCTCTCTCTTCCGAGCCAGCTGGCGAGCTGTGTCTCAAGCTCCTCGTGCGCGACCTTGTTCCCGGTCACGAGCCGCGACGCGCCCGTACCGCGCTCACCCTCCGCGCCCTCGCGCCGCGCAAGCCCGAGATAGTCATTGCTGGAAAAATCGATCAGCTCGCTTGACTGAAAGGTTCGCAGTTCGCGACCAAGCCCCCGCGATTCCCAGGCCTCGAGCCTCGCATTCAGCATCGCCTCAAACTTGATTTTCCTGGAGCCGCTCATCTCAATGCCTTGAAAAACAGGCATGGTTGCTCATAAGTTATTGATATTGTTCAATATTTTACGTTCTTTGGCGCAAGCAAACCGCGCCGAGCAAAAGCCTATTTCGTCTTATCGTGATCCCCTCAGGCGTTTTCGCAATCACATCCGGAGAGAGCAACTCTTGGCCCTCTGAATACGCGCCTTGACGCCCTGCCCATCTCAGCGTCATCATCGCGCCATGGAGAAGCTCGAAGGCAAGATCGAAAGGGTCTACGCACTAAACGGTCGCCGAGTTTTGGTTCTACGCGCGGGCTGCACTGGCGGCATCGAAGAGGGCGAAACCGTGCGCGTGCATCTACGCGGCGGCCCCGTCGATGTGAATGTCGTCACGGTCGCATGGGGCAGCAGCTTTAACGTTCACTCGCCTCCAGTGACGCTCATCGTCGACGGTCTCTCGGAAGACGAGATCGATCCCGGGACCTCCGTCGAAGGTCTGTAGGGAACATTCGTCTCTCGCTGATCCCCGCACTAGCGCGCAGTAGAGCGCGCGAATCGCGTCGGTCATTCGCGCTCACCAAATCGTAGGAGCCGAGTTCCCTCGAATGTGTCACAGTCTTTCTATGCACGACGAGGTCGAGACCTGCGAAGAGACGCATCATGGGGTTCAGCACGAAGTCCTCGATGAGGAAGTGTTGCATCGCGCCGCGGCCATTTTCGATGCAGCCGGTGAACCGGGGCGCCTGCGCATCCTTCACTGCCTTCTTTGCGGCGAACATTGCGTCAGCGATCTCGCGTCTGAGTTTGGGGAAGGCATGTCCACGGTTTCGCAGCGCCTCAAGATTCTCCGCTCCGCTGGGCTCGTATCTCGTCGCCGCGAAGGCAAGCACATCTATTACGGTCTCGCGGACGACCACGTCGCCGAGCTGGTCCGAAGCGCGCTCGATCACGCGACTCACGACCTGGGCTAGTTGCTGCTCGCGCTACTGCCCGATCGTCTCCATCAGGACCTTCGGAAGGTCGGTCATGATCCCATCGACGCCAAGCGCCTCCAATCTTCGCATCTCTTCCGGTTCGTCGATCGTCCACACATGAACTTTGAGACCGCCCCGCTTGGCCGCGGATAAGAGCTTCTCATCGACCACCCGAAGCCCGTAGTACGAAGGCGGTACCTGGAGCGCGTCAAAGGGAACGTCCGCGACCTGACCCATCCGGCTCGCTGCCCAGAACTTCGTCACGCCCTTGAGGCCCGCAGACGTGGCGATCTTTTTCGATGCACGCTTTTTCGCTTCGGCCCGAAAGCGCTCGCCGACCGCATCCACCGCCGCTGCGACCAACACGCGATCGTGTGCTTCCAGGTATTCGATCAGCTCGATCATTCCCCACGTGAGCCGGGGGTCCGCCGCCTTCAGCTCAATATTAAACCGCACATCGGGGAACGCCTCGAGCGCTTCTTGAACGGTGGGGATCTGAAGCCCTTGTCCTCGAAACGGTGCGCCGCTGTCCTCCTCGAAGCGATACCCCGCATCGAGCTGACGTAGCTCCGCAAGCGTTCGCCGTGCGATTGCACCCTCACCATCGGTTGTGCGCTCCAGTGTGGCGTCGTGAAACAACACGAGCTCCCCATCCCGCGTGACATGCGCGTCCGTTTCAATGCGGGTGTAACCGAGCGCCACCGCCTCCGAAAAGGAGCGCATGGTGTTCTCTGGCCAGCGCCTTGCTCCCCCGCGGTGCGCAAAGAGGGAGATTCCGTCGTCTTCAAAATATCTCAGCATATATTCAAACTTTTCAGGGGCATGTCACACCCCCCTGCCATCCTATTTGGCACCACCGACAACAAAGCCCGCCCCGTGCTGAAGACGATATCCTGAAGCCTTTCAAAAACCCCAGAATTCTCCGCCGAAAAATCGTTCACTATCCCCGATCGGGGACACTGAGCACTGCTCAGATCGCCACTCACAGCCGCCGTTTCGTCACCGTCTCATGGATTCCGCACATTACCGAGTCTCCGCCCGTATCTCTTCAAAACCACGCAGCTTTATCCAGAATCAAGGTTATCACCTACACATCCTACATCCACAAACGTGACTCAATCCTGATAAGCCCTCGAATGTTTCCAAATAGACCATTTTGCCGGTCGAAAAATCGCCGTAAACATATGAAAATATTCAATTTACGAAGAAAACGCCAAGAACCCGGAAACATTCGCTTGACGGAGACCCACCCAGCCCATCATGGTGGGTCCTCACCAACGAGTGACACTACAGGTGGTAGTCAGCGGCTGTGCATAACCACTACCACTTGTGGATTAGTTGGGAATAACTGCAAATCGAAGTACACCAGTGAAAGAACTGGCGTATCAGGGCTTTTTGCGTGCCAAACGCGAAACGCGGGGAGTGTTTTCGCCGTGAGCGATTTCACACTTCGAAGCAGAATCCCAGCACCAAATATCGAACTAGAAACAACAAAGAACGGAGGGAACGCGTGGCGCTAGAGAATCGGGACAACATGGATGGCGAGCAGGTTTTGGAAGGTGCGCTTCGGCGTGCTGAGGTCACCCAGAAGGCCGGGGGCCTTCATATCGACCGCAAGCTGACGAAGGCCGGAGAGAATCCGTACGAGACTGCGGATTACGAACTTCGTGACAGCATGATCACCGGCTCCGACGGATCCGTTGTCTTTGAGCTCAAGGGCGCTGAAGTTCCCACCGGCTGGTCGCAGCTCGCGACCGACATCGCCGTCTCCAAATACTTCCGCAAGGCGGGCCTCTACGGCGACAAGGAGCAGGGGGAACGCTCCGTACGCCAGCTGGTGCACCGCGTCGCGCACACCATCCGCAAGACCGGCGAAGAATACGGCAACTACTTCGCCGACGAGCAGGCCGCCGAGACCTTCGAGGCCGAGCTCGCCCATCTTCTCCTTCATCAGAAGGCTGCCTTCAACTCCCCCGTTTGGTTCAACTGCGGCCTCTGGCACGAGTACAAGATCAAGGGCGCGGCCGGCAACTGGTACTGGAACCGCGAGAAGGACATCATCGAGCAGACGGACAACGCCTACTCGCAGCCGCAGTGCTCCGCTTGCTTCATCCAGGAAGCCGAAGATGACCTCATGGGCATCTACGAGCTCGTGAAGAACGAAGCCCGCCTCTTTAAGTTCGGCTCCGGCACCGGCTCGAACTTCTCGCGCATCCGCGGTCGTCAGGAAATGCTCTCCGGCGGCGGCACCTCCTCCGGCCTGATGTCCTTCCTCGAGGTCTTCGACCGCGCCGCGGGAGCGACCAAGAGTGGCGGCACCACGCGCCGCGCCGCGAAGATGGTCTGCCTTGATATGGACCACCCGGAGATCGCCGACTTCATCACCTGGAAGCAGAAGGAAGAGAAGAAGGCCCGCGCGCTCATCGCCGCCGGTTACCCCTCCGACTTCAACGGCGAGGCCTACCACACTGTCTCGGGTCAGAACTCGAACAACTCGGTCCGCGTCTCCGACAGCTTCATGCAGTCGGTCGAAAACGATGGTGACCACAGCACGACGATGCGCACCACCGGTCAGGTCGTCGACACGTACAAGGCACGTGACCTCTGGCGCATGGTCGCCGAAGCCGCGTGGGACTGCGCCGATCCCGGCCTCCAGTACGACACCACCATCAACGAGTGGCATACCTGCCCGAACACGGATCGCATCAACGCGAGCAACCCGTGCTCCGAGTACATGTTCCTCGACAACTCCGCGTGTAACCTCGCGTCGATCAACCTCGTGAAGTTCCTCGGGGAAGATGGCAACTTCGACGTCGACGGATACCGTCAGGCGATCCGCGTGCTCATCCTTGCAATGGACATCGTCGTCGACCTCGCGAGCTACCCCACGCAGACCATCGCGAAGAACAGCCACGACTACCGTCCGCTCGGCCTCGGCTACGCGAACCTCGGCACGCTCCTCATGCGTCTTGGCATCCCCTACGACACGGACCTCGGCCGCTCCTACGCCTCGGCGCTCACCGGCATCCTCTGTGGCCACGCCTACGCGACCAGCGCGGAGATCTCCTCCTCGAAGGGCTCCTTCAACGGCTACAATAAGAACCGCCAGCCTTTCCTTCGCGTCATGAACAAGCACCGTGACGCCGCGTACCTCATCGACGAGCCCGGCGGCCCCGGCATCGTCGACGGCACCAACGCTGGCTGCCCCGATTACCTCGTCCAGGCTGCGCGTCAGGATTGGGATCTCGCGGTCCAGCTCGGCGAGCGTTATGGCTACCGCAATGCGCAGGCCACCGTGCTCGCGCCGACCGGCACCATCGGTCTCCTCATGGATTGCGATACCACCGGCATCGAGCCCGACTTCGCGCTTGTGAAGTTCAAGAAGCTCGCTGGCGGCGGCTACTTCAAGATCGTCAACCAGAGCGTCCCGCCCGCGCTGAAGCGCCTTGGCTACACCGAAGCGCAGGTCGCTGAGATCGTCAGCTTCGTCACCGGCACCAACACCTTCACCGGCGCGCCGCACCTCAACCGCAAGGGGCTTCTCGAGAAGGGCCTCAACGAGCGCGACCTCGAAAAGGCGGAAGAAGCGCTTCGCGGCGTTTTCGATGTCTCCTTTGCTCTCGCGCCTTGGGTCCTCGGACCGGAATGCTACGAGCGCCTCGGCATCGACGCCGAGACCTTCGGCAAGCCGGGCTTCAACATCCTCAAGCACTGGGGCCTCAACGCCCAGCAGATCGAGGAGCTCAACGAAGTCATCATCGGCCGCATGACCATCGAAGGCGCCCCGCACCTTCGTCATGAGCATCTCGCCGTCTTCGATTGCGCCAACCGCTGCGGCAAGAAGGGCACCCGCTTCATCAAGCCGATGGCGCACGTGCACATGATGGCCGCCGCGCAGCCCTTCCTCTCGGGCGCGATCAGCAAGACCGTCAACCTCCCGAACGACGCGACCGTCGAAGAGATCGAAGAGATCTACATGGAAGGTTGGAAGCTTGGCCTCAAGGCCGTCGCTCTCTACCGCGACGGATGCAAGGCGAGCCAGCCGCTCTCCGC
>JAHDCI010000221.1:1942-8159 GCA_020629955.1 Myxococcota bacterium | reverse complement strand
TCCTCGCGATTCATTGTTCTGGGTCCAGCGGGATGCAGTGGGCGCCGCTTGCGAACGTTCTCGGCACGGACGCGAGCGTGATTGCTCCTGATCTCTGGCATCACGGGATGAGCGTTCGAGCGCCCATGAGCCCGGAGTCGCTCTCATGGCGCGACCAGGTTGAGCTGGTTTGCTTGATTCTCGATGAGGGTGAAGAACCGGTGGATTTGATTGGGCACTCGCTTGGCGGATTGGTCGCTACGATTGCGGCCGCGAAACGCCCAGGCAAGGTGCGCTCGCTGACCCTATATGAGCCCATCGTGCTTTCTTTGGTCGCGGAGGAGGAAGACCTGGTGGATAACCTTCTTCCTGTTTTTGAACGGTGGGACGCCGCCGCGCCAGATGCGTGGCTAGCTGGTTTTGCGGACTATTACGGTGAGCCGGGGTCGTTTTCGGCGCTCGATGAGGGGGTAAAGTCGTTGCTGCGTTCGCGCGCAGTCGCAATGCATGCCGAAGCGCGTACGGTGACCTTCGATCCGCCGGACATGTCCGAACTTCCGAAGATACCCGCGGCGATTTTCTATGGCGGCGAGACTGCCACCGCATTGCAGACGCTGGCGTGTCGACTCGCTGCGGAGCTCGGCGGCACATCGATAAAAGTCGACCACGCCGGGCATATGGCGCCGCTCAACGAGGGCGAACGGCTCGCTGAGTTGCTCGCGAATACAATCTTGTCTCACCGGTGATTCCACCCGGATAAATCCTCGCGGCATATTGACTTTTGGCACTTCTCGCCGGAGGTAGAGCGTGTGCATGTCCCCGGCAGCAATGAAGAACTTTCGGGTCAAGCGAGGCGCGCTCTGACGGCCTCGCGTGACGTTTCTGCGATGGCGCGGCAATGAGTCCTTGGCCCTTCGATGACGCTCCGCCTCTCCAGTTCTTTACCGGGAAGGGCGGGGTCGGAAAGTCGAGTGTCGTTCTCGGCGTGGGGCACGAGCTTGCCTCGCGTGGGCGGCGTGTTCTGCTGGTGGAGCTTGGTCATCGAGGGAGCTTTGAGCAGCTCCTTGGGCGAGAGATAGGGACCGCGCCGGTTGCTGTCGGACCACGGATTGACGCGGTTCGGGTCGATTTCGAATCCGCGCTTGAGGCATTTCTGATCGAGCAGGTGAAAGTCCGCCGGATCGCGAAGACTCTCCTCGATAGCGAAGTCCTCGGGCGGTTCTTTCGGGCAGCTCCCGCAGTCCCAGAAGTCGTGACCTTTCGGGCGCTCCGCCGCTACGAGGAGAGCGGACCCTACGACGCAATCCTGGTTGACCTTGACGCGACCGGACACGCGAAGATGTTCTTGTCTCTGCCGCGGGTCTTTGACGGGCTTGCGGCGAGCGGTCCGCTCCGGACGATCCTCGATGACCTCGCGGCGCTGCTTCGGGATCCGAAACGTTCGGTGCTTCACCTGGTGACGCTTCCCTCGCCACTTCCGGCGCAGGAGACGCTAGAGCTTGTGCGCGATATTCGTTCCCAGCGATTGGTAGAACTCGGCGTCCTGGTGGTGAACCGCTTGCCCATTGAGGTGGCCGCGCCAAGCGATGTGGAGGTCAGCAGCGCGGATCAAGACCCGGCTCGTTCCATCGACCTCTCGGTGGCGAACGCGCTGGTTCGTGACCGAACGCTCGCGATCGAAGAAGTCGCGCGTCTTCGCGCCACCGAGCTTCCCATGCTCGAGCTCTTTGAATTGGGGGCAAATCCCTCGATCGAACGGTTGAGCGCCGAGGTCGCGCGCGCACGGGCGGATGAGCCGCCGCTTCGGAGGGCCCCAGGTGGTGACCTCGATCCGCGCGGTCTTCGCTTTAGTGCGCTCGAAGGAACCGATGCGGTTGACCGACTGCTGAATCGAGGACTCCTCGTCTGCGTGGGCCCCGGAGGCGTAGGAAAGACGACGGTCGCTGCCTCATTTGCGGCGCGCGCGGCCAGCGAAGGGAAGCGGGCGCTGGTGTTGACGATCGACCCGGCGAAGCGCCTCGCAGATGCGCTTGGACTCGATGGCTTATCGGATGAAATTTCCGAACGGCCGTGTGGCGCAGGTCGCCTCGGCGCCGCGATGATCGACACCGAGCAGAGCTACGATGCGCTCATCGGCCGCATCGCCGACCCGCATTCGCGCGACCGCATCTTGAACAATCGGGTCTACCGCGCGTTCTCAAAGACGCTCGCTCGAAGTCATGCCTACGTGGCGATGGAACGGCTCTACCACGAGCTAAACGAGGGGTGGGATCTCATCGTCCTCGACACGCCGCCCACGCGAAATGCGCTCGAGATTCTGGACGCGCCAAGCTTCCTCGCACAGTTCCTCGAGGAGGACGTGATCCGTTTCTTCTTGAAGAAGGAACGCGGCCTTCGCGGCGGGCTTGCTCGCTTGGCGCAGTTCGGCGGAAAGGCCGCTCTGAAAATTCTCGGCGCGATTGCAGGCGAAGCGGTGGTCGAAGATTTGGTGGAGTTCTTCGGAACGCTCGCGCATCTTCGAGAAGGTTTCCATGAGCGCTCTTCCGCGGTTCGTGCGCGTCTGCTCGATGACGATACGGGCTACGCACTTGTTTTCCGGCCTTCGGCCGCGGCGACCGCCGACGCGAAACATCTTCTCGCTCAGCTCCGGCAGCGCGGCTTGCCGAAACCCGCGATCGTGACGAATCGCGCGTTCCCACTGAACCCATTCTCAAATACCCAGCCGCTCTCTTTTGCGCCGGAAATTGCGGGCGATCGCTATCGTGCAGCTCGAAACCAGCTCGTCGCAGATGCCCGCGGAGAACTTGTGCGCGCACTCGACGGTTTGACGATCAGCGAGACACTCGCGCTTCCAAATGCGGCGCTGGAATATCAAAAACCCGAGAGCGCCCTGGAGCTCGCATCGCTGCTCGATGCGACCCATCGGGTTTCTCGGGTTCTGTAGCAGCCTGCTTGAAAGCCGCCGTGAGGTTCGGGGCTAAGGAGCGGGCGTCATCAGCGGACGGCCGATGGTCACCGCGATCACGATGAGCACGCCAACTACGCCAAGCGCGATGCTGAGCTTACGAAGCCCTGTCACTTCTTCCCCTGCGGCAGTCTTGCGAAGCTTCGCGCCAATGATGCCTGCAAGGGCGGACGCAATCACAACGAGAAGGATCTTTCCGTGCAGCCAGCCGGCGCGCTTGTAGACGTCGATGCCGAGGCCGAACATGCCGAGGCCGCCCACCCACGCGAGAACCATTGAAGGCACGGTGAGTTTGCGGGAAAGGCCGTGGGCGAGCTTCGCGATGTCCTGCTTGCTTGACGTGACGCCAGAAGCGAGCAGGCCGAGCGCGACAGTGCCGCCGACAAAGAAGATGCCTCCGATGATGTGGAGGGCCTTGAGGATAATTTCGATGGTCATAGCTGCTTCTCGTAGACGCGATAGGTCTTGTAGACCTTCCCGCGCATGGCTTTGATGCCGAGGTTGATCGCGCGGTTGTCCTCGAGAGTCCATCCGAGCTCGGCCCACTCAAAGCCGTGTTTGATTCCGCGATAGGCAAGCTCTGCGTACATCGCGGTGCTGAGGGGCATATAACGCTTCTGAAAGCGCATCTTCTTCTTGATCCCAAGCAGCATCAGGCGTGCGGAGCCGTACTGCTTACGAACCTTGAGGCGCCACACGAGCTTACCAAGATCGAAGGGACCGAGCTTGCCGTCGGTGCCGAGATCCGCGGTGATCTCGGGAAGGTTCGGGAGTGCGATGACCATGCCGACCGGCTCGCCATGCACTTCGACAAAGTAGGCGATTCGGGGGTCGATGAGGAGCTTCATATCCTCCGCCATCTTCTCGACCTCGGCCTCGGTCGCTGGCACAAAGCCCCAGTTATCCGACCACGCGTCGTTGAAGATTTCGAGGATATGGTCGAGCTCTTCTCGCATGCGGCTCGGGTCGACCGAACGGAACTCGACCTCGGGGAGGTCCTGCATCTGCGTCCACGCGCGACGTGCGCGTTTCGGCGGCTCTTCGACCTTGTATTTCCAGGCCCAAAGATCTTGTGCCTTCTCATAGTCGCGCGCCTCGATGAGGCGATGCTGATAGTCGGTGTGATGGCCCATCATCAGCGCCGGCGGCGTGTCGAAACCGTCGACCAGCACGCCGCTTTCTTCGTTGATCGAGAGCGAGAAGGGGCCGCGGGCGATTTTCATACCGCGCTCGCGGAGCCATTCTTCGGCACGCGCGAGCAACGCATCGGCAACTTCTTGATCGTCGATGGTATCGAAGAAACCAAAAAAGCCGGCGCCATCTCGATGACGACGAAGGTGCTCATGATCGATTTGTGCCGAGATTCGGCCTACCGGGGCGCCGCCACGATAAGCGGTAAAGAGCATCCCTTCGCCGTGATCCCAGAATGGATTTTTGCCTGGCGTCAGACGGTCTTTGACCTCCATCTGAAGTGGCGGGACGTACGCGCGGTCTCCGAGGAAGAGCCGGCTCGTGACGCCCATAAAATCTTCGAGGTTGGTCCCCGGAGCGTGTGCGCGAATCTCGACCGTCATCAGTTTTCCTCAATCTTCCTTGCGGATCGGTCCGACCATCTCTTCGGGCTTTACGGCCGCGTCGAACTCTTCGCCCTTCATGAAGCCAAGTTCTTCGACGGCTTCGCGGAGCGTCATGCCCTTCTCGTAGGCGTATTTCGCGACCTTTGCGGCCTTGTCGTAACCGATGTGCGGATTGAGCGCCGTCACGAGCATGAGCGAGCGGTGAAGCTTCGCGTTGAGTTCTTCGCGGGCAGGCTCGATGCCACTTGCGCATCGCTCGTCGAAGGAGCGACATGCGTCCCCAAGGATGCGCGCCGACTGCAGCAGGTTGTAGGCCATGACGGGCTTGTAGACGTTCAGCTCGAAGTTGCCCTGGCTGCCGGCGAATCCGATCGCGGCGTCGTTCCCAAAGACCTGCGCGCAGACCATCGTGATCGCTTCGGCCTGCGTCGGATTGACCTTGCCCGGCATGATCGAGCTACCGGGCTCGTTGGCCGGGATGATCAGCTCACCGATGCCGCAGCGCGGGCCCGAGGCGAGCCAGCGCACATCGTTCGCGATCTTCAAAAGAGCGGCGGCGAGCTGCTTCAGTGCACCCGAAGCGCCCACGTAGGCATCGTGCGCCGCGAGGAGCGCGAACTTATTGGGCGCGGTGACGAAATCCTTGCCAGTCAGCTTGGAGATATTCGCCGCGACGAGCTCGTCATAACCTTCGACCGTATTCAGTCCGGTGCCGACCGCAGTCCCGCCGAGCGCAAGCTCACGGAGCTGGGGAAGGGTGGCTTCGACTGCGAGCATGGCGCGCTCGAGCTGCGCAACCCAGCCGCTGATCTCCTGACCGAGGGTGAGCGGCGTCGCATCCTGCAGATGCGTGCGTCCGATCTTGACGATATCGGAGAAGTCCTCGGCCTTCTTCGCAAGCGTGGCCCGAAGCTGGGCGACGCCCGGGAGGAGCGTATCTTCGAGGGCAAAAATGGCGGCGATATGCATCGCGGTCGGGAAGGTGTCGTTGCTCGACTGGCTGCGGTTCACGTGGTCGTTCGGGTGCACCGGCGTCTTGCTGCCGAGCTCTCCGCCCGCGATTTCGATCGCGCGGTTCGAGATCACCTCGTTGACGTTCATATTGCTCTGCGTGCCCGAACCGGTCTGCCACACGACGAGCGGGAAGTGATCGTCAAGCTTGCCCTCGATGACCTCGTCGCACGCCTGCGTGATGAGATCTTTGACTTCGCCATCGAGATTTCCGAGCGTATGGTTGGTGAGCGCAGCGGCCTTTTTCAGGTATCCGAAGGCGCGAATGATCTCGATGGGCATCCGCTCGGTGCCGATCGGAAAGTTCATTCGGGAACGCATGGTCTGCGCGCCGTAGTAGGCGCTTTTCGGCACTTCGATCGTGCCCATGCTATCGCTTTCAGTTCGGAATTCGCTCATCACTTCCTCGATGGTCCTCGGCTCTCGCCAGTCTACGGGACGGCCCGAAGTTCAAAGGGCCAGCGTGCATATAGCGCAGCCGTCTCTAAGGGCTACGTCTTCTTACTAAGGGAGCTTTCATAAAGCTCCCTCTCTCCTCCGGTAAAGCCGTCGTCGATTCACCCTAAAACGTCGTCGCTTGGATCGCTCCGATTCGTGCTACCGCTCCGTTGGATTACTGCGTCTGCTCTCGCTCCCTCTCTCCTCCGGTAAAGCCGTCGTCGATTCACCCTAAAACGTCGTCGCT
>JAHDCI010000221.1:0-1842 GCA_020629955.1 Myxococcota bacterium | reverse complement strand
GGATCGCTCCGATTCGTGCTACCGCTCCGTTGGATTACTGCGTCTGCTCTCGCTCGCTCTGGCGTCGTGGTGTGGGAGCTAGCGGTACGCGGGTGGCGGCGCTGGGGCTTCTCCCCCCGCCGTCGGTGGGGCTTCGGATTCCATCGCGAAATTGTGCTCGCGCGCGGCCTGCTGTGCTTGTAGCTGGGCGTAGCCGTCTCGGTGGCGACGCATGTCGGCGAGGGCCTCGTGGTAGATCGCGTCTGGCTCAAGTTGCACTGCCTGAAGGAGCGCCTCCTCGGAAAGTCGAAAGTGACGCTCAGGGTCGAGTTCAAGGGTGCGCGGATCGAAACGTCGCGCGAGTCCAAGGTTGTAAAGGGCCCTCGGGTTCTCCTCAGAGGCGACATCGACCACGCCTTCCAGCAGTCGTCGCGCCTGGTGCCAATCACCGGCCTGAATCGCTTCGACAGCGTCTTCGTGCCCCGAAAGCTCGAAGAAGTGCACCGAGATCGTGTGGGTCGATTCGTCGACCAGTGTCTGCAGTTCGGTGCGGAGCGCGTCGAGAACACGCTCGCGCATTGTCGCGTAGGTGCGTCCTTGCTCGAATTTTTGAACGCGATGCTGTTGAAGGACACGTCCGGTGGGACCGGCCTCGACTTGAAGTCGCATTCGGCCCTCGAGCGTCGGACTGTCCATCATGGTTTGGTTTCGGCGCGAGAAACAACCTGCGGCGCCACATACCATTTCGGGCCGAGTATGCTCGAGAGCAACGGTTCCTTGGCGAAGCTGTAGCTCGATGCGGAGCACTGCACTCGTATTTGGTAGCTCGCCGCGCACTCGCATCGCCGGGACATCCGCCGTGCGAACACGTCGAGCTTCGATTTCGCCCGCTTGGAGATGTTCGACGAGGGAAGCCGCGAGGGAGATGGCGCTCGCGTCGTCGTCTGCCGCTACAAATACCTGGGGAAAAACGCGCAGAGGGACTTGAGCGGGGTAGCGAACCTCTGCGTCCGCGAAGAACCCGGTGCACGCTTGAAGAAAGTGCAACGCGCCGATCAGCGTGAGGACGCGCCAGTCTGGGATTCGCGACATGCGCGGACTATAGCGCGAGGGCCGCCTCTCCGCCGCTTCCTTGTTTTCGGCTCACCAATGAAGCAGTTCACCACGAGCAATGCGCGCCATTTGCGAGAGCCTTCGATGACCGCGCAATGCGTGGATTCCATCGATGAAGAGGCCGAGGCCGCCGAGCGCGACAAGTCCTGCGAGAAGCGCGATTCCGAGAAAGCCCCGGATATCGACGGCGCCTTCACCTGCGAGGTAGATGTCGAGCGAGAGCAGGCCGAGGCCCATGAGACCGACCATTCCCCCGCCAAAGATCCGAAGACCTGGAAAGGCGACCCGTTCTGCGGCTTCAAGCTCTTCTTCTACGCTTGAGTCGATCGCCCGACGAGCAGGCAGGCGCTCGCGCGGGGGTGGTTGAGGTACCGCCTGTTGTTCCAGTTCGTAAAGTTCGTAGGCTTCTTGGCTCTCCGAATCCGTGGTGACTGGACCTTCCCAATCTTGGGCGAGCGCAGGCGCTGAAAAAGCGACGAGGAAGGACGATAGGAGGAGTATTCGCGCGACCATAGAAAGAACCTAAGTCGGATCCCATCGCGCCCCAATGGAAGTTCTTCTACTTGCGTCGCGAAGCAAAAAAGCCCTGCGTTTCCGCAGGGCTCTTTCGATCGATATCCGCTCAGTGGCTAGATGCAGCGAGCGCGTCGAGACGGGCCTGGGCCCATTCAAGGTCCCGAAGGGCCTCGCGGTAAGCGTGGCTGTCGATATCTTCGTCGATGGCCTGAAGCTGCTTATCCGCTTCCGCGA
>JAHDCI010000220.1 GCA_020629955.1 Myxococcota bacterium | reverse complement strand
GGATCGGCGTTCCTGGCGGAAGAGGACCCTTCTCGCGATTTGAATCACGCACTAGGCTTCAGCTGCTGCTTCCGCAGAGTGAGAAGGCTGGCGTGCTCTGCTCGCCCGCGGCCACCGTGATGGTCTCAGTGATCGGGCATTCGATGAGTGCGCCCCCGGTGAGCGTGTAGGTTCCAGGCTCGAGCTCCGCGAAGGAGAAGACACCTTCAGCGTCCGTCGTCGTGGAGAGATCGGTGACGCCTTCCCCGTTAAGGATGAGCTCCTGTTCGGTTACTGGCTCGCCGCTGCCGTTCCAAATCAGCGTTCCGCGGATGGATCCTGTTGAGGCCGCGTCTTCCACGACGACCGCGAGCGGCGCGAAGTAGGTCACGCTCACCGAGCGCCCACCTCCGCTGGTTTCGGAGCTCTCTTGGGGGATCCATTCGCCGTCGCCGAACTGGAAGATCCGGACCTGTTGCGTGGCATCTGCATCGATGAAGGATGCGTCGATCTCAACCGTCGCGGCGGTTTCGAGGCGGGTGCCCTCTGGCTCGAGCAGGAGAATATTGTCGCGTGCGTTTTCGAGGGCACCGACCGTCGTAATATCGGCGGTCGCGATCGAAACCTCGGTATCTTCGGTCAGCGAGCCGGCCGGAATTTCAACGCTGTGCGTGCCGGAAGAGACGCTGCCGCCTTCGGATGCCTGGATAAGATTGCCCGCTGCGTCGGAGCAACCCATCGGGAGCGCGAGGAGGAGGGCGAAGAGAAGAATGAGTCGTTTCATGCTTCCGCCTTAAGCAAAGAGTACGCCGATGCGTCCGAGCGTTTTCCTAGTTCTTTTTCGAGCCGAAATGTGCCACCCGCGCAGGCCTGTCGCGCTACGGAGTTGGCTCTTCCGGTCCCTCTTCCTCGTCGTCGAAGGTCGGTGGCGAGAGCGTGGTTGGATCTGCATGCGGCATTTCCTCTCCGCTCTGAAGCCTCTCGTTCATTTCGTATTTCGACGGGCAGCGAGGAATCACTTCGTTCGCGAGAAAGGTACCGTCTTCTTGGAGCTGTCCCTGCACAGTGACTTGAATTCCGAAGTCATCGCGGAACGTGTCGGGAACAACGCATTCAGGGAAACGGACGGCCATGATCTGCTCTTCGCTCGTGAGAACGAAGCGCCACTCGCAAGGGTCTTCGCGGAAGCGAATGCTGCCTTGCTGGAGGTCGCCTTCAACCTTGAGCTCCTGTCCGACGAACGCGGATGGGTCGGCCATCACTTCGTGGACGCGCTTGCTATAAACAAAGGCGTCGCCGAAATCGCTGGTGAGCAAGAGTGCGACAATTGCGCCGACCAGGATGAAGAGAACCGCCCCGATTTTGAAGGCGCCGCTGCGCTCTTCCTCGTCGTCTTCGTGGGGGAGCAGATCGGCGGGTTCTTGGGTGGGTTCTTCCGACACGTTAGGATCATGATTCCCTCACCGGAGTTCCGCAATCAGTGAGTAAACCTTCGGCGCGAATTGTTTGTGCGCCCTCCCACTCGAAGCGGCCCGAAACCCGCCGCGCGACCCGTGCATTTTCTAGGAAAGCGTAAGCAACAACAGCGTCGTCCCGATCATTTGGGTTTTCCTTTCAGAGAGCGTCGGAGTAGGCCTTCGATACCAGTGCGAGCATTGCATCTTCGTCAATTCCCGCGGCCGCAGCGACCGTATCCATCAATGAGGCAAGCTCGTCTCGGTACTCTAGGCTCTGCGGCAATCGCGCGAATCGGCTGACAAAGTTCCGTACCTGCGCTTCCACATTCTCCCGTGAGGATTCGCTATCGAGTGTCGCGATGGTGCGCGCGTAGATCGACCGAGCAGACTCGGTCATCTCAAAGCTGCCGAAGTTTGGATCTTGCGCTCGAACGTCGTTCCAAGTGAGCTTCGCGCGCGCTGTTACCGCTTCTCGCTTGGCCTTCGCCGCCCGGGCTTCTCGAGCGTTGAACTCTCGGAGGACCGCGGGCCACTCGTTGCGATGACGCCATTCGTGGGCGAGTTGCACGAGGGCTGAGCTCGGCGATGCGAGCCCCCCGAGCTGCTGTGCAAACTCCGCCCTCTCCGCCCCGGAGGTCGACTGAACCATTTGCGCAAAGAGCGTTGATAGCTCGTTTTCCTTGGCAGAGGGAGCGGCGACTCCCACCGTAATCGTATCTGCGAGTGCTGTCCCGCGGAGCTGATGACAGAGGATGAACCCCTTCCGGTGAGGGAATTGCTCCGACGGACGCTTTGTGAGGAGCTTTGCGTTCTTTGGCGCGTCCTGTGGCCCGTGGTGAAACCCGTCCATCGCTGCGAGCAACTGCTCTCCTCGGAGTTCGCCTACGACTTTCAGCAACCCCCGTTCTGGCAGAAGCCGGCGCACCGGGAGGCCATCAGCGACCGATAGCAATCGAAGGGGGATGGAGTAGAGCGTTCCAAGCACAACAACGATTCTACGAAACGAAGCGCGTGCTCATTCCTAAAAAAAAAAACGACGCCCCGAAGGACGCCGCTTTTCTTCCGAAGGAAGCCTTGGCTTAGCCGAGCGGTCCGACGAATCCACCTGCGATCAGGAGGGCGTAGATAACCAGGGACTCGATAAGAGCGAGACCGAGGAGGAGCGGGGTGAACATCTTGTCCGCCGCGTTCGGGTTACGGGCGATGCCTTCAAGGGCAGCAGCCGCGGCGCGACCCTGAGCGAGGGCGCCACCGAAGGCAGCGAGGCCGATGGCGAGCGCGGCCGAGATGGCCTTCCAGGGCACAACCGCTGCTTCAAGCTCGGCGGCATCCTGAGCGAAAGCGCTCGACGCGATGAAAAGGGTGGTGAAGAAGCCGAGGTAACGAAGGGCCGTCTTACGCATGGGATTTCCTCCTAAGGAGAGTACGGTTGCTGACGCGAGTCGAAGCTCGCGAAACACGTGGGTTAAGGGGTTAGTTAGTGGTGATCGTCGTGATGTGGCTCGGTAGCCGAGCCGATGTAGACCATCGAAAGTAGACAGAAGACGATGGTCTGAACGGTCACGACGATACATCCGAGGATGTACACCGGGACCGGGAGGATTGCGGCGCTCCAGAGGCCAGCGCCAGCCGCCAGGCCGAGGAAGGCACCGAGGACAGCGTGGTCCGCGAACATATTCGCCGTGAGACGAATCGCGAGCGTAACGGGGCGCACGAAGTGGCTGACGATCTCGATGGGGAGAATGAGCCAGGCGAGCCACCAAACGGGGCCGAGGAAATGCTTCACGTAGGGGCCAAAGCCTTGCGCTTTGATACCGTAAACATGGGTCGCAATGAAGATCACAACCGCCATGGCGGCAGTGGTGTTGAGATTGTCCGTCGGCGGCAGGAATCCGGGGATGAGACCGAGTACGTTTGAGAAGAAGATGACGAACGCACAGGTGCCGATGAGCGGCATGAAGTACTTCGCGCGCTCCTTGTCCATGACGTCGGACATCTGCTTGTAGATGGCGCTGGAGAATAGCTCGGCGAAGTTCGCGACGGAGAGTTTCGCCTCCGGGATGACCGCATCCTTCGGATCGCTATGACGCGACTTCACGCGAAGGCCGATAAAGACCATGATCGCGAGAACGAAGAGAAACGCGAACATGTGGAGGGCGTGGTATTGCCCGCCGAAGAACCACTTCTCATGAGGATCGCCACCGAGCGCGTTTGCGACTGGCGCGTTAAAGATGCCCGCGAAGTCTTCAAGCGCATGTTGTGCGCTGTCCGGGAGAAGGCTGAACCAGCTCCAATGTTCGGGAAGTGCCGATGCTGCGTCAGGCGATGCCATGTTCGCGGTCCTTTGTCGCCGAAGTTTCAGCGACGTTAGAGGCCTTGGGAGTAAGGGCGGATCCGAGGAGAACGCCCAAAACAAGAGCGCCGATGCCGAGAGTGAACCCGTTAAAGTCGACGCCGATTTTGACGATGCAAATCCAGCACGAGACCAGGAGCGCGATCGTCTTGAAGAGGACGAGGCCAGCGAGCCCGCCCGGATTTAGTGTGCTCGCCTTGGAGGTCACCCAATGGATCGCATAAGCGTTCACGCATGCCACGACACCCGCCACCGCAGCACCGATAGCGGCGTGCTCATCCCAGATCGCGAACGCCGTCAGCGTCAGCAGAATGCTAGACGCGACCGTTGCGCTAAGGATTTTGGATGGGCTTTGGGAGTTCATGAGGGAGGGCCTTGTTTGGCTACCTTCCAGAGGGAATAAAAACCGGCGAAGATTCCGACCGCGAGGCCGATGCGTTCCCACACCGGATCCGTGCCGTATTTAGCGTCGAGCCATTGCCCAATCTTCAAGAAAATCAAGATATAAGCGACCAGCTCGAGGCCGAGGCCACCGACGCGCTGGAAAGCTTTCCATTGGGGGCGCGTAGGGGGCTTCATGATTCGTGATTCAAAGAAATAGAGCGGTCTCGAAGTCGAGTGCTCGCGGCGCGTTTAGCGGGCGCGGGATAGGCTGTCAAGCGCGCCTTGTGCGTTTGTGCTTGGGGTAAATCGAGCGTTCCGGCGGGGGACTGGTTGCTTCGGTCGCCCCGGTGGCCGGAATCCGATCTCGAAATCGCTTGCGCGAGCCCATTTCGCTCGAACGCGATGCGCTCTAGTTCTCGGAAGACCGAGTCGAAGCATCTCTTAGTACCATGAAAACGTTGAAGAAGTTTGACGTTCGGAGAGAAGGGTTTCGTTGAATGAATCGGGCTTGAGGGCGGAACGCGCTACGTGCTCTATTATCGGTGTGCGATGCCGAAGGTTGACTGCTACGACCGGCCCCACGCGAGCCTTTGCTCGCTCTCTTCATGACGCCAACCGAGACACCACAGAATGCGCCTGAGGAAGCGACGACGCCTACCGAAGGAGGCGGGTTTCTCGATCGCTTCAGCCGATGGGTAACGCAGCGACCGGCGATCGTTTTGGCGCTCTTGGTTGGCGCGGCTGCGCTCGCCGCAACGCAGATTCCAAAGCTCCGTGTCGATCCTTCGGTGGAGAATCTGATCTCTTCCCACGAGGGACACGATGCGGAGGTCGCGGAACGCTTCGCTGAAGATTTTGGCAATATCGAGCGGGTGATGGTTCTGCTGCTTGAGGCGGATGACATCATGACGCCGGATGTGCTCACGCATCTGCACGCGCTGAGCGTTGAGATTGGCGAGCGCCCGTGGGTCGAGCGGACGATCGGTATCACCAACACCCCCCTCGCTCGCAGGATCGAAGGGGCTCCGGACGAACTCGATCGTCTGGACGATCTCGATAGCCTCGACGCACTCGAGGCGGAAGAGGAAGCGGGCGAGCTCGACTCGGATGCGCTCGATGCGCTCCTGACGCTCGTCGAAGCGGATCCGGCGCGCTTCCCGGGCGGCGTCGCAGCCGTCGGTCCGCGGCTCTCAAGCGAGCTCCGGGCGACGCCTATCGGAGGAGAGTTCGATGAGGCGACGATCGCCGAGCTTCGGCTGGCGCTTTCCCAAAACCCTCTTCTTGAAGGGCGAATGGTGAGCGCGGACCGAAAGGTCGTCGCGACGGTCATCCTTCTCAGTGAGCTCGACGCGAAGGAAACTCGCGAACACGTCAGCGAACTTCGCTCGTACCTCGAGAATCTTGAGCATCCTGAGGGAGTCCGCGTTCAACTTGGTGGCCTTCCTTATCTTCGCAGCACGATTGTCGAGAGCATCCGTTCCGACCAAATATTCCTCGTACCGATGACCCTCGTGGTTTGCATGCTTCTGCTTGCGTTCGCGCTTCGCTGGTGGCCCGGCGTGATTTTGCCGATCGTTGCCGTTGCGTTGACGGCGATCACGGTGGTCGGCTCGATGGGTGCGGCGGGCGAACCCTTAAACATCCTCAACAATATCATCCCGACTTTGTTGATCATCATCGGCATAAGCGACTCGATCCATCTGATTGGACGCTACCGGGAAGAGATCGCTGAGGGACGAAGTCGTGAGGAAGCGGGGGCGCGAACGGTTCGCTCGATGGCTGTTGCCTGCCTTTTGACTTCGGTCACCACCGCAGTCGGGCTGGCATCGCTGATCGTCTCGAAGACCACCATGCTGAAGCATTTTGGAGTGGTCGCGGGGCTCGGCGTCATGGTCGCTTATGTTGTGACCGTGCTCTTCACTCCTGCGGTCCTGATGTGGATCAAACCTCCAAAGGTGATCGCAGAAACCGAAGAACACGGTGCGCTCGCTGGGGGGATTATCTCACTGACGAAGAGTGTGCTCGCGCATCGCATCCCAGTGCTCGCACTCTCCGCTGCTCTGGTTGGAGGAGCGGTCTTTTTTGCGTTCTCGCTGAAGGTCGACCACGCGTTGCTCGACCAGTTCGAGGAGAGCGACCCGGTTTATCGCACGACTCGCCTCATGGAAGATGAACTCGATGGCGTGCGTCCGCTCGAGGTTAGCTTGCTGGCTGAAAACGCGGCGATCTTCGAAGACCCAGAGGTACTCTCCGCGGTGCAGGAGGTCGTGACCTGGGCCGAAGCTCAGGAAATTGTGCTCAGCTCGATGAGCTTTCAGAGCATCCTCAAGCAGTCGCTGTTTTTGCTGACACTCGATGAGGAAGTCCTCGCAGAACCGTTCGCGAGCGGGGCGCAGGTGCGCGCACTCAAACAGCTCGTGCGCGTTCGAACGGAAGCGGATCCGCTCGCACCATGGCTCGGATCGGAAGGCACGCATATGCGTCTTCAAATCAAGCTTCGCGATGCGGGTGCCCAGGCCTCGATGGCATTTATCGAAGACCTCGAAGTGCGGCTCGCCGAGGCACTTGGTGATGATATCCGAGTCGGCTTTGCGGGTGAGGGGTACAACGGATCGAAGGGGATGGACGCGGTCGTGACCGATCTCCTCAGCAGCTTGCTCATGGCGATCGGGATCATCTTTGTGCTCCTGACCTTGCTCTTTCGCAGCGTCCGCCTTGGCCTGCTCTCGATACCGCCGAATATTATTCCGCTCACATTTACGATGGCCTATATGGTCGCCCGCGGGATTCCGCTGAACGCGGCGACCGTGATCATCTTCTCAATTAGTCTTGGTCTCGCCGTCGACGGGTCTATCCACGTGCTCGCGCGCTATCAAGAGGAGAGCAGGCGGCTCGGGCCCGGCGCGATTGATCAGGTCCTCCTGCGCGCTGCTGCAGGAACCGGGCACGCCATCGTGATCAGCTGCTTTACGCTCATGGCTGGATTCTCCGTGCTCTTGTTCTCGAATTTTGTCCCGGTGCAGCGCTTTGGAGAGTTAATCGCGGTGACCGTCGGCGCATGTCTCTTTGCCACGCTTGTCGTTCAACCGGCGCTTCTGCGCGTTGCTGCGACCAGAGAAGAGCGAAGCTAACGATGTTCGCGCTCGGGCTCGACACTTCCGCTGGGATCCCGGGGCTCGCGATCGTCAGCGATCAAGCCTTCGAAGGTTCGAAAGAGGGGGAGCTCTTCACTATTTCAGTTGAGGGCAACGCCCCAGCGGCGGAGTCGATCCTCCCCTTGCTCGAGACGCTCGTCTCTGCGACTGGCCTGTCCATTCTCGATGAGGCTGCCGCGCTCGGCGTGTGCGTGGGTCCAGGTGGTTTCACGGCGACCAGGGTCGGTATTGCGACCGCGCTCGGTCTGCGCTTTCAAAGAGGTACGGCGACGTTTCCATGCGGGTCGCTTTCCGCCGTTCAGCGCGCACGCTCGTTCGGAGGCCGCTCGCCAAGTGCCGTTCACGCGTTTGCCGGACGTGGCGAAGCGTACGTGCAGCGTTTCAGCGAGGGAATGGGCTGGGATGGTCCAGAAGCGTTCGAGTCCAAAGTGGAGGGAGAGTACGCGCTTTCTGCCATTGAGCTGGTTCCGCTTGATTCGCTATCGGGTGATGCCCTCGTTTGGCACGGAAATCCTCCGAAACGCGGGATTGCGCCTGAGCGTCTCGAATGCGTTTCTCACGGCGCACTGGGCGCGGCACTGCTCGCCTTCGTTTCTGCGCGGCGAGGCGAGACGGGGTGGGCTCTTGCGCCTCTCTACGTTCGTCCTCCGGATGCCAAGCTGCCCGGCGGCAAGAGCCTGTCGAGCTAGGGCCTGTCCCTAGAGTCGGGGCCGCCATAGCGCAGCCCTTGAAATCACAGGGCTTTCCGAGGCTCGTTGAAAGAGCGAAGCTCGCCTCGGCGCCCCTGACGAAAGATCATCCCTTCCATCGATCTGACCCCTGCACTAGGACGGTCCGCTGGGGCTCGTGCAGCCGTCAGATCGCGGAGAGGCCCATCTC
>JAHDCI010000024.1 GCA_020629955.1 Myxococcota bacterium | reverse complement strand
TTGGATTCACAGAGCTTTTAGAAGTGAGGAGGAAGAGTGGTGCTCTTTCGACGAGGCTCGGAAAGCTCTGTGATTTCGAGGGCTGCGCTATGGCGGTCCTGAATATAGGAACCGGCCCTAGACCGCGGCTCGTTCAGTGCTGTGCTGCAAATCAGAGGCTCTGAAGGAAACGCTGGTCGTTCTCAAAGAGCAGCTTGATATTCGGGATCGCGTATTTGACCATCGCAATGCGATCGATACCGAGCCCGAAGGCGAAGCCACTCACCTTCTTGGGATCGTAACCAACGTTCTCAAGCACCGTAGGGTGAATCATCCCGCAGCCGAGAATCTCCATCCACTTGCCACCTGGACGTCGAACGTCGACTTCGGCGCCAGGTTCAACGAAGGGGAAGTAGCTCGCGCGGAAGCGCATCTCGACGTCAGCTCCGAAGAGTCGCTCCACGAATACGCCGAGAACGCCTTTGAGATCGGCGAACGAGACTCCCTCATCGACGAGAAAGCCCTCGATTTGGTGGAACATCGGCGAGTGCGTGGCGTCGTCATCGCGTCGATAAACAACGCCCGGGCTAACCACAGCGAGCGGTGCGGGACGTCGCCCCATCTCGCGGATCTGTACCGTCGAGGTGTGCGTACGAAGCAGGGTCGTGATGTCGTCGCCGCGCTCGGTATGCGTCAGGAAAAACGTATCCTGCATATCGGTCGCAGGATGGTCCGGCGGGAAACCGAGCTTGTCGAAACAGTTCTCGTGGGTATCCGCTTCCGGGCCTTCCGCGACCTCGAAACCAAGGCTTGCAAAGATATCGAGGAGCTCGTGCTTCACCCGCGTAATCGGGTGAAGGCGACCTTCGCGTGACCACCGCGCGGGCATCGTCACATCCAAGGCCGGGCCGGTCAGCTCAGCCTCTCGCTGAGCACGTGCGATCGCCGCGAGGCGATCATCAAAGAGGGCGGTGACTTTGCCCTTCAGGGCGTTGGCCAACTGCCCAAACTCTTTACGCCGATCCCCGGGAAGGTCACGCATCAGCTTCATTAGCTGGGTGAGCGCACCTTGAGGGCCAACGATTTTTGCGTTGGCTTCTCGAAGTTCGGTCTCCGAATTGGCAGCGCCGAGAGCCCCTTGATAGGCACCCTCGACGTCTGCCAGTCCGGCTTCAAATCGCTGGACTGCTTCGCTCATTGAGCTTCTTTCTGTAGCGGCCGCTAGTTCGCGGCGTCGACGACAGCTTTGAAGCCGCCCGGATCGTTGAGCGCGAGGTCCGCGAGAACCTTACGGTCGATCTCGATGTTCGACTTCTTGAGAAGGCCGATCAGCTTGGAGTAGCTGACGCCATGAATACGAGCCGCAGCGTTGATACGCTGAATCCAAAGGCCGCGAATCTCGCGACGCTTGGTCTTACGGTGACGGTACGCATCCTCCCAGCTGTTGTGCAGCTGCTCGATGGCGGTACGGAAAAGGCGGCTACGAGCGCCGTAGTTTCCGCGGGCGTACTTCAGAACCTTGTTACGTCGGCGACGGGCCTTAAAGCCTCTTTTTGCGCGTGGCATATCGTTTTCTCCTCAGGCGTACGGAATCAGGCCGAGAATCAACTTCTCGTCGCACTTCTTGACCATGTCGTTCTTACGGAGGCGACGCCGGCGAGCCGGGTTCTTGCCACCACGCATCATGCGGTGCTGCTTGCCAGCCTTACCGCGGCGAATCCGGCCCGAGCCGGTCTTCTTGAACCGCTTGGCCGCGGCTTTCTTCGTCTTCATCTTTGCCATGATGTCCTTGCCTTTTTAAAACTCGTCTCCAGCGCTCACGCGGAAACGAGCAAACGGGTCTGCGTTAATGAAACGAGACCCGCTTGGTGTCAACACAGAAAGTGTTGGAAAATGCTTATTCTTCTTCTTCGCTATCCGTCTTCTTCTTGATCGCTTCCGGACGCGGCGCGAGGAGCGCCGTCATCGTGCGCCCTTCCATGCGTCCCGAGCTCTCAACAATCGCCAAATGTTCGACCTCATCGATGATCAGGTCGATCTGCCGACGCGCGGTCTCCGGATGGGTGATCTCGCGACCGCGGAACCGGACGGTGAGCTTCACCTTGTTTCCGGCCTCTAGGAAGCGCTTCACATGCTTTACCTTAAACGCGATATCGTGATCGTCCGTCTTGGGACGGAGCTTGATCTCTTTGAGAGCGACCCGAGCCTGCTTCTTCTTCGCCTCGGAGCGTCGCTTCTTTTCCTCGTACTTGTATCGCCCGTAGTCCATGATCTTGCAGACCGGCGGACGTGCTTTCGGGTTCACCTCGACGAGATCGAGGTCCTGCGACTGAGCAAGGCGTCGTGCTTCGTCGGTAGACAGCACGCCCTTCATGCTCCCATCGGCGTCGATAACGCGTACTTCCGGTACGCGGATCCGATGATTTACACGGGGTCCGAGGTTGCGACGTTCACGGGGGTCAAAACGACGACGAGATTTGGCGATGGTTCAAGCTCCTGATGGTGGGCGATGCCCGGTTTTGAAAATGGAAGGTTGGAAAATATAAGCGTCTCTATCACGAGAAGCGCCCGGAAGGTACACACTATCAAGCGTTTCGCACATGAAAAATCGCTGCGGGAAAAAAAAGCGTGCCGCGACAGTGCTCTTCCATAGCCCCCGCAAACGCGGACGCCCTCCCCTACGGACCGAAAGTCGCCGTTAGGAGGAGGACGTGCGCTCCGAACGTTGCTACTGAAGCGAAGGCGGAACGGATTCCGCGCGCAGCTTCGCTTCCATCTCTTCGATGGAAAGCAGCCCGATATCCTCACCCAGATCGCGCGAACGAACTTGCAGGCCACCTGCGTCGCGCTCCTTCGCGCCGACCACGCCGATATAAGGAATGCGATCCAAACGTGCGCTTCGGATCTTCGCACCGAGCCGCTCTGCGGAAGTATCCGCCTCGACGCGGAAGCCCAGTGCCCGGAGCTTACGGGCAGATTCCTTCGCGTAGTCGTCGAAATCACTCGCAACCGTCACGATCTTCAGCTGCGTTGGGGCAAGCCAAACGGGGAAATTTCCGCCGAGATGCTCGATGAGCACGCCCATAAACCGCTCAAGGCTCCCGAAAATCGCCCGATGGAGCATCACAGGGCGATGCATCGAGTTGTCCGCGCCGATGTAGCCGAGGTCGAAACGCTCAGGGAGGTTAAAGTCCGCCTGAATCGTTCCGAGCTGCCAGCTGCGTCCGATCGCATCCTTCAGGTGGAACTCGACCTTCGGGCCGTAGAACGCACCTTCGCCTTCGGCGATCTCAAAGGGAAGTCCCTTTGCTTTCACGCCTTCGATCAGGGCCTGCTCGGAGGCATCCCAAACCGAGTCATCGCCAAGACGCTTCTCGGGACGAGTCGCGATATAGATCTTTGGCGAGTTGAACGCGAGGTCCGAGTAGACCCGGTTCACGAAGTCGATGAAGTCCCCGATCTCTTCTGCGACCTGCTCTTTGGTGCAGAAGATGTGGCCATCATCCTGACAGAACGTACGCACGCGCGTGAGGCCTTGGACAACGCCAGAGCGCTCGAAGCGGTGAAGGCGTCCGAAATCCGCCACGCGCATCGGAAGCTCGCGATAGCTTCGGCGCTTCATGCCAAAGACGAGGCAATGCGAGGGACAGTTCATCGGCTTGATTCCAAACCGCAGGTGCTCGTGAATGGTCTCCGCGCACTGGTGAACGTCCGTCGGCGGCTCCTTCACAAGTTGCTCGGCCGCCTTGTGAAGATGCTCGCTCGTCGAAGCGAGATACATATTCTCGTAGTAGGCGGGCAGGTGACCGCTGGTTTCGAAGAGCTTCGTATCGAAGATCTGCGGCGTGATCAGCTCCTCATACTCGTGCTCGTCGTAAAGGCGGCGCATGTAGTCAACGAGAAGGTGGTAAATCTTCGCGCCCTTCGGGGTGAAGAAGGGGGAAGCCGGAGCCAGCGGGTGGAACGCGATGAGGTCAAGCTCTTTGCCGAGCTTGCGATGATCGCGCGCCTTGGCTTCTTCGAGTTGCTTTAGATGCCGCTTTAGAAGCTTGGGCTTTGCAAATGCCGTCCCGTAGATACGCTGGAGCATCGGGTTGCGCTCATCACCTCGCCAGTACGCGCCGGCCACATGCGTAAGCTTAAACGCCTTCAAAAAGCGAGTGCTCGGGACGTGCGGGCCTTCACAAAGGTCGACCCAATCGCCATGGCGGTACACCGTCAGATCCCCCTCAAGTCGTTCGAGGTGCTCGAGCTTGTACGGCTCGTCGAGATCCTTCAGGAGCGTGCGAAGTTCATCCTTGGACATCGGCTCGCGCACAAACGGCGAATCCGCCTCCACGATCTCCTGCATCTTCGCTTCGATCGCGAGGAGGTCATCCTCCGAGAAGGTCTGTCCGCCGCGATCGTAATCGTAAAAGAAGCCATCGTCGGTCGCAGGACCAAACGCAACCTTGGTTCCGGGGAAGAGCTTCTGAACGGCATCCGCCATCACGTGCGCAGTACTGTGCCGAATGATGGGGAGCGCGCGATCTTCGTGCGCCTGCACAGGAACCGCTTTTTCGGCTTCTTCCGGAGTCAACGTCGTGTGCAGGTCGATCAGACGCCCGTCGACACTCACGCCGATGGTGTTCTTTCCGAGCTGCTCGCGTTGCTCTAGAAGGTCGCGGCTCAGGATATTTTCTTGGCTATTGGCCATCTCGTTCTCCGTTCTCGAAGGCACCATACGAGGGTGCGTTGAGCGAGCGCCTGCTTTCTCAGGACACTCTGTCGCCAGGGACATACCGCCCCCGGGGAACATGGTGGTTCGGCTTTTTGTCGCGCCGTAGAAACAACAAAAGCGACGCCGATGACGCCGCTTTTGTTTCACTCTTTATCAGAGTGGTAGGCACGGGCGGGATTGAACCGCCGACCCCTACCGTGTCAAGGTAGTGCTCTCCCGCTGAGCTACGTGCCTAAGGGACTGGCTAAGTAGCTGTCAGAGGTGAGGCTGTCAACTAAGTTTTGGCTCAAGCTGCGTTTTTTCTAAGCGCCCTTCCGGAGCCTGCTACGTCGAGCCGATTTTTCGCTTCTTCGAGGGCATCGGAGACGGCGAGTTGCCACGCTCGCTGAGAACCAACGCCGAAATGTTTGAGTTCGTCACCCTCGACCACTCCTCGAAGCGAAGCGGGGTCGATTTCGTCGAGCACGCTCAGAAGCGACGTGCGCTGCGTATCGGAAAGCCGCGACCGCATCCAAGCGAGCGCTTCGTATCCATGCTCTGCGTGACGCCTCTCATCGCGCGCGATTTCCTCAAGCACCCTTCGAACTTCCGGTACAAGCTCCTCCTCGAGCATCCTCTCCGCCAGAAACGCGGACCCCATCTCCAGCACGCAGGATTCACGAAGACACTCTTTCGCAATCTCGAGCAGTTCCTTCGACTCCGGGGCCGTCATCGCGGCAGGAAAAGGAGCGGGCTCGCGGCGTTCGCCGTCAAGAGAAGCTGCGAGCGAAAAGCAGAGATCCGCATGCCGCACTTCGTCAAGACCGTCGGCGAATGCGTACTCCACCAGATAGCGTGGCGCTCCAAGAGCGAGGAGCTGGTTGGCGAAAGAAGCAAACGCCGCAATGGAAGCATGCTCGGTCTGACCATACGCTCGCCATGCATCTGCTGCGGCGTTTGACGGCTGACTCGCTCGAGACACCGTCGAGGTCCACCCTTCTCCAGCACGGAGCGCGGCAATCTTTGCCTTCCCACCGCGACGAAGCGCGCGGCCTCGCGTGAATCCATCCATCACGAAAGCGACGGAGGCGGCAAAATTGACCAAAGGAGACAGGAGGCCAAAGAAGAGCGTCCTCCGCCCTTCTTTCGCTCCCGCGATCCAGCAAAACAAACCTACCAGTGCCGCAACGAACGACGCCCCGAGAATCACCATATTCGCCTGAATTCCAGCATTCGTTGAACAGGCGGGCCAGCTCACGAGCGGAAGAAGAGCGAAGATGAGGGCGATATTCGCGACGTTTCGCGCGCGGCGCCGTGACGCGATCTTCGCCGGATCCTCAACCATCGGATGGTCCTTCAATACCGCGGGTCCACTCTCAGCCGTTTCGTCGGTCGCCTCGGTTCGTTCTTCGTTCATACGGAAAAGATAACAGCCATCACCCTCTCCCTAAATCCCGCACGAATCCTTTTCGCGCAGCGGGCGTGGATCAATAGGGCATCAATGCGAAGACGCCGGTTAGGACCATCGCCAGCACGCCAATGAGCACCGCGTGCCGACCTTCGCGAGCGCCGGCGGCCCACGAGATGATGCCGAGCATCACGGCGACGATGGACGCGAGTACAAGCGCGATATGAATCGTGGCGGCCCATGGGAAGAACAGGGCCAGGGGCAGTGTAAAGATTGGAAGCGCGGCAACGACTCGGGCAACCTTCGCGGTCTCTCTCGCACCTTTGCGGAACGGAACGCGCTGAGGCTCCGCCATCATGGGGTGGTCATTCATCTCTCCACGCTAACCAGGCATCGTCGCGTAAAGCGGCCGAAGCTCAAACCATCACCAAACGATGACAAAGCGGAGACGAAAGGAAGAACGCCCGCATCCAAGCGGACGCGGGCGTTCTTATCCAGTCCAAACCGAAGACTCACTCCGCGGTCGACTCTTCCCAAAGCGAGGTTTTCATGGTGTTCATACGCTGCTCGAGATCGACAAGCTGAGAGAGCCCCATCGAAGTATTCGCCGTGAGCTCGTTCGCTGCCTCGGCACCTTCGCTCTTCGCTTCTCGCGCGGCGCGAACCAACTCGGCAATACTGCGCGTCATCTCCTCGTTCGCGGCGGTCACGAAATCGATGAGTTGTTCGCCGAAGCCGTCGATACGCGCCTCAAACGCCTCTGCCATCTTGAGAGCGGCGTCGCGGACGGCCTTCGGAGCTTCTTCTTTCGCGCGGTCCTTCAAAGCTTGATCCGCACGACCTCGAAAGACATAGGCGAGCACTGGCGCGGCGAGTGTCAGCGCGCCACCGACCACCACATTGGAGAGTGCCATCAGCGTGAGTCCAAACGCACCGACCGCGACGGCGCCAACATCGTAACCGAAGGTATTGATCGAGAGGTCGAGCTCCGGCGCATCCTTGCCAAGCGCAGCCCGTAGCGCGTCCGCCCGCGAGTTTGCGTCGTCGTTCACGAAAGCGATCGCTTGCTCCGCGACCTCCTCGAGGCGCTTCGAAAGGTCTTTCGCCTGGTCTTCGCCAAAGCGGCGGAAGCGCTCTTCAATAAAGCCAGAGAGATACTTTCGTAGGTCCTTTGCTTCCGCAGCGTCGATCTCGGCAGGAAGCTGAGCGCCGAAGCGCTTCGCAAAGTTCTCGCAGTCAGCACGCACGAGCGCTTTCGTGGCTGCGATCGACTCACGAATTTGAGCGCTACGTTCTGCAATCCGCGCTTCGCTACCCTTGAGATCTTCTTCGAGCGAGTTCAGGCGCCGTTCCAGCTCCCCTTGCTCCATCGAAAGAGCTCGGCGCTGAATCTCAATCCCGGTGCGAAGTGTGGCAGCGGTCCGGACGCCAGCTTCGAGGGCGTTATCGAGAAGGACGCGCCCACGTTCCTCGGCGAGGAACGTTCGCAGGGAATCCAAAAGGGTATCGATCCCAGAAGCTTCACGGTCTCCTGAGAGAGCCATCTCCGCGCTGATGCCGAAAATCTTCGGATCGTCGACGAGCTTACTGAGATGCGAGTGCGCATAGGCGAGCGCCTCTTCGCGTTCGTCCTCGTCGAGGATATCCATCTTATTTACAACAAAGATGACCTTGTCACGGGACTGGGCGAGGAGCTTATTGGCGACAAACTGCCGCTCGCTCTCCTTCAAAATCTGGCCGGCATCGAGCAAGAAAAGAATCGCGTCGGAGCGGGGGATATAGCCGTACGTGATCTCCGCGCGCGCCTCATTCAGGTCGTTCACGCCCGGGGTATCCACGAGCACAACACCCTCCGCGAGCAACCCGGCGGGGTAGCGAACTTCGATCTCCTGAACGTCTTCCGCGAGCGCCTGACCGTCGACCTCATAGTCTTCGAGCGTCGCAAGCGGCACCGGCTTCGCGCTGCCGTCCGCGACTTTCGCTTCGGCGCTCGACTCTGCGGCATGCTCAATCCGGTGAATGACCGCCGTGGTGGGCGTGACGCCCATCGGCAGCACGGCCTCGCCCAGTAGAGCGTTCACGAACGTGGTCTTGCCATGGTTAAACTCGCCGAGAACGACCAAGTGGAATCGTTCGTTTTCGAGCCGCGGGATCCGATCGTCGCGCAGCTTGCCTGCGAGCGTGGAAGCCCCTGCCTCTTCGGCGAGCGCTGCCACTTCTCGAAGCGCGCTCAGCGCGGAGTGTTTGAGATCGGAATATTCTGCCACGTGGTTCTCCTATCGTTCGCCGGGATGAAGCGAGCGGCCGAAGCCTACCCTACCTCTTCGCGACGGAAAAGCTTCTCCTGCACCTTCAGGGCGGAGTTCATTCGCATGGGGGATTTGAGGTCGCGCATGCCGGATCGTTTCAGGCAAAAACGCGCCGCGAAACGGGAAAGGCATGCCTTTCCTAGTAACGGCGAAATCGACCAATCCATTCCTTACCTTCTCGGCCGGGATGACTCTCTGTCGCTCGCTCAAGCGAAATTTCTTCGAAGTCACGCTTCAGAAGACCTCGAACATCCGATGGCGAGAGAGGCCACGGAGGACCGACGTAATCGGCCGCGGCCTCAATATCCGGGAAGATCAATGTCGCGAGCGTTCCCCCAGATTTGACGAGCTCGCCCATACGGTCGGCCCAAGGTTCACGCAATTCGAGTGGGAGCGCGCAGAGGAACGTGTAGTCCCATACGAAGTCGAAGGCGGAAGGGACTTCCCCGACCTGCCAGTTCGCCTCGAAGAAATCACCGCAAACCGCGTGAACCCCCTCGTGTGCCGCTGCACGTTCGCGAAACACCGTTGCTGCGGATTGCGAAAGGTCGAGCCCGAAAACGCGACGTGAGGGCGCGGCGAGCGCCAGCGAATCCCAGCCGCCTCCATTTCCTGGAACAAGGATATCTCCGGCCGCGACGCTTCCTGCCTGCACGAGGGCCACCAAGCTCGGACAGGGACCGCCGGCATCCCACGGAATTTCTCCCGCGGCCCATCGTTCTTCCCATCGCGCCTTTTTGCTCATCGTGTCTTTGTCATGTGGGGTTGGCGAACGCGCTTGGCAACGAAAAAGCCTGTCGACGCACCCAAGAAATATGGCTTCGCGATGGCGCCCGACCTTCATCACGCGTTGACGTGGGAAGCCGTCGCCATGTCCCGATTCATGGGTGATTCGCGCTCACTTTTGTGACAAACTAGGGATATTGGGGACCTTGAGGAGAGATGAGATGGCAAGGCTTGGACGAATACTCTTGATGAGCGGATTGCTGATCGCGTTCGGATGCGGCGGTGACGACGATGGTGGCGACGACGCGTCGGTCGGCTCGGACAGCGGCGGCGGCGGGGATGACGCTGGCGGTGGTGATGACGCTGGCGGCGGCGATGACGCGGGCGGCGGTGACGACGCTGGCGGCGGTGACGACGCAGGCGGTGGTGATGACGCTGGCGGTGGTGATGACGCTGGCGGTGGTGATGACGCAGGCGGTGGTGATGACGCAGGCGGTGGTGATGACGCAGGTGGCGGTGACGGAGAATGCCGCACGAGCGGTGACTGTGCGGATTCCGAATACTGCCAGCTGCGCGAGGCGTGCGGCGTTCCCGGCGAGTGCATGCCTCGGCCCGATTTCTGCCCCGAAGATTGCCCTGGCGTGTGCGGCTGCGATGGCGAGACCTACTGCAACCGATGTCAGGCAGCGGCGATGGGCGTCTCCGCGAGCTCCGATGGTGCGGCATGCGCGCGGGGCGAATGCGACGCGATGGAAGCCCGCGGAGAGGGGCCTTGCGCAGCGCTCCTTGGGGTGACCTGGAACGGTAGAAGCTGCGAACCGATCTCGGGATGCAGCTGCGAGGGGCGGGATTGTGAGCGTCTCTTTGATGATGTGACGAGCTGTCGTCTTCGCTTCCGCGACTGCACCGACGAAGTGAGCTGCGATCCGGCGCGCGTCGAGACGGAGGGGCTTTGCCGCTTGATCCTGGGTTACGCCTGGAACGGGCGCGACTGCGAACCCTACTCGGGATGCTCGTGTGTCTCGGGCTGCGAGCAGCTCTACGACACGCAAACCTCCTGCCGCGCAGCGCATTCGGACTGCCGCGACGTTCCCGGCGGCGGCTGCGATGTCACCGAAGCGCGGGGCGTGGGTGACTGTGACTTGCTGCTCGGTTATGCGTTCACGGGCCGCACATGTGCACCCCTCAGTGGCTGCAGTTGCGAAGGCCCGGATTGCCGATCCCTCTACGATTCGAGAGAGGCTTGCTTCCGCGAGTGTCTCACCTTCTCCGAGTGAGCAACCTTCACGCAAAGGCGTCGTTCCGGGCATAACTCCTTTCGACGCGTCAAAAACGGGGTATAAAGAACGCCGGAGTCGTCCTCGACGCTCCGGCGTTTTCTTTTTGGTGCGACCATGATGCAGGCTCACTTCTTCCGAACTCTTCTCTTCTTGACCTTCACCGCGCTCTTCGGCGCGTGCGGGGATGACGACTCGAACGCGGATGGTGGCGCGGACGGGAGCACCGACGCGACTGTCGATACGAGCCAGGATGGGGATCTCCCGGATGCGCCGCCTGTCGACGCGGTCGTCGGCGACGCAAGAGTGGACGCATCCGATGACGCGGCGCCCTCGGATGCTGCGACCGATGCAAATCCAGAAGACGGCGGAAGCGTGGACGCGGCCCCCTCCGACGCCGACGTCGACACTGGCGAGCTAGATAGCGGCATGGACGCCGCGGCCGATGCTTCCGCAGATTCCTCGATGGACGCCACGCCGGATGATGCTTCCATCGATAGTGGCGGCACGCTGGATAGCGGCATGGACGCCGCGCCGGATGCCTTCGATCCGACGTGTGGATGCCCCGCGGGGCAATACTGCGACTTTTCTGGTTTCTTCTGCGACGGAACGACGCGCTGCCTCGACATCCCATCTCGCCCTTGCGATGGCGCGGGGAGTCCAATCTGCGGCTGCGACGGCCGGCTCTATCCAAACCAGTGCACGGCCCGAATGTCCGGCGTAGACGTGCACGCCGACCCGAGCTTTTGCACGGACGACCCGCTCGAAGATTGCGAATATGAGCCCGTCGCTCCCGACCCGCCCGGGGCATGCCCGGATATGTTACGCGGTTACTTCTGGACCGGCGCAGGATGCGAGCCGCTCTTCGGCTGCCGCTGCCGCGGCGAGGGGTGCGACGAGCTTTTTGTCACGCGAGAGCTATGTCTCGAAATCCACGCGGACTGCACCTAAATTTGAGCGGGCAAACGGTCATTCATTCCCCGAGTTTCGCCTTACCCATTTTGGGGATTCAAGAAAACTCGTGACATACTCACCATATGAGCTTTTCAACCACCCGCTTTCTGCGTATCCACTTACTTCCGGCGATTCTCCTTTCGCTCGCAGGAGCATGCGTCACTGCCGCGCCGCGCACGGATGCCCTGCAAGTCGCGCCGGATGAGCCTCTCCCCGAGGTGCCAGAGCAATCCCCCGGGGACGGGCCAGAACTCGAATGCGATGGTGGCCGAATCCCGGATATCGAGGTCGAGTTTGACTGTCGCTCAGTGCTCGCACGCTCGTGCAAGGACCTTTCCAATATCGTGATCGAACTCTCCGACGGAAGCCGCTACCGATACGAAGACCTCGAAGGACACGAGGATGTCTTCGGCGTTCCCGATGGCGCGGGCTCGGAACTCTCCATCGTTCGCGTTTGGGTGAAATCAGGCCCCAATCACAGCGGCGACGGTCCCGGCTACGGCGAACTCTTCGTGGCGCCGGAAGAACTCGACTGCTCTGAGCAGTAAATCGGAACGAAGGCCCTAGCGCGTGATCCACATCGCCCGAAGGGCCCTCTTCCGCCAGCAGCGCCGAACCGAGCTTCGCTCTTCCTTCGGACGACTCGGCTTGTCGTTCGTTAACCGAACCTCGCCTCAGCGCCCCTGACGAAAGATCATCCCTCCCATCCATGAGATCCCCGCACTAGACGCAAAAATGCCCCAAGGTCTTGAGGACCTCGGGGCATTCGCGTTTCTAGGCGTACATTGATTCGATTTCGGCCGCGAAGTTCTCGTTCACGATACGTCGCTTCACCTTCAGGGTCGGCGTGAGCTCTTTCTTCTCGACGCTGAGATTGCGTGAAAGAATCACAAACTTCTTCACCTGCTCGACACGCGCAAAGCGGGTGTTGATCTCAGCGAGATGCGCGTCGAGCGCCGCCTTGATCGACGCATCCTCGTGGAGGGAACTCGCGTTCGGGGCGAACTTCGCGGCGGCCTCTTCGTCCAGCGTGACCAGCGCGCTGAGGAACTTGCGCCTATCACCGATCACCACCGCCTCGTTGATGAGGTCGTGCTCTTTGAGCGCCTCTTCGAGGTTCTTCGGCGTAATATTCTTTCCGCCGGCGGTAATGATGATGTCCTTCTTGCGGCCGATGATCTTGAGGAAGTCGCCATCCCAAGCGCCAAGGTCGCCGGAGTGGAGCCAGCCATCCTTGAGCGTGGCGTTGGTCGCGTCCTCGTCCTTGTAGTAGCCGAGGAAGACATTGCGGCCCTTCACGAGAATCTCGTCGTCTTCGGCGATCTTGACCTCGACGCCATCGACGTGCGTACCGACGGTGCCAATGCGGAACTTGTCGACGAAGTTAAACGTGGTCGGGCCCGAATCTTCCGACTGGCCGTAGACTTCCTGCACGAGCAAGTCGAGCGAACCGAAGAACTCGAGCACATCGCGGCCGATCGGCGCTGCGCCCGAGACGCAAATGCGAACGCGGCCGAGGCCAATCGCAGGCTTCAACTTCGAGAAGATGAGCTTATTTGCAAGGCCGTACTTCAGCTTGCCACCAAAGCCGAACTCTTTGCCCGATTCGCGAAGCTTCGTGCGCTGGGTCCCGACGCCACGCGCCCAGCCGACAAGCTTGGCCTTCGCGCCGGTCGCGTCCTTGAGCTTGCCGTTGATGCCTGCGTAGAACTTCTCATAGATGCGCGGCACGCCGAAGAACACCGTCGGCTGCACTTCCTTGAGGTTCTCTGGAACCGCGTCGATCGACTCGGCAAAGTAGACGCTCGAACCAGCGGTGATCGGGCCGTGCAGCGTGAACATCTGCTCGGCGATGTGCGAAAGCGGCAGGTAGGAAAGCGAGCAATCGGCCGGGTTCAATCCCGTCATCTCCGCCGCGCGGAACGCCGTCCACGCAAGGTTGTCGTGGGAGAGCATCACGCCCTTGGGCGGACCGGTCGTGCCGGAGGTGTAGATGAGCGTCGCGAGCGCGCCCGGTTCGAGCGCATCCACGCGCTTCTGATATTCCTCGGCATCCACGTCGCGGCCCTTGGCGAGGAACTCTTCAAAGGAGAGCACCATCGGGTCATCGATCTTCGGCGCGCCGCGCATCATCACGGCGTATTCGAGCTTCGGAAGGTTCTCGCGTTCCTTCTTCACCTTCTCCCACTGACCTTCATCCTCGAGGATGACGATCTTGGATTCGGCGTGATGGATAATGTACTGAACTTCTTCGGGCGCGCAGGTCGTGTAAATGCCCGCGGGGACACCACCGACGCCCATCGCGGCAAGGTCGAGAATGCACCACTCGGGGCGGTTAAAGCCGAGGATTGCGACGGTATCGCCGACGCCAATCCCGAGCGCGATCAGAGCCCTTCCCGCTTCAACGACTTCTTCGGAGTACTTCGCGTAGCTCGTTGCTTTCCAAACGCCTCCTTCGCGCGCGTGGTACGCGGCGGCGTGGGGACGCAGGCTAGCTTGCTCCAATAGTCGGGCGGGGATCGTATTCTTCACTGAGGGCGCTCCTTTGAAGAGAGATTCCTACCGTGACATCGCCCGTCCGACAATGGCTGAAATGGATAATTGTACGATATTCGCCACGCGTACCGCGTTCGCATTTGCATTCGGGCCTTCCACGGAGCGGAGCCCTCCTCGGAAAGCGTTTCGTTAGCGCTCCCCGTGCGGAGCGGCGACCCGTAGCCCTGCGAGGAAAAAATCCGCGAACTGACCCGCTGCAGTCCTCAAGCGCTCGGGTGTTGGCTCGCGATCCGGACTCAGCGCCCAAGTCAGCGCGAGCCCATCGAGCGCGCCCCAGAGCGAGCGGGAGACGACCATCGGATGTACGTCGGCGCGGATCACGCCTTGCTGTTGTCCCTGCGCGACCACGGCGCCGACCACTTGCAGATAGCGAACAAAGAGCGGCGTCGCGTATTGCTTCAATAGCTTCGAGCTCTGCCGAAGGTTCACCGTAATGACCTCCGCGAGGTCACGCTGCTCTTCAAGCAAGCCAAGCTGGAGCTCAATGATTTTCTTCAGGCGCTCAAAGGGCCCTTCATTTCGGTCCGCGACCTCTTCGAGAATGCGCAAGAGGCGGCTGATTCGGTCTTCGAAAATGGAGACCAATACGTGGTCCTTGTTTTCGAAGTAGAGGTAGATCGTGCCGTCCGCGACGCCAGCTGCCTTTGCGATTTCGCTGACCCGAGTGGCGTAAAATCCATTCTTCGCGAAGACTTTCGTCGCCGCCTGAAGGATACGCTCTCGCTTCTCGCCATTTCGCTTCCGCGCCATAACTGAATGGTGACTCAGAAATAGAATCAAACGCAAGCCGACACGGGAGCTCTTTCGACACCTCGATTTACGCCGGCAAAACAGTGGTGAACCGCGTTCGGATCAAGAGGCTTCGCGAAACTTACGGCGCGACCATGAAAACATGCTCGCAAATTGCCGCCTTCATCCTCGCCTTGACGCGGAGCGTCGTCGCGCGCAGAGTCAGGGCGTTCATACCAATTGTGAACTTTTGTGAAAGAGGTCCCTCGATGAGGGACAGGCCTTCGAAGGAAACAAAGAAGGTTCAAAAGGGAAGTCGGTTTAAGGCCGACGCGGACCCGCCACGGTAGGTGGTCAATCGGCATCTTCAACAGCCACTGGCGAAAGCTGGGAAGGAGAAGATGGCGGACCACGAGCCCGGAAACCTGCCTCTCATCACGACTCCTCAAGCCTCGGGGATTGGCACTAGGAGAACATGGGACGCCACGGCTCCCGTGTATCTGCGTGCACCCTTTTTTCGACTTTTATGCACGCCCGCACCTTCATCCTCGTCATCGCAGCGCTTTTCAGCGCGGCGCGGGGATATGCGCAGGCGTTCGGCGCTGCGGCGGAAATCCAAGCGCCGGCAAGCGAAGACAGCACCGCGACGAGCACCCGGGTCCCAGTCGAAGGCCAAAGCGATATCGGTCGCTCCCTCGACCGAGTTCCTGGAGCAAACGTCCTCCGGACCGGCGGCCTTGGCGCCTTTTCCGGGCTTTCCATTCGGGGCTCCGATACAAGCCACACAGACCTCTACCTCGACTGGCTTCCGATCAGTGGGCCGGATACCGGCGCGGCGAACCTCGCGCTCGTCTCTCTCGCCGGCATCGATGAACTTCGTATCTACCGAGGGGGCGCGCCAGCGTGGTTGAGCAGCGCGGCGATGGGGGGCGTCCTTCAGCTTCGAATGCCGACTCGAGGCGCGCGACTTGGCGCCGAAACGGAAGTCGGCTCGAACGGTTTTGTCGGAGTTCGCGTTCGCGCCCGCGGTGGCAATCGGAGGCTTTTCGTAAGCGGCGCAGCGTCGATTGAGCGCAGCGATAACGACTTCCGATACCAACACGACAACGCGACCCGCTTTGATCCGACGGACGACTTTGAAGCGCGACGGGAAAACGCCGAAGTCGAACTTGCGAGCGGGCTCCTTCATCTTCGCTACGCGACAGGGCCTCACGAGCTTGCTGCCGTCGTCATGGGCGTGGGTCGGCGCGGCGGAGCTCCAGGCGCTGGCCCTACTCCTGCGCTCGACACGCATCAGACCAACGCCCGAATCGTAGGCTCGCTTGGATATTCTTTCCGAGGAGAACGAGGCGAGTTTCAGCTCGCCGCGGGGGGTGGTGCGCAGCGACATCGATTCTTCGATCCCAACCGCGAAATTGGTCTCTACGCAGAGGCTAGCGACGACCGCTACGCACGGGCATTCCTACGAATGGCGGGCACGGCGCACCTATTGCCGTGGCTCTCACTCATGAGCGTCGGCACGGTGACGCACGATGTCCGCACCGCCGAAAATGCGTTGCTCACCGAAGCCGAAACCAGCCTACGGACCCGCTTTTCGATCGGCGCAGAGGCTCGGCTCCACGGCGAAATCGGAGACCGCGAGGCTGAGCTCCGCGCGTCCGCCCGAGTGGAGCACTCCGAGACCATTGAGGTCGCCGGGAACGAACCGGAATCACAGAACCTTCCAACCTTCCGATTGGCCGGCAGCCTTGCCCTCGCGCCGAACGTTCGTGTCGTTGCGTCGCTCGCTTCCGGAGGCCGCCTGCCTTCCATTCGGGAGCGCTATGGGAACCGCGGCACGCTTCTACCAAGCCCCGGGCTTCGGGTGGAATCTGGCCTTTCGTTCGATGCCGGCGTGATCGCGCAAGGGGAGCTTGGCCCGCTCAACGCATCTCTCGAAGCACGAGGCTTTCACCGTTCGATGAACGACCTCATTCGTTACCGGCTCACCTCGCAGTTCACGGCGCGCGCGGAGAATATTACCTCCGCAACGCTCACGGGCGCAGAGCTTGGTTTCCGGGGAAAGATCGGCTTTCTCGAAGCGCAGGCTTCCTACACCTTTCTATACACGGACGCTGGCGACGGACTTGCGCTGCACTGGCGCCCCCAGCATCAGATCTTTTCGGAGCTTGCGAGCGCCCACTCGATCGGGCCGGTTTCGATTCGACCGAGTGCCGCCATTCGAATGCGCGGCGCCACCTATGCGGACCCGGCGAATCTCGTCGAGCTTCCGCGCCTCACCTGGGTCGACCTTTCCCTCGATGCCAGCTTTCACGCGTTCACCGCGCGCATCCAACTTCGCGACGTTTTCGATCGTCGCGGCCAAGACTTCGTGGGCTTCCCGCTGCCGGGAAGGACTCTTCGGATTTCTATCGCTTATCAAAAGGACCTCATACAATGAAAAAGCTCATCCTCCTTCTCTCGCTAGTATTGGCGATCGCTTGTGGCGACGATGACAGCGCGATGCTGGATGGCGGAACGGACGCCGACACCGCCGATGCGGACACGATGGACGGCGACTCTGCGGACGCCGATACCGAAGACAGTGATACTCCCGACGCGGAAGATGACGCTGCCCCCGTCGAAGAAGTATGCCCCTTCCCAGAACCGAGCGGAACGGCGGACCTCGCGACCGGAAGCCTGCTTCCCATCGGTGGCGCGCAGGCGCTCGCGGTGATTACGGGCGAGTTTGGTGTTTCTGGCGACCGCATCGTTCTTGTGGATCTCGATTCCGAAGAGCAAACACTCGTGCACACGGTGGACGACGCGTTTTCAGTCGGCATCGGTGTCGTCAATGGTGAGGAAGCCCTCTTCCCAAGCGCTTCCTCCGAAGGGCCTGGCGTTCTTCGCTTCGACATCAGCGCGAACCCGCCGACGCTTACGGGAACCATTGCCGTCGGCAATGCTACCCTTCCCCCACGCGCCGTCGCACTCGTTGCGGAAGGCACCTGCGAAGGTGGCGATAACTCCCCTCTTGACGCGCTGAGTGGAACCCCAAGCGTGCTCGTGCTTCGCTCCGACTACACGAGCTCGGCACTCGCGGTTCTCGACGCCGACTACGAAGTCCTCGACGACGAATGGTTCAACTCGGGCTCGACCGGCGCCGGCCTGGTCGCCGCGCTCAGCGGTGACGTCGCACTTCCGAGCCTCGAGGCCGGTGGCGTGATCGGCGTCGCGGACCGTCTCGGAACCAATGTGATCACGCGCCTTTGTGGTGACGGATCGCTCATCGCGCAGGCGCGGGTTTCCTCGGCCGATTTCGACGCCAACCTCCAGGATTATATCGTGGTCGGCGACACCGTCTGGGCGACGCGGATGGAGCAAGGCACGGACGAAGGAAACGATTTGATCGCGTTCTCCGCCGATACGCTGGAAGCCACCGGCGCCCGCGTTGATTTCTCGCCGCTGAACGCCACGGTCCTGGGACACGATTCTGGCACCATGATGAACGCGGAAGTTCAGACCCTCGCGCGTCCTTCTCAGGTCATCGCGCGCAGCGGCCATGCGGTCGTCGGTCTCGCCCGTCTTCCCGAGAGCCTCTTCGGAACGGCGCTCGCGGCGGGCGAAGGCGTTGTTGCGGTGATCGATCCCTCCGATGCGTCGATCACCACGATGCATGCGATCGACGGTCTTGCGAACTGCGGCAGCGTGCGCGCAGTGCCAGGCTCCGACTCGGAGCTTTGGGTCTCTTGCCTCGGCTACAGCCCCTGCGGATTCGGCGAGGCAAACGGAACCCGCGCGACCGCCGGTCTGGTTCGACTTGAAGTTGGCGAAGACGGCACGGTGTCCGAGCTTGGCCGCTGGAACTTCGCGGAATAAGCGACGCTTTCAAACGAAAGGCCCGCGGCTCTGGCTGCGGGCCTTTTGTTTTCCGTCACCGTTCTTTCAGCGACTCGGAATGTCCGGGCTGCAAATGTTCCGCAAAGAGGGAGCGATAGGGCTCTGGAATCTCCACCGCACCAAAGCTCTCCATGCCAATGCAAGCCACGGTGACCTGCGCGAGCGCGGCGGTCTTTCCAGCGAGGTGCGCGCGATAACCAAAGGTCGCACTCTTCGAGCCCAGCCTCTCCACCCAGACTTGAATCTTGAGAATCTCGCCGAAGCGGATCGGCCGCATGAAGTCGACGTTCAGACCAACGGCGGGCCAGCCATAGCCATCTTCGTCGAGCACCTTCCGGTAGGGATGACCGTGGTCATCGAAGAAGTCCTCGAAGGCACAGTGAAAAAAATGAACGATGCGCGGAAAATACGCGATCCGCGCGTGGTCTTCGTCACCGAAGCGAACCTTCAGAGAAGTCTCGTACATGACTACTGACAGAAGCCGCGGATTTCGCCGCCGAGCGCCATGCAGCTTTCGCCCTCCGGGCAGATCGGGTCCCGAAGATCGCAAGCTCGTTCACAGCGAGAACCATCCCCCTGGCTAACGCATACGTTCCCAAGAACGCACTCGTCCGACGCGGCGCAAGTTTCGCCTTCCATCAGCGTTCCGCCAAGATAACAAATATCACCGCCGGCAGCGTCGAGGCAGACTTCGCCGCCTTCGCAAAGGCGGTCTGCGTTCGCATCGCATCGCAGCATGCAGACCTCGCCCATCGCTCGGCTCGGAAAGCACTCGTTTTCGGGCTCGCACTCACTGGAGTTCAGGCACGCGTGGCCAATCGCGCCGGTTCGCGCTTCCTCGTCGGAGCACCCGCCAAAAAACAAAATGCTCGCCAAAACGAGGCAGGCGCCCGAAAAGGCGCCCATCTGATTCCGAAACCGGGAGTGAAAAATCACGGACGTTTCTTCCCGTAGGCCAGTTCTTCAAGTCGTTCCATATCGACGATTTCAATCATATCGGGATCGACGTTGATCGCACCCTTTTTCTCCAGTTGCGCGAGTCCGCGAGAGATTTCTTCTCGAACGGTTCCAAGTCGGCCTGCGACGGTTTCCGTGGTGAGATCACGCATGAAGTTTCGCGCATCCTGCCCCTTCGACTCGCGCATCAGGGCCAACGAGTAGATGAAAGAGGCGATCCGGGCGGGCACAGTTCGCAGTGAAAGGTCACTGATGAGCTGAAGATTCCGCTCCGTACGGTGGGATTTCAGATCGATGAGGATCTGGAAGAGATTCGGGCGTTTTTCACCAAGCGAGCGAAGGTGGTCATTTGAGATCAGAAGCGCGCTCGCCGCACGCATCGCGACGGCGCTCGCGGGGTACTTTCCGCCATCAAAACGGACCCCTTCGAGAATCGGCCGACCAGGGCGCGCGAGATAGAGGATCTGCTCCCTCGCGTCACGGCCGCTCTTGACGAGCTTGACCTCACCGGTGCGGACAATCCAGAAGCCTTCGGCCTCTTGGCCATCGGTGAAAAAGGTTCGTCCTCTCGCCGCCTTGCGCACCTCGGCGGCCTCCGCGAGCGCGCGAAGATCATTCGGGGGAAGGTCGCGGATAGAGCGGACGTCACGAAGAAGTTCTTCCGGAGAACGCGGTGCGATGGCCATGAACGAACCCTAGTTCACCCGCGCCGAAACTCCAGTGCCGAAAGGTAAATTAGTGTGTTCTCTTTCGACGCGTTGGGCGGGCGCCTTGCCCTGGGTGTGTCATGCTTGGCTCCTATGAGCCGGCATCGACAACTCGGAAAGCAGCTTTCACGCGTCATCAAAAAGACCTCGGAGCGCTGGCAGCTCCTCGAGCCCGATGATCACGTGATGGTCGCCATTAGTGGCGGAAAAGACAGCTATACGATGCTCGTTCTGCTCCACGAACTCAAAGCGCGGCTGCCCTTCGACGTGAAGCTGACGGCTGTTCACCTCGATCAGGTTCAGCCGGGTTACAACGGAAAGCCCCTTCAGGACTGGCTGGAGGCTTCTGGGTACGATTTTGAGATCTTGCAGGAGAACACCTACTCGGTCGTCGTCGACAAGGTGAAGGAAGGCGGGACCTACTGCTCGCTATGCTCTCGCCTCCGCCGCGGCATTCTCTACACGGCAGCGGAGCGACTCGGCTGCAACAAAATCGCCCTCGGCCACCACCGAGAGGACACCCTCGAGACCTTCCTGATGAACCTCTTCTTCAGCGGCAAGATGCAAGCGATGCCGGCGAAGTACCGCACGGACGATGGGCGCTTCGAGGTTATTCGCCCGATGATCGAATGTGCCGAAGAGAAGATCGCCGAATACGCCGAGCTCTCGGAGTTCCCGATCCTGCCGTGCAATCTCTGCGGCTCGCAGCCGAAGATGCAGCGCGATGCGATGGGCGATTTGATGCTCGAAATGGAAAAGAAGCATCCAGGTGTTCGTTCGGTGATGCTCAACGCGCTCGGCAATATCCGGCCGACCCACCTACTCGACCGGGATGTCCTTGGCGCGTGGGACGTCCGGCCGGAGGATATTCGCCCCAAAGGCGAATCAAAGCCGCGAGCAGAGCATGCAGCCGCCAAACCGATCGCGAGCAAGAAGCGTTTGCCGCTGGCGTAATTTGTCGAGGGGTTTTCCCGAATCCACAGAGCCTGACCTCGCGGCCCTCGCTCATGCGAGATTCATCGATTGCTCGCGGATACGTTCACACGCGAGCTTGATTTCGATCGCGAGATGAGAGGCTCGGGCGCTGGAAACCTTGGCGCCCAGCGTATTCGCCTCTCGAAGCATTTCGGCGCCGAGGAAATCAAGCCGGCGACCGGCGACATCCTCCGAAAGAGTGGAGCGCGCCAGTTCGAGGTGGGCCGCGAGACGCTCAAGCTCCTCGCCAATATCCGCTTTGAGGAGCGCAGCCACTTCTTCCGCAAGAGTCTCTGCGACCGGCGACGCGACAAGACGCTCTCGAAGCTCGGATGTTCGAATAGCGTGCGCTTGCGCTTCGATATCTCGCGCTTCCTTCGCTGCGTTTTCGATCACCAAGAACTGACGTTCGAGCGCTGCCGCGGTCGCCATCCCCTCAGCGATGGTGTGCTCACGATATCGCGAAAGCGCCAGCTCGGTGGCGTTTCGCAGCCCCTCAACGGCCGCTTCTGAAAGCGTCGGCTTCGTGGTCCGAGTGGCGCCGGGCAGCGCGAGCAGTGTCTTGAGGTCCGGAGTGCCGAGCTCGTCGCGAAGATCTCTGAGCTGTTCATGAAGGCCGCGAATCGCATCCACATCGATCTCGGTTTCATTCGCGATCCCTTCAAGCTCGATCGTGAATGTCACGGTGCCTCGACGAATCGACCCACGAATCCGCTTTTCGAGTTCCGGGATTCGTTCGCCCAGAAAGTTGGGCGCGCGCGTTCGCAGCTCGAGCCGCTTCCCGTTCCGGCTCTCGACGGTGCAGGAGAGCGCGACGCCAGGTTCAAGTTCGATCCGTGCATGACCGCGACCAGTCATGGAACGAACCGCGTAGGTTGGCTCCGCCGCTCTGCTACTCAAGTCGCTTCTTGCGCTTCAGGTTCGCCATCGCCTTTTCGTACTCGACCTCAAACGCGGCAGTGCCTTCTTCAAGGTTTCGAATCTTGGTTCGAACTTCGCGATCGAGGTCCGACTCCATCCCCGTCTGCTCGCGAAGAACGGACGTAATGGTTTTTCGAAGGAGCACGTCGTCCGCCCAGACCTCTTCGACGTTTTGGCTGTGAAAGCACATCGTCATAATCTGATCGACGAGGTAGGGAAGTCGCTCATCTCGAGATGGGAAGCCGCGCTCTTTCGAGACCTGCGAGATCACCTTGCCAATCATGGAGTGCCCGATTCCGGAGCGCTCCATTCGGTCCTTCGCCTCGTCCACGACTTGGCGCTGACGTCGTACGAACTCTTTGAGAACGGACTCGAAGTCGAGCTTGACCTCTTCATCGCTCTCGGTCTCGATCTTCTTATCTTTCTTGAGCGCAGAAAGAAGTTCGCTGGCAACGAAAGGGACCCGACCACTGTAGAGCTTCATGGTGAGCCGGGATAGTCGCTTCTCCGGCCGGGGTCAACGGGCCGGTTTACGTTTCCGCAGGAAATGGAAGCAAACGCGCGTCGCCTCCGAAAACGTCAGCCGATCGCATCGAGCCAAGAAGGATCGACATCGATAACATCGCCTTCCACAACATGTACCGGCTGTTTGCCCGTTTGGTCGGCACGCGCTTCTGGACGTGTTTCGCGAATGGTCGGCGGGCTTGCCTCGACCTGAACGTCAACCGCAGTTCGCGGAATCGAGGCGCCGGCGGAAGGCAACGCGGGAATGGCAACATCCACCATCGTCGCGCCGCCGGGCAGCGCCTGCTGGTATTGATAGAACTGTTCTTCCGCCGGGGTCGACTGACGAACGCCACGCACAGCGCCCGTGGTCACATCCACTCGTTCGAAACAGAGAGCGCTACCGACGCGAGGGGAGAACGCGTGCTTCTTCCACCCACCGCGATAACGCGCAAGCATGTAGGTGACTTCCTGAAGAAGCGCAGGATGATTCGCCGCGAACGCACCGGTGCGACGATCCCGGATTCCGACGCAGATGGTGCCGTCGAGGTGATACTCGGTATTTCGCGTTACAAAAATGATGGCCATAGCTTTTACCGCTCCCCTTCCGACCTCATTTTCCGTCCCGCCATAGTCTCAGATTATGTGAGAATTCACTGTTTGCTGCAAGCGGATTACTTCACTGGCGTGGCTTTAAGAGCCGCTTTTCCGTTCGCTTTCTTGTACACGGTGAAGCGAACATCGGTGACGCCGTGCTTGTCCCGGATCGTCTGCTGATTCTTCTGAAGGGTGTGACGGAATCGATCGAAGGTGAGATTGTCGACATTCTCGCCGCACTGCCGCTTCATCGCGACAAACTCATCGAAGACTTGCCGGAAGCGTCGCTCTTCGTCGGAAGCGGCCGCTTCGGCAAGCAACTCTTCGGGGACGTGCGCAATCGCCGTCGCCTGCTCTTCTTCGAAGAACCCACCACCATCTTCTGGTGGAACCGAGGGCGTATCAAAGACTTCTCCGGGAGGCGCGGGCGGTGGAGGCGGCGCGCCTCCACCAACGGCGGGCGGCGCAGGCGGGCCCGGAGGCGCCGCGGGCGGAGCAGCCGGAGGTGCAGCGGGCGGAGCCGCCAAAGCATCTGCACCTTTGTCCTCGTTGCCACCAAATCCAAAGAAGGGCGTTCCGGAAGCTTCGGCCGGAGCATCTCCGAGGATATCGTCAATGTTCTGCGCACGTCGCGGTGCACCGCCACCCGAAGCAGCAGCCTTCCCGAGAGCTTGGTTGATATCGGCCGCCATCTTTCGATAGGACGCGCGAAGCGAGCCTTCGTCCATTTCACTCGCCCCACCGGCGAGTGCCTCAGTCGCCTTCCGAAACTTCTTGAGGGGCATGTCGCGCTCGAGGAAGAGAAGAAGTAATCCGAGAAGGCCCAGGATCAGCGTCGCGCCAACAACCGGCGGCCACTCGATCGATGCAACGGCATCCTCCGTCTGGAACAGATCCATCGGATTCGAGACGGCGGGCCGAGGACGGGCGATCACGTACCCTACTTGCGCATACGACGCGGTTCCGCGGACGAAAGAATAGACCGCCAAACCGCGCTCACCGACATCCTGAGGATCGGAAGCATTGCCTTCCGAAAGCGCTTCGAGCCCGAGCGCCGATTCGAGGGAGCCAACCATGGCCGCGTCGTTCGGAGCGTTCTCCACTGCCGGAACGTGCGATCCAATCACGCGATCTCGATGAAAGAAACCGAGGCTCGCGCCCGGAAGGCGGGAAGCGAGGCGCTGTGCCAACGTCGCACTGAGCTCGGAGCCGTGTACGATCGCACCGACGAACTGACCGCCGTCAATGACCGGGCGTGCGGCAATGCGGTAGACACCTTCGTTGTACACCCAGACGTCGTCACCGATGTAGCCGCGCAGAGCGCGCTGAACGACCGGGAACTGGGAGAGCCCCGCACCCGCAGGCGGTGTATTTCCACCAAGCTGCGCGATAATCTCACCTTCTCGGTCAACCGCGAAGAGAAGCTGAGCGGCGCCCTCTTCAAGCTGCGCGTTTAGCTGAGCGAGTTTCTGGGCGAGGTTGGTCCGAAGCGCAGGATCGAGTTCGTTGCGATCGCGACGACCCGTAGCGGTTCGAAGCGCCGTCCGGACATCCGAGTGCGCAGCCATGGCCGCGATATCGTCGATTCGGGCACGTGCGTCGTACCGAAGCCAAAGCTCCAGTTCGGTTCGGTCGCGGCGAAGCTGCTCTTCAACACGGACATCGGAGTTGCGATTGATCTGCGCGGTCGCGATATAGGCGGCGGCAATGCCTGCCCCCGCGAGCGCCGCAAGAACGAAATACCAAAGACGAGAGAGCATCTTATTCCTCCCCTCCTGCACCAATCGCAACAGGGTCGAGGGTTAGCGCGGCATCGCCGATGATTTCCACCGGAGATTCATGAACCTGCTGAGCGCCACGGAATACCCGCAGCGTGTACGTACCGGGGGTGATGTTTTCGAACACGTACTCGCCCCGGGACGAAACCGAAGCACACGCAACGAGGTCTTCGACGACATGCACGGTCGCCCCGACGTGCTCGTACAGTCGATCCGAAATCGTGTACGGGCCGCCCGCGGGAACTTGAATCTGTCCTCGCGCGTTCCCAGGAGCCGTCGCGATGGGAGCAAACCCTGGAATATCGTCGGACTGAAGCTCATGCGAGCACCCATCGCGGTTTTCGATCTGGAGCTCCGCGCCCGGCCGCAATGTCACCACTTTGGGCAAAAAATCACCCCCAACGATTCGAGCTTCGCACCCAAGCGCGGAATCGCCCTCGCCCGTCAGCACAACGGCGACCTCGCGCGAAGCATCGGCTTGAGGATTGGGTGGATCGATGAACCCATTCCACACCTGCCAGTAGTGGTCATCCCCGCGGGGGGCTTCGGAAGCTTCTGGGAGGCGAACGGACCCGCGGAGTGGTCCTGCGAGCGCCGCGCTGGCGATGCCCGCCATCGCAACCAAAAGACTCAGAAATAGCAGCTGTCGTGACACGAAAATACCTTCCGAAATCGAGGCAAAGCCCCGGACGCGGGATGTTAAGAGGCGGATGGCTCGCAGGTCAACGAGGAAGCGTCGCGCTTCGGCTTCTTTGCCGCACCGAAAGCGGAGAAAGCCCCGCTTCGTTGCTCTATGCCACCGTAAATGCAGAGTTTTGACCGTTTCGCTCGACGAGCCCTTCGCCTCACCAAATCTGGTGAGAAATCGTTTTCAGTCGCGAACTCGGATCGTTTCCGTGTTTTGGAGGGCCGCTACGATTCGTCGACGGGTGGAGGCGCGTAGTAGTCGACGACCCGAATCGAACGGGAAAGAGACATCTCAACACTGCTTCGCTCGCCGTAGGGGTCCCCGCCGATTTCCATGGGAACGGGCGATTCAAACACCAAACGCACTTTGTCGACCAGGAAATCGGATACCCGAGAGGAGCGATACGTCCCTTTCCAGATCGAACGGATATTCAACACGACGTCTGCTGCATTCACGTCGACCACGCGAAGGTTAAACCGATCGGGACGCTCATCCGCGAAGGGGAAGATTCGAGCGCCAAAACCCCAGTACGGAACGGTGCTGGCCCAAACGCCTCTCGCGGTCCCGGCGTAGAGCACCTGGCCGACGGGCACTTCCACAGCATCCGCGAGGCCGTTATCGCCCAACCGAAGTGCGCCCTCCCCGAGGTTGAGCACTTTGACTCGAAACTGACCGTCGAAGAGCGATTTCGGAACGGTCTTGCCGCCAACGCCGAGCAAGTACGAGAGCCCGCCTTGGCCAAACTTTCGAACCACCGGGATCTTTCGGATGACATCCCGAGCCTCATGAAAATGCTGCAGCGCGGTCGCTTCCAAGCCGCACCCTGCAAAAGGAGTCAAAATTGATTCCACCTCAACCAAGCGAATCTCGCGACTGCCACCTTCGCGTCGAAGGCGGCTCAAATCTGCGACGACACCTTGCTGGGCACCGAGTACCCATGCGAGCGCATTCCCCGTGCCAAGTTTTAGCATTCCAAAACGTGGCGGCTCAACGTTCGCGCGCTCCGACGCGCCCACAACCCACGTCACCATTTGCGTAAAGGTACCGTCGCCTCCACCGGTAAGAACCGTGTGGTAGCCCGAGGTCACGATTTGCTCCGCGATTCTCTGGCCTTCGGCAAGCGAGCGAGAGACGAAGAGGTCTCCCGATTGCACGATTTGGTCGAGCACCTCGACGAGTTGGTCGCTCACCGCTTTTGCGTTTCCGTTCACAACGACGGCAACGCGAGCCTCTTCGGGCGGGGTCTGTCGGTCTTGAGCCATGCGGGAGCCTATCGCAGGATGGCCGTTTCAGAGCAAACCTAAGCTCAAATCAGCAACTTTCGTGCGCGTCCCGAGAGCCCATCGGTTCACACGCGCAAGTGCAACCTTCTTGGTGCGAGAATGAAGGGCTGGCTGTAAGGGTTGAATGTGTCAGGTTGAGGATTCCGGGTAGAGGGTATTGACGCACGACGATTCGAAGCAGGAGGGGAATCGCTCCGGGCCGACGGGCTCGCAGCGTCGCCGCTCGTGGAGGAACCAGTCCTCGATCGTGCTTGCAGCCATGCTCGGCCTCTCGCTGACGGTGCATGTAAGTCTTTTTGGCGCGGCATCTCTTCTGCCGGCTCCGACATCTCCAATCTCCGAGGCCGGCGGCCCATTCGAAGACGATACGGTTACATTCTTCGAGTACGACGGGGAGAGTTCCGACGAAGACCTGACGGAAGAGCCGGAGCCGATTGAGCCCGAAGCGCCTCCCCCCGAGGAATCACCTTTGCGAAACCGTCCCAGCCGCTCGAGGCGACGCCCGGAGCGGCGCCCGCCCCCGGAGCCTGAGCCGGAACCCGAGCCCGAGCCCGAGCCCGAACCCGAACCCGAGCCAGAACCCGCCACTCCCCAACCTCCTCCTGAGGAACTTCTGAACCGCCAGGCCGTGCAGCAGCGGAGCCAAAATCCCGACGTTCCCCCACCGGAGAACGCGCGTGTCGTTGCCGAAGAGAACAACAGCGTGGAAGAAGAAACCGTCGCTCGTGTTCGCTCAATGGTCCGGGATGACGAAGTGCTCGACCCGGGAGCCGTTCAAGAAGAAAGCGACGCGCCCGAAGAGGGAAACGCCGCGGAAGACGAATCCCTCGAAGCGCGCGACCGCGACGGGAGCGACGAACGGGAGGTGACCGAAGAGGAGTCCCAACGCGAACGCCCCGATTCCGAGTCGGACGAACTCGCTCGCGCAGAAAACGTGGATGAACAATCGGACCTTCGGGGCGAGCGCGCCAACGCCGGCTCACCCGATGAAGCACCGGCACCGGTCGACGCGCGCGAGGCGCAAGCCGAACAAGGTGGCGAATCCCCAGAGCCACCCGCGGACGAATACGAGACCATCACGATCAACGATGGCACCGGAACATTCACGATACGCCGGCGGATCACCCCCGAGACCAGCGCAGGCTCAGGTGGCGGCGCAGGCGGCGGCGAAAGGCAAGCGGCCCGTCGCGCGACGATTGGGGTGCGTTCCCGCGAAAGCGGCGGCGGTGACGGCTCGATCGTCGATCTCTCCCTCACGCAGCTCGCCACGGCCTTCGGTCAAGAGCAGCTCGATCAGGAGCGAGAGGCGTACGTGCAAGAGCGTGTCAGTCGAACGCGGGGACGCTCGAGAGAGCGCAACCGGCGCTGGGCCAACTTTCGCGCCGCCATCGAGAACTTTACGCCGTCGGTCCGACCCGGAAACCAAACCTCTTTGAACGCCGTCGCGTCCCCTTTCGCAAACTATATCACCGCGATTCACCGGCGAATTCACCCTCGTTTTTGGGCCTTTCGGGACCGTATCCCGAACGACCCGGGCAATATGTTTAACGATATGAACCTCTCGACGCGGCTTGAGATCGTATTCTTGCCAGACGGGCGAATTCATCGGATTGGCGTCGTCCGGAGCAGCGGAGTCTTACCCTTCGATTTCGAAGCGTATAACGCCGTGATGGGCGGCCAGCCCTACCCCGCGCCGCCGAGCTCGATTCAAAGCGGGGACGGACGCGTGTATCTGCACTGGCGCTTCGATCGAAATCAGCGCTCTTGCGGTACTTACAACGCGAACCCCTACATCCTGAACAATGGGCCCCCGCGCGGAACCTCAGACCCTGCGGAGACCGAAGCGAACGACGAAAACGGAGCACCCCTACAGCTCGAGCAAGGCGGTCTCGTGCCGGAAAATGCGAGCGCTACCTGGGGCACCGAGGAAGAAGAAGAGGAAGCGAGAGACCGCGAAGAGCGGCCCGCGAACGTGCCCGAGGAAGACGGCGAAGACGGCGAAGACGGCGAAGAGGAACCTCCGCAGGAAGACGCGGATACGACTGAGCAAGAGGCAAGGCCGGACGACGAAGAGAGCGACGCCTCCGAATGAGGGAACCGATCTCCAAGGAGGCCATTCGCGAGCACTTGCTGAAGCTCGGTTTTGCCCGCTTCGGGGTCGCGCGCGCCGAAGCGATCGAACGCGGTCCGCTCGAACGCTTTCTCGACGAAGGTCGTCACGCAGACATGACGTGGATGGAAGATACGAAGGAAGTTCGGCTAAACCCTTCCCACCCCGGCATGGTCGAGGGCGCGATCAGCGTGATTGTTGTCGCGCTTCCATACGCCAAAGGCCGAAGCGAACCTCCACGCTTGGGCCCCTACAAAGTCGCGCGATATGCCGCCGGGCGCGACTACCACAACGTCATCCGCAAGCGGCTCCGAAAAGTCGAGAAGCGCATCCGCGAGGCGGGCTTTGAGGCCCGACATAGCGTCGATACGCGACCGGTGATGGAGCGCGAGTGGGCGCAACGCGCCGGCGTTGGATTCGTCGGTAAAAACTGCTGCTTGATCGTTCCCGGCGTGGGTTCCCATGTCTTCCTGGGGACGATCGTGACCACGCTCAAGCTAGAGCCCGACCTGCCAATGGCGTCGCGATGTGGCGATTGCACGCTTTGCCTTACAAACTGCCCAACCGAAGCATTCGTGGGTCCAAACGAGCTTGATGCCCGTGATTGCATTTCGTATCTCACGATCGAAAGCGACGCGCCGATCCCCGAAAAGCACGTTCCGCGTCTTGAGGGGTGGATCTTCGGGTGTGATGCCTGCCAGGACGTCTGCCCCTACAACCGAACCAAACGGGGCCCTGAACCCGATCCCGCATTCGCGCAACATGCACGCTTCGACGTTCCCCTCGAGCGCATTTTGAAAATGAGCGAAGAGGAGTTTCTCGGTTGGTCGGAAGGTTCCCCGCTGAGACGCGCCGGAGGAGTGAAACTGAAGCGCAATATCGCAGCAGCGGCGGATTCCATTCGAGAAAACAGGTAACGTCGAAAGGCTGTTATTTTGCGCATCGGTGTCAGCCGAACACGCCGCTCGGTTATCGCTGGAAGCGAGCCAACGTTAGGGCCACGAGCGACAAGGTCTCCCGAAGAGATTCCTCCTCGACATTTGACGCGATATAGCCCGCGAGCGCTGGCTGCTCTTTCTCGAGTTCCTCGACAGGCTTGCCCTGTGCGGCCGCGTCGAGGGCATCGAAACCGATGGGCTCGAGGAATGCGCGCCCATCCGAGCGCGCGACGCACTCCACCAGCAGCTCCGCATGAAAAACCGCATGAACCACGGCCTGGCCACCGAGGTCTGAGGCGCGGGCACTCAGGTATCGCGAGATCGTAGGCTGCGATTCGACGAATCTTCCCACGGCAATTTGGGCATAGTTGGGATCGCTCATTCGCTCGGAGACCTCCGCTACGATCGCTGCCACCAATGCCTCTTCCACCATGATTCTGCCCTTTCCCGGACGAAGATCGACTCTTCGCTGAACCTCAAACTCCCCCTTTCCCGCGTGGAAGTCCAGAAACCCGAGCCCGCCGCCGGAATAAGGCTTCTTCGACACCTGTCGACTGGCGCGCGGACTCTGCATTTGTCACGGTAGCGCCCTATGACCAGTACTCAGTCTCAGATCGAAGTCTCCTACGATGTCAGCAACGAGTTCTTCAAGCTCTGGCTTGACGAGAACATGCACTACACGTCCGCGAGCTACCTGACCGGCGACGAAACGCTCGAGCAGGCACAGATCCAAAAGTGTAATATTTTGGCGGACTACGCGGAAGTCACGCCCGAGAGCTTTGTCCTCGATATCGGCTGCGGCTGGGGCAGCAACCTTGAGCATCTGGTTCGTGAACGTGGCGTCAAGCGCGCCCATGGAATCACCCTCTCCACCGCGCAGTGCGAGTGGATCGCGCAGAAGAAGCTGGGCGAGGTTCACGCGATCGTTTGCGATTACAAAGACTACGTTCCGGAAGAAAAGTACGACGGTCTGATCTCGATCGAGATGATCGACCATCTGTGCTCCCCGGCTCAGGCCAATAAGGGCATGGCGGTGGAACTCTATCGGACCTACTTCAACAAGGTCGCCGACTGGGTCAAGCCCGGCGCCTGCTTCGGGTTCCAGGCCATCCTTCGCAATCGCATCCCGCGGACCCGAAAGGATCTGGAGGACCTCGCCTTCACCGCCGACGTGATCTTCCCAGGCGGTCTCAACCCGCGCCTTGAGGAGCTCACCGCTGCGGTGAATCCGCGGTGGGAAATCGTCGAGATGCGCACGCAGCGCGAATGCTATGGCCGCACCACCGGAGAATGGCTCCGCCGCCTCCGCATGCACGAGACCACCATCCGCGAGAAGTGGGGCGACCAGGTCTTTATCGACTACGAGCGCTACCTCGACACCTGCGTCCGCGCCTTCGCGGCCCACTGGTCAAGCGACGTTCAAATGAAGCTCCGCCGCATCGGCTAAGCCTCGCTGGCGAAATGAAAGAAGGCGTCCCTCCGGGCGCCTTTTTCATTCCGGCTCGCCAAACTTTGCCCTCCCACACAAAAGGACACCCATATTTCACGAACTCGTCGACGACGAAACGTCGATACCCCGTGGTCGATGGTCGAACCAACCATTGACCCCCGCTCGAGAATGGTGTCCAAAAATCGAGTAGAGCGCCCCTCGTCTAAGGAGACCACCTCCGAACACCCGGCTTTTGAGCGTCCCGTTTTCGAAGCGATGGGCCCGTAGACGCGTTTGGAATGTTCAGCGGATACCGTCGTCGCCCGGCCACGTTCCCCGCTGAATCACGACCCGGCCGCCGTCTGGGTCTTCGAAAGTGCGTCCTGCCCGCTGCCAATACGGATTCTCCGACCGAACCTCGGTGAAGCCGGCGCCAAGCATGGCGTCGCATCGATTTGCCCACAAATCTGGTCCGGGAACGTAAAAGACAAGCATGGCCTCTGGATGTGGGCGCGGAAGCTCCGTCTCGCCCTCTCGCTGGGTGAACTCAAGATGGTACGGCGCGCCAGGATGCCCAAGCATCTCGCCGTCGAACCCTTCATGGTCCCGAAAGCCGCCGAGTCGTTTTAAGCCGAGCCCCTTTTCATACATCGACGCGACCACCTCAAGACAGGTGGTCGCGCGCGCCACGCGCATCACAAGCGCCGGCAATTTAGAGAACGACGGGGCAGGCGCCTTCGACAGGACCGATATCGTTGTTGTCCGGGCGGCACTCGTTCAGCCCAACGAGCGGCATATCGTCGGGGTCGTTCAGTGCGGCGGTGAAGAAGTACGGACCAAGGCGGTCACTTGGAACTTCAAACTCGAAGGTCATCAGCTCGCTCTCGCCGGGGAGCAATCCGCGAGTGGTGAAGGCCCGACCAAGAAGGGTATCGCCTGTGTCGAGACGCTCGTAGAAGGTGACCGGAACGTTCGCCGGCGCACTCGCCCTTCCCTCGTTCACCACACGCACCGAGAGTTCGAGCACGCCCGCGCATAGGCGGGTCGAAACGTTGAGGTCGACCAACACGAGGTCCGGCGCGTCGAAGAGTCCATCCGGCTGGACGTTCTGCCGGAAGTTGTTCAGGCCTTCTTCGCTCCAGTTCGGCTCTTCGCTCATCGGCACCGTGCCATCCTCGTTGATATTCGTGACGTGATACGTGTGCTGATTCCAAATACGGCGGGTACGGACCCACTGGTTTTCGGGATGACCAAAGACGTGAATCCCGCGCGTCGAGGCGGATCCGTCCGAGCAGGTCCGGAACGCATAGTTGTTCTCCATGAGGACAATCTCCGCGTGGTCATCGTTGTCGACATCGACGACGATTGGATACTCGCGAAGCGTGCCGCTGGTATTGCAACGGTTGAGGTAAACCTCGCCGTCCGGGCCACGGTAAACGCGGAACTCAAGTTCGTCGTTGTAAAGAACCTCGGCCACGCCGTCGCCTTCGAAGTCAAAGATCGAAGACCCCGTCGCGCGACTGGAACGGTCCTGCGTGACGTCGAGCCACTTTCGGGTCCCGTCGTGCTCAAGAATCACGTACGCATAACCTCCGGCAAAGGCGATCTCGGGGTTCGGGTCGTCATCAAAGTTCGCGATCGTGGGCGGTCCGCCGCCGGTGGCGGCGTTGCGGTCGGGGCGCGCTGCCATTTGCGCCGCGATCGCTCCGGAGACCTCCGGAACATCGGGGTTCACGTCGATCGGCCCCCACTCGATCTCGCCAGTCGCGGCGTCGAGCACCGTCACCGAGTGATTGCCGGCCGTGACCGTGATGACCTCTGGCGTTCCATCCAAATCGAGGTCTGCGATCGCCATCATACCGCCGGCGTTCACCATCGGCTGATTCCAAATTTCCGTGCCGTCCGCTTCAACAGCTCGGCGCGTGCCGACGATCTCGAGGTCGCCGTCGTCATCGATATCGGCTAGCGTATTGTAGCTACTGATGCTTCCGATCGAGCGAACCAAACCGTCCGCGTGCGCGATCGACGGCCCCACAACAATCTCGGGGATACCATCGTGGTCGAGATCACCCACCGAGGGCGCGCCCGAGCAGGGGACGTCGTCAAGGGTGCGAAGGAGCGATCCGTCCGCTGCGATGATCGTGAGCCTCGCGCCAGGGCTCGAACAACCCATGACTTCCGGCCCGGGAGATTCGAGGTCGACATCTGCGATCGCAATATCAAGGCCCGGATGAATCCGATATTCCGGATCGGCCGTCGGCCAGATGCGCGATCCATCCTCGCCTGACACCGCACGAATGACACCATCGCCGCGGTAGTTGCTGCCCGTAAAGGTCGAGAATACCACGTCGGGAACGTCGTCTTCGTTGATGAGTCCGTCGCCATTATCGTCGGTCAGGTTCGCGACCATTGGCGCCATCATGACCTGGAAATGCGTGGGCGCGACTTCCTCGTCGCCATCCCAGTGCCACTCCTCGCGCATCATGAACTCTTCGGTATCAGGGCGATATTCACACATTTCCCCGCCGGTCGCGCGTGGCAAGCAGCGCTCGATCGAAGGCTCGCAGTACTCCCCTTCTTCGCAATCCGTGGTTCGTTCGCACTCCACGCCAGGTTCAGTGCACGAGCCGAGATAACAGACGTCGCCCGCATCGCAGCAGACGCGCGCGTCATCTTCGCCGCAGGGCGCTTGTTCGGCCGGGCATGTCAACACGCAACGGTCCGCAACGCACGACGAGTCGCCGCCGCAACACACGCCCCCGCAAATATCGTCGGGGTCGCAGCAGGTCTCTTCGGTGTCGCAAACGAGGCCTTCGTCGCAGCAGCCGCCTCCACATACGCGCGAACCGACGCACATGGGCCCGCTATCTTCCTGAGCGGCGTCCTCTTCGCCGACGTCTGTCCCTGCGTCCATTCCGCCGACACGTGTGCAGACGTTATCAAAGCAACGCAGATCACCGATGCATTCGGTCCCCGACGTACAGGGCGCACCCACGGTCCCAGGCGGAATATCGTCGTCCCCGCCGCAATCGCACGCGGTGAGCGCGAAGAGAAGCGGAATCAGCGAACCAAGCCGGGCCCCACGTGAGGGCTGGAGGAAGGAAGACCGTGAGAACGTCATTCTTTAACCATACCAAGAAAGCGCCCCGCGCGTCACCGCTTGCCCGTATGAAGTAGATTCACGTCTTATCGTCGAACCCATCAGATTCGATAATTGGGCGCTTCTTCGGTCACCATGACGTCGTGCACATGGCTCTCTCGGAGCCCCTGACTGCTCTGCTTCACGAACTCGGCCTTTTCCGCGAGCTCGGGAATCGTCTTGCAGCCGGTGTATCCCATTCCTGCACGAATGCCTCCGACAAGTTGATGCACAACCGAGCCAACACTGCCTCGGTACGGAACCCGCCCTTCGATGCCCTCGGGAACCAACTTTTGCTCATCGGCGACGCCGGCTTGGCCGTACCGATCTTTGCTCCCCCGCCGCATCGCGCCGAGCGACCCCATTCCGCGGTAGCTCTTGTACGTTCGACCTTGGTAGTGAACGAGCTCACCGGGCGACTCGTCGGTGCCGGCGAGCAACGAGCCGACCATGACCGTGCTCGCGCCTACGGCGAGCGCCTTCACGATATCGCCGGAGAACTTAATGCCGCCGTCGGCAATGATCGGAATGCCGTGCTTTCGCCCCACGGCAGCGCAATCCGCGATGGCGGTGACCTGAGGAACACCGATTCCCGCTACGATTCGCGTCGTACAGATGGAGCCTGGACCAATTCCGACCTTCACGGCGTCGACGCCAGCTTCGATCAACGCCTCGGTCGCGGCTCCGGTCGCCACGTTCCCCGCCACAAGCTGCAGCTCCGGGAACCGGGCGCGAATTTCGCGGACCGCGGAGAGTACGCCCTCGCTATGACCGTGCGCCGTATCGATCACAAGAACATCCACGCCAGCTTCAGTAAGCGCCGCGACCCGCTCATCGCGATCCGGACCAACACCGATCGCCGCTCCAACCCGCAAACGCCCGAGCTCGTCTTTGACCGCAAACGGATGTTTTTCCGCCTGCATGAGGTCTCGAATCGTGATGAGGCCCGCGAGGGTCCCGTCCTCTTCGAGCACTAGGAGCTTTTCGATTCGATTCGCGTGAAGCAGTTCTTTCGCGGCGTCCTGCGAGACGTCCCGAGAGACCGTCACCAGTTCCTTGGTCATCAGTTCGGAGACGGGTTGGTCCAGGTTCTGCTCGAAGCGAACGTCGCGGCTCGTCAGGATCCCAACGGGCTTTTCCCCTTCGAGAACCGGCAATCCGGAGATTCCGTGTTCTTGCATGAGCGTCAACGCGCTTCGGAGCAGCATCCCTGGCTGAATCGTGATCGGGTCAACGATCATTCCGCTCTCGGATCGTTTCACCTTGCGCACCTCGGCCGCCTGCTGCGCCGGCGTGAGGTTCTTATGAACGATCCCGAGACCGCCGAGTCGCGCCATCGTGACCGCGGTCCGAGCTTCCGTAACCGTGTCCATCGCTGCACTCACGACAGGAATGTTTAGACGAATGCCGCGGGTAAACTGCGTACCGACGTCCGCTTCGTGAGGAAGGAATGTCGAGTAGCGCGGGACGAGAAGCAGATCGTCAAATGTGAGCGCGGTGCGGATACGGCCTTCGAGCGTCATGGCGCTGTCTAGCAGCAAGGCAAAGAAAGATCCCGTGCTCAAAGGTGCCGATTTCGTGTCGTTTCGAGCCAACGCGTGAACCTGTGGAAGATCCGTGAAGTCGCCTGCCACGGTTTCGTTCATTGTCTCGAATTTCCCAGGGTGATACTGGTCAACGATGAACTCCCAGGCAGTTTGGTTCTTGATCGCACTCCTCGTCGCATGCGGCGCTGACGAAACCGAGGAGGCCGCGACCCGAAGGGAAACGCCTACGGAAACGCTTGCTCAGGCGCCGATTGCGGATCCGGTTGAAGCGCCCGCTCAGGCCGAGCCCGCCCCATCGCGGCCGGAGGCAGCTGTGGCGAACGCGCCCGTCGCGCCGGACTCTCCTCCCAACTCGCCACCATCGCTCACCGCGGCTCAGAGAGCCGAGCTCCGCGAAGCCGTCGCAGCAGGTAGACGCGCCTCGGCGGCAGATCAGCACGCCGAAGCCCTCTCTCATTTTCGAAGGGCGCTTGCGCTCTCGCGCGCAAGCCGTCTGACATGCGAGGCAGGCTTCGTCGCTTATCGAGCCGGAGAACTTGCCCTCGCGCATCAATGGGTGAGGTCCGCGATGAACCGATTTAATCATGGTCCGATTGCCAGAAGGGACGCTGTGCCGGTGGCGATGTGTCTCTACAATGTGGGTCTCGTCGAGCAGGCCGCGGGAAACTCAGATGCAGCGAGAGCAGCATGGACGCGCTCGCTCCAGCTTCGGCCGAACCGAACCGTGCAGCGACGTTTGGCGAGCCTTGGCACGGACGAAGCAGAACCCGAGACCCCTGAAGGACTCGAGGAAGCTGCATCGATTGCAAAAGCGCACCTTTGCGAAATGGAACTCGCCGACGACGAATGCGAGGACATCGAGGTCTCGATCGAAGACCTATCTCGAGGAGGGTTGCATGCGGCTCTGATCCGCGCGGAAGGTGGTCTACAAGGCGCCCAATCGATCAGCGTTTGGGTGCAAGGGGGCGAAGAGTGGTTTGGTTTTGAAGTCAGCACGCATACGCTCGAACCAGGAGCGTTTGGCATCAGCATGGAGTACGGCGTCGAAGACGTACGCGTTCACGATCTCCTGGTTGGGGGCTCCCCCGAGATCGAGTTTCGGACCACGCTCGGGGTGACCGACAATGACAACGGTGGTTGCTCCTCGACGGACACCTACGAAGCCAATCGCGTCGTATGCACGCTGGACAGCGGCGCCCCTGCGTGTCTGCGACTCCCTGAGGAGGGAAGGCTCGAAACGAGTGAATGCAACTTCGACGAGTGTTGCGAAGAGGATGAGGATCCGGAGGAGTACTCCGAGCGGTTTGCGTACAGCTACCGATTCGAGGGAGATCGCGTGCAGATTCAGCGAAGAGCTGGCAATGGAGAGAGCGACGGCGACCCTGCACAAGACTTGACCTGGGAAGGAACGCATCGCTTTGAAAGCCTCGTACAGCGCGCGTGCGAGGAGGATAGCCGCCGCTGCCTATCACGGCTGTAGTTGCTCCATTCCTAGCCCGGATCCGTCACCAGGAACGTGATGATCGTGCAAGATTTCGCAATCGTAAGGGAAGTTGTCGGAGCGAGAATACAGTCCGTATGCGAGCAAAGAGAACTTTCCTTACGATTGTGAAGGATTGTGCGAGGCCGCGAATCCTGGTGACGGATCGGGGCTAGGCTGAGTCGGAACGACAACGAGACGGAAAGAAAAAGGGCCCCGATTTCTCGGAGCCCTCTAACCCATTTGTATTTGGTGCGGACGAGAGGAGTCGAACCTCCACGGGTTTTACCCCACTGGATCCTTAATCCAGCGCGTCTGCCAATTCCGCCACATCCGCGGGTCAGGCCGTCTTTCTAACCCTCTGAGATTGAAAGTCAAGGAACTCAAATGCGTTTTTTGGAACTTTTTTTCGGGGCCTCGGTTTCGGCCCCAAAATCGCGATTTTCTCAACGAGCGAAGGCGATTAGCCAAATACCAACAGGCACCAAATAGAGGGCAAAAGCCCAGAAGCGCCCCTGGTTTACGACTCCTCGAAGCAGCTTCAGCGAGACCACCCCCACCACGAATGAAATCCCGCCTCCAATCCACACACTGGTGGGCACCGAATCGAGCGCGCCGGGTTTTAAGAGCTCAAGCAGGACCGCCCCTAACACGGCGGGCAGGGAGAGCAGAAATGAGAAACGGAACGCCGCGAGGCCATTGAGGCCAAGCATCATCGCGACCGCGATCGTCGAGCCGCTACGGCTGATCCCGGGAAGTACCGCAAGCCCCTGAGCGATGCCGACGAGCAGCGCCGCCTTGAGTCCCAGGGTCGCAAACTCATCTGCTTCTTCTTTGGCGCCCTTCGAAAAGCGCGTGGTGACGACCAGGAGCGCCGTGGCCACCAGACACGCCCCCACGACGGGTGGCACCTCTGCATATTCTTCCACGGCATCGCGAAGCAGTAGGCCGATCACGACCGTCGGAATCGTCGCGACGACAATCTCCACGATGGTCTGTCCGCCAGGAGTCGCGTACGTCTCTTTCGGCGCGCGAAAGAAGCGGAAGAAGTCCTGAAAGAGTGAGGCGATATCCTTCCGGAACATCAGCAATGTCGCGAGCAGCGTCCCCGCATGCAACACGATCGAGAGTGTCAGCGGCGCATCCTCCATGCCAAAGAGATACGCGCCAATCGCGATATGCCCCGAGCTGCTGACCGGCAAGAACTCGGTCATGCCCTGCAATGCGCCGAGCACCGCGGCCTCTTTCAGGCCAATCGCTGCGCCCGCAGCCACCGTCAAAAATACCAGCCCAAGCTTCATACCGGGCGTCGTAGCCTGAAAGAATCAAGGCGGCACGTGGCCGCCCTTGCAGCGACTGGACCGCCGCAAGGGCCGCAGCGTACGTGGCCCTACTCTGCGTGCAGCTCTTGGATGCTCTTTACGCTGATCTCCGCAGCCGCCTGACGTTCGATCGCTTCGGTCGCGGCTGCAGCTGCCGCGATGGTCGTGAAGTAGGGAATCCCGCTGACAAGCGTCTGCCGGCGCAGTGAGCGACTATCCTCAATCGCCAAACGTCCCGAGGTCGTATTGATCACCATCGCAACCTCATCACTCTCGAGAAGCTGGAGCACGTGGGGCTCTCCTTCGTTGACCTTCTTCACGTGCTTGGCCTGAACGCGGTTCCGCTTGAGCGCAGCGAGCGTTCCCGAGGTCGCAACGATATCGAATCCAAGCTCCGAGAGGCGGAACCCAAGGTCGCACGCAGCCTGCTTGTCCTCGTCACGCACGCTGATGAAGACCGTGCCTCCACTCGGAAGCGTCTGCCCCGAAGCGAGCGCGGCTTTTAGGAACGCTTCCGGCAATGTCGGCGCGATACCCATGACTTCGCCCGTCGAACGCATCTCGGGGCTCAAGATCGTGTCCACCCCGGGGAACTTCGAAAACGGGAAAACACTCTCTTTCACCGCGACATGCCGCGGCACGACCTCACGCGTCAGTCCGAGCGCTTCCAGCTTCTCACCCGCCATCACCTTCGCCGCGAGCCCCGCGAGAGGAACGCCCGTCGCCTTGCTGACAAAGGGAACGGTCCGCGATGCGCGCGGGTTCACCTCGATGACATAGACCGCGCTACCTCGAACCGCGAACTGCACGTTCATCAAACCGACCACGCCGAGCTCGAGAGCAAGGGCACGCGTCGAGCTCCGGATCGAAGCGAGCACATCCGGCGGCAAAGCGTGCGCGGGCAGAACCATTGCCGAATCACCCGAATGAATTCCAGCTTCCTCGATGTGCTGCATGACGCCGCCGATGACGACTCGTTCACCATCGGAGATAGCATCGACGTCGACTTCCATCGCGTCTTTCAGGAACTCATCAACAAGGATGGTCTGTGTTTCCGCATCTTCGACCGCTTCGAGCGCGCGCTTCATGTAGGAGGCGAGCTCGTCACGCGAGTAGACGATCTCCATGGCCCGGCCGCCGAGCACGTAACTCGGGCGCACGACAACGGGGAAACCAATCTTCTCCGCGACCTCGAACGCATCGCTTACGCCGCGCGCAATCCCGCCCGCCGGACGGCGAAGCCCAAGCTTGTTGAGGATCTCTTCGAATCGTTCTCGATCCTCCGCGCGATCGATCGCGTCCGCGCTGGTTCCCAGGATCTTCACGCCGGCTCGTTCGAGGGACTTCGCGAGTTTCAGGGGCGTTTGGCCACCAAGCTGAACGACGAGCCCGTGCGGCTTTTCCTTCTCCACGATCCCCATCACGTTCTCGTAGGTGAGCGGCTCAAAATAGAGCCGGTCCGAGGTATCGTAATCGGTGCTAACGGTCTCAGGATTGCAGTTGACCATGATGGTCTCGTAGCCGAGCTCCTTCAGCGCGAAGGCCGCGTGAACACAGCAGTAATCAAACTCGATCCCTTGCCCGATGCGGTTCGGACCGCCGCCGAGAATCATGACCTTCTTCGCGTCGGTGGTGTCCGCTTCACACTCGTCGCCGAAGCTTGAATAAAGATACGGCGTCAAGGAGACAAATTCTGCCGCGCATGTGTCAACGCGAGCGTAAGTCGAGACCACGCCCGACTCCGTCCGCGCGGCTTTTACCGCTTCCGCGGTGGTTCCCCGAAGCTTGGCAATCGCGCGATCGCTAAAGCCCATTCGCTTGGCTCGACCTTGCGCGACTTCGTCAAAGTCGCCCTCGGCAAGCGCCTTTTCTTCCGCGACAATCTCAAAGAATTGCGTCAAAAACCATGGGTCCATGCCTGTCGCAGCACGAACCTGCTCAAGGCTAAGTCCAACCCGAATACCGTCGAAGATGTACCAAAGGCGATCCGCAAGCGGAGTGCGGATTACGCGTTCAATCGCAGCGGCGATTTCGCCTTCTTTGGGCTCGCCGCGTTCCTTCATCGGCCGCATGAGCTGAATCGCCTCTCCCGTATCGACGAGGCGGTCGATTTGGTCGGCGAGCTCGCGGTAGTCCACGCGGTCAAGCAGCGAGACAAAGCCATCGCGTCCAATCTCGAGGCTGCGTGCCGCCTTTTGGAACGACTCCTTAAACGTACGCCCAATCGCCATCGCTTCGCCGACGGACTTCATCTGCGTTGTGAGACGAGGATCGGCACCCGAGAATTTCTCGAACGCAAAGCGTGGCCACTTGGTAACGACGTAGTCGATCGTCGGCTCAAACGCGGCGCTTGTGCCGGTGATATCGTTCTTGAGCTCGTCGAGGCGGTACCCAACCGCGAGCTTCGCAGCGATCTTCGCAATCGGATACCCCGTGGCCTTACTTGCCAGGGCACTCGAGCGCGACACGCGAGGGTTCATCTCGATCACGATGAGGCGCCCGGTCTGCGGGTCCACCGCAAACTGGATATTGGACCCTCCGGTATCCACCCCGATCTCCGTGATGATCGCGCGGCCTGCGTCCCGCATCCGCTGATATTCGCGGTCCGTGAGCGTCATTGCCGGCGCGACCGTGACCGAATCGCCGGTATGAACCCCCATTGGGTCCACGTTTTCGATGGTGCAGATCACCGAGAAGTTGTCCGCGCAGTCTCGGATGACTTCGAGCTCGAACTCTTTCCAGCCAACGATACTCTCTTCGACCAGGCACTCGCTGACGGGGCTGCACTGAAGGGCCCAGGCGATGGCCTTTTCAAACTCTTTGCGATCCTTGGCCACGCCCCCGCCAGCGCCGCCCATCGTAAGCGAAGGACGAAGGATGATGGGGTACCCAATCTCCTCTGCGGCCGCGATTCCATCCTCAACCGTCGTGACGGTCTTCGCTCGGCAAACGTCGAGCCCGATTTTCTCCATCGCCTGCTTAAACGCTTCGCGCTCTTCCGCCTTCCGAATCGCTTCGACGCGGGCGCCAATGAGCTCGATCCCGAGGCGTTTCAGCACCCCGCGGCGATCCATCTCGAGAGCCAAATTAAGCGCCGTCTGTCCTCCGAGCGTCGGCAGAACCGCGTCTGGTCGCTCGCGCTCCAGAATCTTCTCGATCACATCGGGCACGAGCGGTTCGATATAGGTGCGATCCGCAAATTCGGGATCGGTCATGATCGTTGCCGGATTCGAGTTCACGAGGATCACCTCGTAGCCCTCTTCGCGGAGAGCTTTCGCCCCCTGCGTCCCGGAATAGTCGAACTCGCAGGCTTGTCCGATGACGATCGGCCCGGAGCCGATCAGAAGAATTTTCGAGATATCGTCGCGGCGCGGCATAAGCGCCTGGGACGTATCAGACAGGGTGCGTTCGGGCAACGGCAGGAAAAGACATGAACACCTTTCATCCCTGGTGTTTGCGAAATGGTCACAGAGCGCGCGGACTTGCGCAGCGCGAAGCGGCGAACACACTCTCCGATATGCTCCTTCTACAATCTCCTCTCCTGCGTGATGCCGGCTTTGATCACGGATTCACGACCCGAACCGGAGGCGTCAGCGAGGGGCCCTTTGCAAGCCTAAACCTCGGACGCGCGCTCGGCGACCGATCCGAAGCGGTTGCGGAGAATCATGCGCTTCTCAAAGCGGCCCTAGGTTTCGAAACGCTCTACGAACTCTCCCAGGTTCACAGCGACCTCGTCTTCGAAGCGGAAGGAGACGAGGACCCGGTCGTTTTTCGACAACAGGAAGGCGATGCGCTGGTCTCGCGCCGCCGAGGAGCCGCGGTCGGCGTTCGAACCGCCGACTGCGTTCCCATCCTGCTCGCTCAATCGGGTGGAGGCGTCGCGGCCGTTCACGCAGGCTGGCGCGGCGTGGAATCGAATATC
>JAHDCI010000219.1 GCA_020629955.1 Myxococcota bacterium | reverse complement strand
TCTATTCCGTTTACGTCAATGGAGAGCCAGGGTGGCAATTCACCCTCAATACTGGCCGTCCCGCAGGTCCGCCGACGGAGTGGTGCTTGCGACCGGGCCCCGAGCCATCCGAACGCGTCTTCGAAGCTCGGTCTGGCCTCGCGGACCAAGCCTGTCTTGCGGGGCTCGATGCTTACCGACGTCCGGTCGTGCAGATCACAAACTCGTGCGGGTCGCTGTGCCAACGTCCTGGAGTTTGCTCCTCACGTGTTGAACCCGTCGATGACAGCGACAGTTGGCGCATCGTCGTTTCGCACACCGTCTACGAAAACGAAGAGGGTGGCGCGTGCCCCGCGGTCTGCGTTGAAACCCAGGAAGTCTGTCCACTGCCCGATATCGATATGGCCACCGTCTCAGAGGTCGTTGTCGAAAACGCGGGAGGAGCGCCGGTGGTTGCCGCAAGCAGCTGCTCTGGCCCCGACTTGCCGGGCTGATCGCATCGATCGATCCCCGGCGAAGAGAAAATTCGAAGCAGAAGTGTGGATTATCACGCGTCCCGGAAAAAACGGCCTTCTCCCGGATTTGTGTAAAATCCTCGAAGAGGCTCGCGAGATCATGTCCGTTTTGCCGGTAGTGGACCGAACGAGCGCCTCCCCTCGACTTCTTCTTGAACGTTTCAGGCGCGAGGCGACACCAAGAGCCGATCCCGGCTCTGACACTCAAACGCTCTGTCGCGTTGGCATTTTGAGCCTCAATGCGCTATCCCTGCGCCACTCGGATAGGAGAAATCTGACATGGCTCTCGACCCCCGGCCCTTTGACGTAAAGTACCTTGATAATCCCTCCCAGGCGGAGCTGCGCGAGTTGACACTCGAGCACACGCCGGCCGTTCAAAAGACGGCAGCCGGGAGCATCAACAAAGTCAGCCGGAACAAGGCCCGGATGGCGAAGTTCACGTACATCATCGATTCGCGTGAGGACCATCCTTGGAGCCACAACACGATGGCGCCCGAAAAGGCGAAGGAGCTCATCGAGCGCCAGAACAAGTACATCGCTGAAAAAGGCGAGCTGATCGCCATCGACGGGTACGTTGGATTGGGAGAGCGCGCGTTTGGCGCGACCTGGCTCTACACGAAGGAAGGCGCGAATATCGCCGGAATGCAGCAGATCCTTGCGTTTCCGCGTTCCGACGTCGAGCCCGAGGCGAACCTTGGAAACGCGTTCCAGCCGACCTTCCGCCTGGTCTACACGCCCAATCTATTCCTCGACGATATGCCGGGTCGTCAGGCGATTCTCGTCGATATCGAGAACTGGACGACGCACGTCATCGGCGCGGACTACTTCGGCGAGTCGAAGAAGGGCGTGCTCCGCATGCTCAATCACTACGTGTATGAAAACGGCGGCCTAGTGCTTCATGCCGGCGCGAAGGCGGTCACCCAGTCGAGCGGTGGCAAGCTCACGATGACGGTGATGGGCCTCTCTGGCACCGGAAAGACGACCACCACCTTCTCCAAGCAGGGCGAGATCACCGAACCGATTCAGGACGATATGGTTGTCCTTTGGCCGGGCGGCGAGCTCTCCATCACCGAAGACGGCTGCTTTGCGAAGATCGACGGTCTGTCCGCGGAGTCGGAGCCGGTCATCCACGCAGGTACGGTCAGCGCCGATGCGTGGCTCGAAAATGCCTTCCTCAATGCGGACGGAAGCTTCGACTTCTTTAAGGGCGCGCTTAGCGCGGACGAAGCCAAGCGGCTTCGGGAGATTCTGCTCCTGACAGGCGCGAACGAGGCCAATCTCGACAAGTTCATCAACGGCGAAGTGAAGGCCGAAGATGTGCTCAGCGACCTCGGCGTACCCCAAGACGGCTGGGATTTCGTAAAGTGGACCCAGAACGGTCGCTCCATCATTCCCATGAGCTCCATTCCGGGCGCAGCCGACCTCCACAACATTCCGCGTGTTGAGTCGATGGGTATCTTGAACCGGGACGAAGGCGCTGACGCCGCGACCCCGGGCATCCTGCGCTTCAACTCCCCGGAACAAGCCGCTGGCTACTTCATGCTTGGAGAGACCTCGAAAACGAGCGCTGCAGGCAAAGAACGCGGCAAGACCCGATCGCCTTTCACGCAGCCCTTCTTCCCCGCAAAGCACGCCCGTCAGGCAGAGCGATTCGCCGAGCTTGCCGCGACAATGAAGCATGTCGGTATGTGGCTTATGAACACGGGATACGTGGGCGGCGACGGACGCGATGCGAAGGCGGGCAAGGCCCTTAAGGTGAAGATCCCGCACTCCTCCGCGATGCTTGAAGCCCTGCTCAGCGGGGATATCAAGTGGAAGCGCGATGAGGACTTCGGGTACGACGTTGTCGACGTCGACGCTCCGGAAAACGCAGCGCTCGTTGAGCGTGTCCCGGCGGAGATCCTTCAGCCGAAGCGCTTCTTCGAAAAGCAGGGTCGCCTCGACGAGTACCAGACGTGGGTGTCGCAGATGAAGACGCAGCGCCGCAGCTTCCTTGAGAAGTTCGGTGTCGATCCGAAGATCGTCTCCGCGACCTGCAACTGATTTTATGAAAAAGCTCCGAATCGCGACGCGGCGAAGTCTGCTGGCTCTCACGCAGACCCGCTGGGTCGCCCGGCGCTTACAAGAATTTAATCCCGGCCTCGAAGTCGAAGAAGTGCACGTTGTTACCCAAGGGGACAAGGTGCAGGACAAGCCTCTCCATATGGTGGGCGGCAAAGGTCTCTTCGTCTCCGAGGTCGAGGCTTATGTGGCCCGCGATGAAGCGGATATTGCCGTGCATTCGCTCAAAGATGTGCCGGGCGATATTCCCCTTGCGGAGGGTATGGACCTGCTTTGTCTTCCCGAGCGCGAAGACCCTCGAGACGTATTGATCACGCGAGAGGGTATTGGTCTCATGGATCTGACCGCTGGAGATCGGATTGGCACGACCTCGCTCCGGCGCGTCTCGCAACTCTCAGTCGAACGACCAGACCTCAACTACCGCACCCTTCGCGGCAACGTCGACACGCGTATCGAGCGGCTCATGAAGGGCGACTTCGACGCGATCGTTCTCGCCGCCTCGGGGCTCAACCGGCTCTCGAAACTAAGCGAAGTACCGCACTCCTTCCTCGAGCCCCAGGTATGTCTTCCGGCGGTGGGGCAAGGAACGCTCGCGATTGAAGGACGGGCCAATCGCGAAGAACTCCGCGCGCTCCTGGCTCCCCTCGAGCACGATGAGACTCGCCTTGTGACCGAAGCGGAGCGTGCGCTGTTGATGGCGCTGCAGGGCAGCTGCCGTGTGCCGATGGCAGGCCACGCAACCCTCGAAGACGGTGGCCATCGCATCCACCTACAGGCTCTCGTCGCCGACCCCGAAGGGAAAAAATCCCTGCACGTCTCGATGGATGCGCGGATGACTGCGCGAGACCAGATCGGGAAGCGCAAAGAAGCATCTGCCCTCGGAGAAGCGGTCGCGGACGCGCTCCTTCAGCGAGGCGCCCGACAGCTTATGCAAGAAGCCGAAGCTGCAGTCCTGCGCTCCAGCGGCTTAAACTAACTCTCGATTTAGGACCGGAAGCCAACCCGCCGCTCTTCTTCGGCCGGTGACGATATTTGGACGTTCGGGTCGCCACGATCCTCAGAGGCGACCCCGATCCGCCCTCCCTATCTCACCCATGCAATGCCGGCCATCGGTCTCTCTGTCGCCGGACCTCTGCCGCCGGACCGACGGCCAGGTAGTGAGTTATCCCGCGCGCGCAGCACATCAATGCCGCGAATCGCAGGCACGATTCGCCGACTCAAATCTTGTGCACAACGGGGTTCGGAGGAGGAGCTCAATTGCTCAGTGCGGCTCGTAGCTTCCCAAGCCACTCTCCATAATCATTCTCGCTCAGACGCTCCGCCGAGACCTTCGCCGCAACGCGCTCAAACATTCGCGCGGCGGAAAGTACGCGCGCAAACGATCGTTGCTCATCTAGCGTCGGTCCGACAAGCAGGACGACGCGAGCGCCATCCAAAGGCTCAATCGCGCTTGGCTGGAAGTCGGCTGGCAGACTACGGCTCCCCGTGCCTCCGGGGGCCTTCCAAACGAAGCGTTGGTCTTCCGGGAGCCCCGTTTCGAGACCCAAAGCCTGCCAAGGATACAGGTAAAACTTGCAGTCGTAAGACGCGTCGATGACTTGCGGCCCCTCCCCGCGAGCAACTTCCAGGACCGCTCCTTCCGCAGGTCCCGAAGCGCCGATCTTACGCAAGCTCTCTTGTAGAAGATCCGAGAGAAGAATCGAGAGCTGTCCTGTCTCCACGACACCATCGACCTGGAGGGAATAACCCTCTTCGATCTCGGGAAGAAGAACGACGAATCGATCATCGTTGGTCGCGTGCAACAGTAGTCCCAAGAAATAAGAAGTCGAGCAGCCACCGCGCTCTGTCAGTTCGCGAAGTTTCTGCCCCTCCAAATGCTCCGGCCGCCGAAGCGCACGAAATAGGTCGGGGCTCCGAGTCACACTCGCAACGAAAGGCAAGTACCACTTGTCGAGAGCGTCAAAGGCCGCCATCGCTTCCGGATCGGCTCCGGCGAACTCAGCGAGATCTGCAATCGCCACGCATCGAAGTCCGAAATAGAATAAGTCCTCTTCTTCCTCTTCCGGTAGCGGCAACGTTTGAATATGCTGCGCAAGTCGGTCCGCTGCTTCGAGCAAGGCAATCGTCGGCTTGAGCATCGCCTCCGCAAGCGGCGTGGCAGGCGCCCCCCGCTCCACGAGCGCACCACAGAGCATGGCCACGTGCGGCGCGGAAGCGATATCTGCCTTGTTCAGCAAGGGCAGCAGCAGCCGCAGCGCTTCCTCTCCATCCTCGGGGTTTTCGTACACCCACTCGAAAATCGCCGCCGTCGCACCTGGAACGTCGTCCGAACCCAAAAGGTCTTCAAGCTGCGCAACCATTGCAGGGAGAGGTTTTTCCATGCGTGGACGATAACCACGCAGAGCCGGCGTCGTCACCACGAATCGCCGATTCCTCTTCTACTCGTAGCGGGCGAGCAACTCCACCGCTTCCTCTCTCATCGCAGCGCGGGAAGAAGCAGGCTCAAGAATCTCAGCGTTGCCGATCATCATGCGAATCCAGCGACGTAGCGCGGCGCCGCTCCGTGGGTGGGTCTGGATCTCGCGTTCGCGAATCCGGACGGTCACCGCCTCCTCACTGGCCGCGAGCGAACGAGCTTCGAGCCGCGCCCGAATCAACTCAAGGTCGAGCTCGTTCCGTTCGAAGGACTCGTCGGTCGCTGAGACCGATCGGAAACGCTCGACCTTAAATGTCTTTCCCTGACCGTCGACGGCGTACCACATCCCGCGAACCTGAATCAGCGCGTGCACATCGAGGCGCCGAGTCGTCATCACATCCCGGCTCGCGGTATAATATTCGGCGTCGATCCACCGCTTTCGCCGCAATCCCGCTTCCAAGACCCCGAGGCGAGTGGGGTCTTCCGCATCCCCAGCCCGAATCGAAACACGTTCGAGCAGCGTGGGGAGCACATCCTTTGCGCGTTCGCTCGCGAGCGCCTCAAGCTTCTGCACGAGCATCTCCGCCTCGACTTTTAGAGCGGGGAGACCTGCATCCCGAAGGGGCGCTAGCGCAAGCATTAACGCGAGCGTCTCTTCCACCGAAAACCGAGGAGGCCGCACAAAACGTTGGGGCAGCGCGACGTAGACTCGATCTCCCTCTTGGTAGAGTTCGACCATTTCGTCTGGTGAACCGTCCGGACTCCCCACCATTGCAACTTCATCGATCAGCGCACTGAGTCGTTTGGGCGTCAGCGAAAGATGCTCGCAGAGTTCCTGAACGGGGACACCGTCCGGCCGAGCTGCGACGAAGGGTACAAGGAAAAGAAATCGGGGCAGGTCCTGTCTCATGGCGAACCCTCATGCACAGTGATCACGTTGCGAAGAGCTTCGCGCATCATCTCTCGGCCCTCCTCGGGCGCAAGCAATGTCGCGCGAGGTCCGAGTGAAAGGACCTGTTGCACCAGAAAGGCCAGGTGGGTCGTCGTGACCCGGAACCGCCCATCCTCGTCGGGCTTTCCCCAATCTTTCGCCATCAAGAAAGCGACTTCGCGCGAAACCTCGATCTCCGCCTCTACTGGAGCGTGCACCCGATAATGAAGGGGAGATCCCTTCATGTATTGCTTCAGTGAGAAATCGGCCGGGATCTCAAAATCCGCCGTAGCTGGAGATTTCGGATTCATCTTCGCGCGAAGGATCCGAGAGACCCGAAAGACCCGCATGCTCTCTCGATGATGGTCGAAGGCGACCAGATACCAAGCGCCGCGACGAAGATAGATTCCGTAAGGCTCGACCTCACGCTCAGAGAGAGCGCCGTCTTCTTTGCGATAGGCAAGAGTGACCCGCTTACGCGACGTCAGCGCCTGACCCAACGATTCGATCTGCGCCCGGTCATCGCCCGGAGCATGGGGCTCACCGTGGCTAAAGTGCACCTCCGGGGCGCGGGCATCGCCACCCGCCTCGAGCTTGGCAAGGGCGAGCCGCAGCGAAGCACGATGGGGAAAAGAAACATCCGCAAGCGCCGCTCTCGCGGCCATCGCGAGCGTGCCGCGTTCCGCTTCACTCAAGCTGACAGGAGGGAGATAACTGGCCTCGGTATCCACCGTATAGCCCTCGGGTTCTCCGTCCTCTCCGTCGTGATAGTCGAGCACGACGCCGAGCTTGGTTAGTTCCGCTTTGTCCCGCTCGAACTTCCGGCGAGTCGCGACGTCCGAGCCCTCCCGATATGCAGGAAACTGTCGGCGCAACTCCGAAAAGGAGACGGGCTCCCGTGAGTTCTGAAGAACGTGGAGGAGATCGAGTATTCGCTCTAACGGACGCATCGTCTTACCGCTTGATATCGAGCGCTTTCATCTTTTTATAAAGATGGCTTCGTTCAAGACCGAGGTCGGTCGCGGTGTTGGTGATATGGCCTTTGTTGTGGTCAAGGGAGCGAAGGATGAGATCCTTCTCCGCCGCCGCGATCATCTCTTTTAGAGAAGTCCCCGGTCGGTAATACCCTCCACCAGCGCTTCCACCCGCAGAAAGCGGCAAAAATGCTCTCGCATCGCGCTCTACGATCTCGTCGCCAGGGCTCAGGATCACCAACCGCTCAACAAGATTTCGTAGCTCTCGGACATTTCCAGGAAACTCGTACGCACAGAGGAGCTTCATCGCACCTTCTGACATCGTTTTTAGCGGCCGATCATTTGCGGCACACGCCTGCTCGAGGAAATGCGCGGTGAGAATCGGAATATCCTCGACTCGCTCTCGAAGGGCCGGCACACGAAGCGGCAAAACATTCAGTCGGTCATAGAGGTCCGCGCGAAACTCCCCGTCCGCGATCATCTTGGAGAGGTCCTGATTCGTCGCGGCAACAACACGGACATCGATATGGATCAGGTCGCTTCCTCCGACACGCTCAAGTTCCCCTTCTTGAAGAACTCGGAGCAACTTTGCCTGCATCGCCTGCGGCATATCCCCCACCTCATCGAGGAAGAGCGTGCCTTTGTCCGCGCGTTCGAACTTTCCGCGCCGCTGCTTTGTTGCGCCGGTGAACGCCCCCGCCTCATGACCGAAGAGTTCAGATTCGATCAGTTCCTTCGGAACCGCCGCGCAGTTCAGCTTTTCGTACGAAGCCTTCGTTCGCTGGCTTCCCTGATGAATCGCGCGGGCGACCAGTTCCTTGCCCGTGCCGCGTTCGCCGAGGACCAGAACATTCGCGCTCGCGTTGGCTGCAAGACCGATTCGCTCACGCAGTTCGCGCATCACGGGGCTCTCGCCCAGCATGCCTTCGGTCGCCCCCGTTCGCTTCTTGAGTTCACGATTTTCGGCAGCAAGCTCTGCGAAGCCGAGACAGTTCCGGATCGTTAAGAGGAGCTGCTCCGTGCCGATCGGTTTTTGTAAGAACGTAAACGCGCCAAGCCGAGTCGCCTCGACCGCGGTCTCGATCGTGCCGTGCCCGCTCATCATAATGACGGGGAGATCCGAGCCTTGCTCGCGGAGCCTGCGCAACAGCTCAAGCCCGCTGAAATCGGGGAGCTGAACATCGAGGAGGACCAAGTCAAAAGACTTCTTCTCAATCTTGGAGAGCGCGATGCCAGAACTGCCGGCGACATCGACCTCAAAGTCCTCCACGCGAAGGGCCCGAGACAACGTCGTGAGGATGCTCTTTTCATCGTCGACGATGAGAATGGATGCGCTCGTCATAGCGCGAAGGTACCAAGCTCCGCCGG